>JAGQIK010000564.1 GCA_020431405.1 Myxococcales bacterium
CTCAGTATGTCTCGGGCACGCTCGCGCTCGATGGGCGCGGGCTGAGCGACGCGGCCGACGGTGATCAGGGGCGCGCCAACACGTCGGGGCTGCGCGTCGATGTCGGCAACATCCCGGCGGGACGCACCGCGGTGATCACCTATCAGGTGCGCGTGCTGTCGGGGCCGCAGGTGATAAACCAGGCGACGGTGCGCTCGACGCAGCTTCCGCCGGAGCTGTCCGACGCCGACGGCAACGAAGCCAACGGTGACCAGCCGACGGTGGTTCCGGTGGGCACCAACAACCGCCGCGTGACGGCCACCAAGAAGGTGCTCGACGTCAACGGCGGCTTCGTCGAGTCGGGCGACGAGCTGCTCTACACGATCACCGTGCGCAACGAAGGCACGCGCGACGAGGGCGTCGACATCCGCGACGACATCCCGGCGCGCGCGCGCTACGTGCAAGGCAGCGCCGTGGCGCCGCCCAGCTCGGCGCCGCAGGTGCTCAGCCCGCCGCAGGGCGACAACCAGCGCGGGCGCGTCAGCTTCAGCGCCGTGCAGGTGCCGGCCGGTCAGAGCGTGACGCTGATCTTCCGCGTCACGGTCGATAGCGACGTGCGGCGCGGCGAGAGCGTCTGCAACACGGCGCGCTATCGCACCGGGGCCGGCGGTGACCAGTTCCGCGACGCGGGCCCGGCCTGCGTGCTGGTGGGCGCGCCGGTGGGCAGCGGCGGCCTCAGCGGCACGGTGTTTCGCGACATCGGCGAGGACAACCGCACGCTCGGTGACGGCGACACGCGGCTTTCGGGCTACCAGGTGCAGGCCTACCACTTTGGCAACCCCGGTGGGCAGCCGGTCTCGACGGCGACGTCGGGCAGCGACGGGCGCTACGAGCTGCGCAACGTACCGCCGGGCCCGTACACGATCCGCATCCTCAGCGCCACCGGCGTGCAGATGGCGGCGCACTCGCCGGTGACGGTGCCTGACGGACAGCTCGGCGAGCGCGATCTGGTGCTCGACCCGACCGGCATCGTCTACCACAGCAAGACCGGCGCGGCGCTCGCCGGCGTGCGCATCAAGGTCGTCTACGACGACGAGGACGCGCTGGGCAAGGGCCAGGACGTGCCCGACGCGCTGCTCGGTCAAGGGCAGCAGGGGCAGCTCACCGACAAGAACGGCTTCTACAAGGTCGACCTGCGCGTGGGGCGCCGCTATCGCCTGGTGGTCGAGCCGCGCTCGAGCTCGCTCTCGGCGCCGTCGTCGCTGGTGCCGCCCACGCCGGGCTTCGCCAAGGTGCAGGGCACCGAGCTCGAGGTCATCAGCGCCGACATCCCGCAGCCGACCAAAGAGGGCGCCAAGCTGACCTACTACACGCGGCTGGCGCCCACCGACGAGCAGTCGCAGCTCTACAACAACCACATCGCCGTCGATCCGATGAGCGCGCTGATCCGCCTCGAAAAGCGCGCCGACAAGGCGCGCGCGACCATGGGCGACGTGGTGACCTACACGGTGACGGTGGAGAACCGCTCGTCGCGCGACTTCGTGGCGACCAACCCGGTGGGCATCGAGGACCTGCTGCCGCGCGGGCTGCGCTTCTTGCGCGGGCGCACGCGACTGGTGCGGCGCGTGCGCAGCGGCGAGCGCTGCGAGTCGGGCGAGCTCAGCAGTGTCGACACGCGCGACAACACCAGCGTGCTGTGTCTCTCGCGCGCAGAGCCGAGCACCCGCGGCGGGCGCGTGCTGCGCTTCGGGCCGTTCGTGCTGCGCGCCGGCGAGTCGGTGCGGCTGGTCTACCAGGTCGCCATCGGGCTCGACACCAAGCTCGGCACCTATCGCAACCTCGCCGTGCTCAAGGACGGCGGCTTCGCCAGCGAGCTGTCCAACCGCGACGAGGCGCGCGTGCTGGTCGAGGCCGATCCGGACTTCGATCAGGGCCTGCTGCTGGGCAAGGTCTACTGCGACCAGAACAAGAACCGCAAACAGGACAGTGGCGAACGCGGCGTGGCGGGCGCGCGCATCTACCTCGACAACGGCATGTACGCCGTCACCGACGCGTACGGCAAGTACCACCTGCGCGACATCGATCCCGGGCTGCGCATGCTCAAGATCGACGTCAACACGCTGCGCCCCGGCTCGCAGATGACGACCGACGTCTCGCGCATCGTGATGTTCTCGCGCGGCCTGCCGGTGAAGGTCAGCTTCGGCGTCAAGTGCGTCGAGAACTGGATCAAGGCGCAGGAGATCATCGAGAAGAAGAAGGCCAAAAAGAAGAAGCTCAGCCCCAAGGCGAAGAAGGCCGTGGTGCCGACGCTGAGCCTCGCCGGCGACGCCAAGGCGCTGCGGCTTTCGGCCGAGCAGCAAGTGGTCAAGGTGCTCGAGGCCGATCTGGTGGTGCGCACGGGCAAGCTGCCGGCGCCGGGCAAGGACTGGGACGAGAGCAAGGCGCCCGCCCTGACGTCGATACCCAAGCGCGGACCGCCGCCGCTGCTGTTCGAGCTGCGCGCGCGCGGGCGGCCCGTGCGCGGCTGGCGGCTCACGCTGTGGCGGCTCGACGCGAGCGGCGAGCGCGAGGTGCTGCGGCGCTTCTCCGGCGCGGGCCAGCCGCCGGCGCAGCTCGGCTGGGACGGGCGCATGGGCGGCAAGCTGGTGCTCACGCGCGGCCAGTACGAGGCGCAGCTCGAGGCGCTGGGGCAACGCGCGTCGGGTGCGCGCTCGCCGCGGCGGCGCTTCTCGCTCGATGTGACGGGCGGTCCGTGGGCCGTGCGGTCTGGCGCGCCGAGCGCCAACCTCGACGGTCGACCGCTGCCGCTCGACGACAAGCACCGCTTCGCGCGCACCATCGGCAACCCGGCGGGCAAGACGCTGCGCGTTGAGCTCGAGCGCGGCGACGGCAAGGGCCTGTGGGTCACTCTCGGAACGCCCAAGGTGGCCCCCGACGCCGAGCCAGCCGAGCGCGTCAAGATCGCGGGCAACCTGCGCAGCGGAACGCTGACGGTGGACGGCAAGGCGATCGACACCTCCTTGCTGCGCGTGGCGCTGGCGCTCGACGGCGCGATGCCGGGCTTCGACCGGCGCGGGCGACCGCGCGCTGATGTGCGGCTCTCGACGTCGGTGACGAGCTCGCTGCTGACGCGCTACAAGATCACGATCCGCGACGCGCGCGGCAAGATCGTGCGTCGCCTCGACGAGGGGCTGCCGCTGCCTGCTGCGCTGCGCTGGGACGGTCGCGACGACGGCGGACAGCTCGTGCTGCGGCCGGGGTCGCGTTTCGTCGCGCGCCTGGTGGTGCACGACACGCGCGGCAATATCGGCCAGTCGGCGCCGCTCCAGCTGCGCGTGGCGGCGGCGCCGTTCCGCGGGGCGAATGTGCGCGGGGCACGGCTGTTCTCGCGGCGCAGCGGGCGCGCAGTGGGCCGCGCGGCGTGGGCGCTGCGGCGCTTCGCGCGCGACGTGCGCGTGCGGCCGAAGAGCGAGCGCTATCGCATCAAGGTCGTAGTGGCGCCACCGCTCGGCTGGCAGTCGGTGCAGTGGGCGAAGCTGATCAAGGGCGTGCAGGCCAATCTGCTGGTGGCGATGGCCAAGGCCAACCTCGCGCCGGCGCGCTACGAGCTCGAGGTCGGCGCCCTGCCCCTGCCGCAAGCCGCGGTGACGCCCAAAACGGGCGGCGCCAAGGCGCTTCGGCGGCGGCGACGGCGCGCGCGCGGTCCGCAGCGGCTCGAGTCGCTCAGCATCACGCGCATCGCGCTGCCGGTGGCAGCGGCGGCGGCGCGCGAGCAGGTGCTGGTCGACGGCAGCCCGATGGCGGTGGACGCCAAGGGCGCGTTTGCCGACTGGGTCAAGGTCGAGATGGGCAGCGCGCTGATCATCGATCTGCGCGACGGACAGGGGCGACGCGCGGTGCTGCTGGTGCCGACCAAGGCGAAGGCGAAGATCCCGACGTCGCAGCGCGGTGGTGGTCGTGGCGGGCTGCCGGCGCGGCGCGTGGCGGGTGTGAAGGAGACGGCGCGCGGCATGTCGCTGAGCATGCGCGGGGGGGCGAAGGTCGAGGTGTTGCTGGCGCAGAGCAAGCCGACGTCACAGCCGGCATCGGCGCCGGCGTCGCAGCCTGCGCCGGCGTCAGCACCGGCGTCGGCGCCCGTGGTGACCAAGCGCGCGGCGAAGGGCGACGTGAGCACGTTCGGCGCCGATATCCTGCGCAAGGCCTTCACGGGCGACACGCCCGCGTCGGCGCCGGTGGCCAAGGTGCCCAAGTCGAAGCTCGAGGCGGCGCAGCTCAGCGTTGACCTGCCGCAGCGGGGCGCGGTCTTGAAATCGCACTACCTCACGGTGCGCGGCAAGACGCATCCCAAGAACAAGGTCACCGTCAACGGCGCGGCCGTCGAGCTGCGCGACGACGGTACGTTCACCAAGACCGTCAAGCTGCCCGACGGCAAGAGCACGCTCAGCATCGAGAGCCGCGATCGCAAGGGCAACATCGGGCGCATCCGCTGGCCCGTGCGCGTCTCTGATAGCTCGCTGTTTCTGATGGTGCTCGCCGAGGGCGCTATCGGTCAGCCCGGCGTGCAGCTTCCCGGCGACAGCGCGCACACACGCGTCGACACCGACAAGGTGCTCTTGCACGGGCGTACGGCGATCTACTTCAAGGCGCGCATCAAAGGAAAGTATCTCTTCAAGCGCTACGTCATCACGGCGCACGTCGACTCGGCCAAGCAGCGCCAGTTCGAGGAGTTCTTCGACCAAGTCGTCGACCCCAACCGCTACTACCCGATCTATGGCGACTCGGCGACACACGTGCGCGACGTCAACTCGCGCGGCAAGTTCTACGTGCTGGTCAAGGCCGACCAGTCGAAGCTGCTCGTCGGCAACTTCACTGCGGCGATGAAGGGCATCGAGCTTCTGCGCTACGACCGCATGCTGCACGGCGTGAAAGTCGACCTCGACAAGACGCTCGCCAAGAAGAAGGTGCGGCTGCAGGTTCGTGGCTTCGCCAGCAACGACGACTCGCGCCTAGCGCGCGACCACAACGTGCTGCGCGCCACCGGCGGCTCGATCTACTACCTGCGCCACGGCCAGGTCATCGAGGGCTCCGAGCGCGTGCGGCTCGTCGTGCGCGAGCGCGACACCGGCATCAAGCTCGCCGAGATGATCCAGGCGCGCGACGATCACTACCGCATCGACTACCCCGGCGGCCGCATTCTGTTCCGCTCTCCCGTCTCGAGCATCGCCGACGCCGGCTTCACCGTGAACAACCCGACGTTCACGCTCTCGACGCTCGCCGGCCACCCCGTCTACGTCGAGGTCGACTACGAGTACGACTCGTCGCAAGAGACGGGCTCGGGCAGCTACGGCGTGCAGGCCAAGACCACGCTGTTCGACGTGCTCACCGTCGGCGCGACCTACGTCAGCGAGACGCGCAAGGAGTCGCTCGGCGCCGACTACCAGCTCTACGGCGCCGAGCTGACCTACCGCCACGGCAAGCTGAGCAAGGTCACCGCCGAGTTCGCGCGCTCGCGCTCGTTCAACAACCAGAACTTTATCTCCGAGGACGGCGGCGTGACGTACCTGGCGCTCAACAGCGTGGCGATGGCGAGCGCCGACGGCCGCGCGGGCGACAGCAACGCGTTCAAGGTGCGCGCCGAGCTCGAGCTGTCGGACTTCGTCAAGTCGGTCAAGGCCGGCAAGCTCAAGGCGAGCGGCTACTTCGCCAAGCTCGATCGCGGCTTCTACTCGGGCGGCACGATCCTCGACCAAGGCCGCACCAAGTACGGCGCGCGCGTCGACTGGGCGATCACCAAGCACGACGCGATCACGGCGCGCCACGACGGCGCGCTGGCGCTGCTGCCGCAGTACAACGCCACCACCGGCAACATCGACCCGCTCGTGATGCGCGAGATCCAGAGCGAGCTCACGCGCCTGCGCTACCAGATGAAGCGCGGCCGCTTCGAGCTTGCGGCCGAGTACTCGCACGCGTTCTTCCGCGACCCGATGCTCAGCGACCTGCAGTCGCACCGCGACACCATCGGCGCGCGCGCGAGCTTCCGCCTCTTCAAGTGGCTCAAGCTGATCGCCGGCCAGGACGTGCTGATCGGCCTCACCGGCACCGATCCACAGCTCGGCACCGGCACGCCGCTGGGGCTCAACATCGTCGCCGGCGGCTCGCCGGGCGACCGCGCGATGACGACCATCGGCGCCGAGCTCTCGCTGGGCAAGCGCTTCGCGGTGCAGGTGCTCGAGTCGGTGCGCTGGTCGGGCGACAACGCGACGATGATCGGCCTCAAGACGCAGATCTCGAAGTCGGCCTCGACGTATCTCAGGCAGGTGCTCTCCAACGTCGACGGCGGCACGGTCTCGACGACCATCGTCGGCGCCGAAGACAAGTTCGGTCCCAAGCTCGGCGGCCGCACCTACGGCGAGTACCAGGTCGAGACGGGCGTCAACGGGCGGCGCAACCGCGCGATCCTCGGCCTGCGTCACAAGTGGCGCCCGTGGCGCGGGATCGCTTTCATCGGCGGCTACGAGCACCAGCAGGTCTTCGCCGGGCGGCTGCCCGACGGCACGCCTACCGGCGACAGCCAGCGCGACGTGGTGCACGTCGGCTTCGAGTTCCTGCGGCCGCGCAAGTTCAAGCTCTCGACGCGCGCCGAGCTGCGCTACGACAACGGCAGCGCCGTCGCCGGTCTCGCCGCGCCGTCGGCGACCAACCCGCAGGGCGCGCTGGCGGCCAACGTCAACCCGCAGCTCGGCACGACCAAAAACGGCGGCGTCTCCACCGGCAACTACGCCGATCGCCAGGTCACGCCGGGCAGCTTCCTTCTGCCCTCGCCCGGCGAGCGCTGGCAGGTGGTGGGCCGCTCGGCGGCCTCGTGGGCGGCGAGCAAAGACATCACGCTGATGGCGCGGCTCAACTACTACCGCACCTGGAACATGACGACACAGGCCGTGGAGTCGGAGGCGCTCGAGCTCGGCTTCGGCGCCGCGATCCGGCCGATCCGCTTCGACTGGCTCGACGTGCTGTTCAAGTACACACGCGTGCTCGAGATGCGGCCGATAAGCTTCACCGACAACCTCAAGCGGCGCCGCACCTACGACGTCGTGTCGCTGGTGACGATCTTCGAGCTGCCGCTCAACCTGCAGCTGGTCGAGAAGGTCGCCTACAAGCGCGTCGACGAAGAGCTCGACGTGCTCGCCGACGAGTCGCTGGCCACCGTCACGCACACGCTGCTGTGGATCAACCGCCTCAACCTGCACATCACCGGACACCTCGACGCCGGCGTGGAGTACCGCGTGATGCGCATGTGGCTGCCCGGCCAGGGCGACCAGCTGCTGCACGGCACCCTGCTCGAAGCCGGCTACTGGGTGCACCGCATGGTGCGCCTCGGCCTCGGCTACAACTTCACGCGCTTTAGCGACAACGAGTTCGTTTCGCAGGACCGCGACGCCGGCGGCTTGTTCTTCCGCGTCGTCGGCCGCTACTGACAGACGTTATGCTCGGCCCATGGCCGAGACCCGACACATCGAAGCGATCGCGGCGCAGGGCTACACCATCGTCGAAGGCGTGCTCGACGGCGGCGAGATCGCCGCGCTGCGCGCGCGCGTGCTCGAGCTCGAAGACACGCTCGGCATCGCGCCGGCGCCCAACATCTTCGAGGGCCAAAAGACGCTGCGCATCTACAACCTGCTGGCGC
>JAGQIK010000565.1 GCA_020431405.1 Myxococcales bacterium
CTCCGAGCAGCGGTCCGACATCTTGAAGCCCGTCGGGCAGCTGCAGCAGCCGACGGCCTTCCAGTTGGACTTGCGGCAGGTGCAAGTGGTGCAGTCGCCGTCGTTGGTACACTGCAGCGTCTCGCCGGGGCCGCAGCTGCAGCACGGCGGTGAGCCGATGTTCTTGCAGGTGCGCGTCGTCGCGGCCGGACAGCTGCAGGTGCTGCAATCTTCGGGATCGCTGCACACCGGCTGCACCGCCGTGGTGTTCGTGCACACCGGCGCGGGCTTGTTCTTGCCGCAGCTGCAGTGCCCATTCTTCCACTGCGGGTTGCCGCTGTCGCAGCTCGCCGAGCTGCAGTTCTGGTAGGTGCACGAGACGACCGTGGTCGAGCCGGGGCAGGTGCTGCAGTTACACGAGCCGCTGGCCTTGAAGTACTCGTAGTAGCCGCTCTGCTGAAACGTCACGAGGCCGAAGTTGGCCGACGTGCGAAGCGCCGGCAGCAGGCCGCGCAGCACGCGCTTGACGGCGAACATGCGCGAGGTGCCGGTGGCCGAGCCGCCGCAGGCGAGCGCTTGGCCGGGCGACGTCGAGGAGTTGCTCGAGATGCAGTCGTTGGGCGACGAGCTGGTCGTCTCGGTGCCGGTGCACATGCCGTCGCCGACCAGATCGACGAGGCCAAAGCTGTCCTTGTTGCAGTCGGTGCCGATGCTCGAAGAGCTGCCCGGCGCCTGGTGCATCGACCCGGAGGTATCGAGCACGAGCACGATCTCGGGACGCTTGAGCCCGCTCGAGATGATCGTGACGGGGTTCATCTCGGCGCGCGGCTCGCTCGGAGCCAACAGCGCGACGGCGAGCAGCGCGTAGGCGACGCGGCGCATCCACCGAGAACGTGACGTTCGGGCGCGGGTCTTCTTGTGGGTCCTGGACATCACTCCCTGTCAGTGCAAGATCGGCGCCTGGGAGGAAAAGTTAAATGCACTGTGATTCAGGGCATCTAGCTGGCGTTGCCGATCTAGTCTGCGACTTTTTTGTGTAAGATAGACTGCAATTCGGCCCTGTCTGCCCCATTAGCCTTTTAATTACGACATCTTAAGCCAAACCCTTCGTTCTCGCAAAAATTGCGAGCTCTGACGCTAAGCGATCGAAAAGACGGAGAGTTGTCGGGGGGAGAGGCCCCCAAACGTTGTCCAGACAACACTTCCGCTCCCGAGACACATCGGGCGCGTCACCCGGCACACGCGCCGCCTAGTTTCAGAACGTTACGACAGCGAAGACGCCGGCACGTCCTTCGCAATCCCCATTGCCGGCACCACGAAGGAGTCCGGCATGGCGAAGCGGCGCAACACGGTATCGATGGCCATCATCCTGCTCGCGCTCGCGAGCACCACCGCCTGCGGCCGCCCTGGCGCCGTCGCCCCCGCCGCCCCGCGCGCCGCCGCCTCGGACAACGATCGCCGCTTCGAGCTCGGTGGCATCGTGCTCGAGACCGAGCGCGCGACGGTCACCCCCATCGCCGACGGCTACCGCGTCGCGGGCGACGTCGACGTGATCGGCGCGGGCGGCCAGCGTGTGACGCTCGCGTCGGCGCACCTCGTCGTCGAGCGCGACACGCAGCGCATCTCGGGCGGCTGCACGCTGCGCGTGCCCGCGATCGGGTTCGAGGCCAAGGCCACCGTCGGCGTCGCCCGCGGGGAGCTGCTCTCGTCGAACCTCGACCCGCAGCGCGCCTACCTCTACTTCCTCACGTCGACCTCGCCGAGCCCCGCGTTCGACCGCGCGCTCGCCGTGGGCGCCACCGCCGTCGAGAGCACCACCGTGGTGCTCGATCCCAGCGACCTGTCGCTCTACCAGCTGCGCGGCGCCGTCGATGTCGCCATCGGCTGGACCAAGAGCGGCCTGACGATCACCGCCCCGCTGCGCGACGCCGCCACGCGCGTCGCCGCCGACGTCGCGGGCAGCAGCCTCAGCGGCCACGTCGAAGGCGGCACGCGCTGGCTGCCCTCGGTGCTGCCGGTCTCGTTCGACGCGCGCCGCGTCGAGGTCGAGGTCGCCGTCGACGCCACCCGCGGGCCGCGCCTTCGCGCCGAGGCCAACGCGCGCATCAGCGGCGCCACGCTGACGGCCTGGACCGGCGTCGCGCTCGACGACGTTCGCGTCAGCTCCGCGCGGCTCGACATCGACGAGCGCGGCGCGCTGCTGCGCGGCCGCACCACCGCGAGCTTCTCACCGCGCATCACGCTGGCGGGCACCGCGCAGGTCGAGGCGTTCTTCAATGGCACGCCCGACGGCTGGTCCGTCACGCTGCGCGGCCGCATCAGCGTCGACGGCGTTGCCCTCGCACAGGGCGCCATCGTGCGCCTCGACCGCCAGGGCATCCACATCCAGCGCGCGCGCTAGCCCCGTCTCAAGTCTTCAGCTGATCTGCCGATGTCTATGCAGGAGCAGATCGCCATGAGCCAACTCACGCCGACTTCCGAGCGTCCCGTGGTCCTCATCGTCGAAGACGACGCCGTGCTGCGGACCTCCATCGCCCGGCATCTCAACCGCTTGCCCGCCATCGACGTCTCGGAGGCCGGTACCGTGGGAGAGGCGATCGCGCTGCTCAAGGCGGTCGATCCTCATCTCGTGCTGTGCGACCTCGACCTACCTGACGGCTCCGGCGTGGAGCTGCTCGGGATCGCCGACAGCCTGCACCCCGGCCTGCCGTTCATCTTCGTGTCGGGCCACGTGCGCGAGTATCGGCGCTGGATCCCGCGCCGCCCCAACGTCGACGTGCGTCCCAAGCCCTTCGATGTCGACGAGCTGCTCGCGCTGGTGCAGCAGCGCCTGGCGGCGGAAGGGATCTCGTCAGAGACGCCCTTCTCGGTCGCCGACTACATCCAGCTCGCCGGGCTCGGCCGCCGCTCGGTGTCGATCATCGTCGAGGAGCTGGGCCATGAAGTAGGGCGCGTGACGATCCACCGCGGCGAGGTCTGGTCGGCCGACGACGATCTCGGCAGCGGCCGCCGCGCCCTGCGCCGGCTGCTGTTTCGCCCCAACGCCGCCACGCGCTGCGAGGCCGTCTCGCCCTCCAAGCTGCCCGGGCCACGCAACGTGCGCGGTCGCTGGGAGAGCCTGCTGCTCGAGGCCGCGCAGTTCGAAGACGCCGCGGCCATCTCGCGCGACGAAGCGCCCGACGAGACGCCGCGCAGATTCGCCGCGGACGACCGCTCCACGGCCAGGAAATTCACAGAGGAGCAAAACGACGGTCTCGAGACGTGGGACGCGCTGCCGCCGCCCGAGCTCGCCGAGTGGGACGCGATCAAGACCTGCGACAGCCTCGCCGAGCGCCGAGCGCGACGGCGCGACAGCGAAGCCCACACCCACGCCCCACAGCGCCCCAGCGACAGCGGCTTCAGCGTCGAGCAGACCGGCGAGCGGCCGTCTGTCCGAACGCTCGCGCGCCACGCACACGCGTCGCAGCCCAACCCCGAGCGCCCCGCGGCGCTCGACAAGACCAACGCCGTCTTCATCGACCTGCTCGAGCGTGCCATCGACGCCCTCGCTCGACGCGATCTGTCGGCCGCCTACGCCGCGTTCATCGCGGCCAACGAGCTTCGTCCCGACGATCCGCGCGTCAAAGAGAACCTCGCCATGCTGATGCAGCTCGGCGTCAGCCCGCTGCGCCGCCCGGGCCACGCGGATCTGACGCGCCGCTAGCGGCGGAGGCGATCACGCGCCGAGTGGCCTCGCGCCAGCCTACGCGCAGTGAGAGCGGCGCGGTGTCGAGCACCGAGTACGCCGGGCGCGCCGCGCCGGGAAACTCCGCGCGCCGCGCGCGCTCGAGACGCACCTTGTCGCTCAGACCGGCGGCCTCGAGGATCTCGGCGGCCCACTCGTAGCGCGAGCAGGCGCCCTGGTTGGTGACGTGGTAGGTGCCATAGGCCTCGCCCTCGAGCAGATCGAGCAGCATGGGCGCCGCGTCGTGAACGCTCGTCGGGGCAGCGACGTGATCGTCGACCATGCGCAGGGTCTCTCGCGTGCTGGCCCAGGTGAGCATCTTGCTGACGAAGCAGTGCTTGCCGCCGCTGCCGCCGAAGAGCCAGCTGACGCGCACGACGAAGTGGCGCGGGCTGAACTGTTCGACGTAGCGCTCGCCGAGCAGCTTGCTCTCGCCGTAGCGGTTGAGCGGCACGGGCGGCGTGGCGATGGTGTACGGGCGCTCGGCCTGGCCGTCGAAGACGTAGTCGGTGCTGACGTGCAGCAGCGGGATGTCGGCGCGCCGGCAGGCGACGGCGAGGTTACGCGGGCCGAGCGCGTTGATGGCGATGGCGGGGCCCATGTCGCGCTCGGAACCGTCGACGTCGTTGTAAGCGGCGCAGTTGACCACTGCGCCGGGCGCGTGCGCGGCGATGGTCGCCTCGACGCGCGCCTGGTCGGTGATGTCGAGCTCGGGGCGCGACAGCGCGACACGCTCGAGACCGCGCGCGCCGCAGGCTGCGTCGACCGCACCGCCGAGCTGACCGGCGGCGCCGGTGATGAGCACCTTCATGCGCCGCCCTCCTCGCCAAAGACCGCCGCGAAGCTGGGCAGCGCCGCGTCCTTGGCCGAAACCACCACGTCGGAGACCTCGTCGAGCGGCCAGGCGATGTCGAGGCTCGGGTCCTGCCAGTGCACGCCGCCTTCGTCGTCAGCGACGTAGTAGTCGGTGCACTTGTAGGCGATCTCGGTGTCGTCGGCGAGGGCCAGATAGCCGTGCAGCAGGCCGGGCGGCATGTAGAGCTGCTGTCGGCTCTCGGCGTCGAGCCGCTGCCCGACCCAGCGCCCGAAGGTCGCCGAGCCTCGGCGGATGTCGGCCACCACGTCGAAGATCGCGCCGCGCAGCACGCGGATCAGCTTGCCCTGCGGTCGCGAGCGCTGAAAGTGCAGGCCGCGCAGCGCGCCGGCGCGCGACATCGACTGGTTGTCCTGCACGAAGCTCGCCTCGACGCCTGCCGCGCGTAGGGCGCTCTCGCGATAGCTCTCGAAGAAGTAGCCGCGCTCGTCGCTGAAGACGCGCGGCTCGATGACGAGCACGCCTTCGATCTCGCGCCGGTAGATCGAAAAGCCGCCGCTAGTGAGCGAGGGTTCCATCGGCAACGTCGAGTAGGTACTGGCCATAGGCCGTCTTGGCGAGCGGCTCGGCGAGCCTGCGCAGCGCCGCTTCGTCGATGTAGCCCAGCCGGTAGGCGATCTCCTCGATGCAGGCGATGGAGAGCCCCTGCCGCTTCTGGATCGTGCGCACGAAGCTGCCGGCCTCGATCAGCGCCTCGTAGTTGCCGGTGTCTAGCCAGGCCATGCCGCGCCCGAAGAGCTCGACATGCAAGGTGCCGCGCTCCATGTAGAGGCGGTTGAGATCGGTGATCTCGAGCTCGCCGCGCGCCGACGGCTCGAGCGTGCGCGCCAGCGCGCAGACCTCGCTGTCGTAGAAATAGAGCCCCGGCACCGCGTAGTGCGAGCGCGGCTTGGTGGGCTTTTCCTCGATGCTGATCGCGCGGCCGCCCTCTGCCACCTCGACGACGCCGTAGGCGCTCGGGTCTTTGACGTAGTAGCCGAAGATGAAGGCGCCCTCGCGCAGCGCGCCGGCCTTCTGCAGCTTCTCGGTGAGGTGCTGGCCGTAGAAGAGGTTGTCGCCGAGGATCAGCGCCACCTCGGAGCCGCCGATGAAGTCGGCGCCCACGATGAACGCGTCGGCGAGCCCGCGCGGGTAATTTTGTGCGGCGTAGCTGAACGAAAGGCCGATCTGTTCGCCGCTACCGAACAGATCGCGAAAGCGCGGAAGGTCGCGCTCGGTCGATATCAGCAGGAATTCACGGATTCCCGCCAACATCAGCACCGAGAGCGGATAGTAGATCATCGGCTTGTCGTAGACGGGCAGCAGCTGCTTGGAGACTTGCTGCGTGAGCGGATAGAGACGTGTGCCAAAACCGCCCGCCAGGATGATGCCTTTCATCGGCACAACGATAGCAGCAGATCGATCTGCCTCGATAGGACTGGACGGTCCTAGTCGCGTCTTACATGCTCCACGCGATGCTGGCCGATCTGGGCGAACAGCGGCGGCTTTCGCGGCTCACCGACGAGCTCGCGGAGCGCGTACGCGCGCTAGGCGGCGAGCTCGGCGCGCTCGCCGACCAGTTCGTCGGCGGCTTCTACGAGCACCTCGACAGCTTCGAGCAGACGCGCGAGATCCTCGACGCGCAGCCGGGGCGCCGCGAGCGGCTGCACGCGAGCCAGGCGCGCTACTTCAAGGAGCTGCTCGGCGGCACCTACGACGCCGCCTACGCCGAGCGGCGACGACGCGTCGGTCACGTGCACTTCACGTTGGGCATCGAGCCGCACCTCTATCTCGGCGGCTACGCCAAGCTGCTCGGCGAGCTCGTCGCGGCGGTGGTAGAGCGCGACGCGCTGGGCGTCGAGGCGCTGCTCTCGGTGGCTGGCTTCGACATGGGGCTGACACTGTCGGCCTACGACAGCGCGCGCTTGGTCGACACCCTCGACCAGCTGGGTGTCGAGCAGCTCGACATCGCACGCGGCTTCGTCTCGATGGCGTCGGGCGACGACGGCGGCGATGACGGCGGCGAGCCGCCACGCGAAGCGCGAGAGGCGTACTTCGGGCTCGGCTCCGCCGACTACGACACGCTGAGCGCGCGCGGCGAGGCGGCGATGCTGGCCATCGACGACGTCATCGCCGACTTCTACAACCACATCGACACCTTCGAGTCCCTGGCGCGGCTCTTTCGCAGCGACGCCAGCCGCGAGCGGCTAAGCGAGGCCCAGCGCCTGCACTGGCGTCGCTTCTTCGGCGCCCCGCGCGATCGAGCCTACTTCGCGCGCCAGCGCGCACTAGGCCGCGTGCACCACCAGATGGGCCTCTCGCTGTCGGCCTACCTCAGCGCATTGATGCTGATGGTCGCGCGTATGGCCAACAGCGCGATCTGTCACGGCGCAGCATCTCCGCGCGATGTCGCCAGCGCGCTGGTGCGCGCCGCGCTGCTCGACGCGAGTGTGACGGCTCAGGCCTACAGCGACGCGCGCGCGCGAAGCATCGAGAACATCCACGACGTCGAGAAGGTCGTCTCGGCGCTGCCTACGGGCGTGCTGATCGCGAGCGATGCGCTCGAGGTGCGGTCGGCCAATCGCGCGGCGCTCGCCCTCGTCAGCGTCTCGCGCGCGATGCTGCTCGGCAACCAACTGAGCGCCGTGCTGCCATATGGCCGCGTCGTGGCTGCGCACGCGACACGACTTCTGCGCGGAGATCTCGCCGAGCCCGAGCTGGTCGTCGAGGACACCACGTCCGACGGCGCCCCGCGCACGCTGCGGCTGACGCTGGCGCGCATCGAGGGCGGCGTGCTGATCACACTCGACGACATCAGCAAGGTTCGCGCGCTGCAGGAGAGCGCGAGCGCCATGAAGCGCCGCCAGACAGCGCTCTTCGAGGACGTGGACGCGGTGGTCTGGGAGGTCCCGCTCGATCCGCCGGCGCCGGCTTTCATCAGCGGTCGTGTGCAGCTGATGACCGGCTTCAACGCCGAACGCTGGACCGAACCCACGTTCTGGCGCACGCGACTGTCGCCCGAGCAGCTCGAGCGCATCGCCGGTCACGTGCAGACGCTGCGCGAGCCTGGCTCGCAGGCGCGCTTCGAGTGCGAGATCCTGACCGCCTCGGGCGCGCGTCTGTCGGTGCGCACCAGCGCGCATCACGTGGTCGAGCGACGCCAGCGGCTTCTGCGCGGCGTCAGCGTCGACGTGACCGCCACGCGCGACGCCGAGCGACGCAACGTGGCGATGCAGGAGATGAGCACCGCCAGCATCGTGGCCGCCGGCGCCGCCCACGATCTGAGCAACGTGCTGCAGCAGATCCAAGCGCATGTCGACCTCTGCGACGACGACGCCACGCCGGACGAGGTGCGCGCCGAGCTGGCGGGGATTCGCGAGAGCATCGCACGCGGCGCTCGACTGCAGCGCGACCTGCTCGACCTGACGCGCCTTCGACCGGGCGCTGAGCCGCACGCCGTCGACCTCGGCAGCGCCGTCGGCAGCGCCCTCGAGCGCTTCGGCGCCAGCGTCTCGCTGCGCTGCCGCAAACGCCCCGTAATCGCCGCGCGCCCGACCTGGGTCGAGCGGCTCGTCACCAACCTCGTGCGAAACGCGCTCGAGGCGAGCGACTTTCAGCGCTCGGCGCTTGTCGTGCTCGACAGCACGCCGCTGCGCTCGCCGCTCGAGACCGTGCAGGGCACGCTCGAGCCCGGTCGCTACGCCACGATCCGCGTGGTGGACCGCGGAGGCGGCATCGACGAGCGCGTCGCGGCGCGCATCTTCGAGCCTTTCGTCACCACGAAGCCGCCTGGGCGCGGCGTCGGTGCCGGGCTCGCCATCGCCAGCCGGATCATTTCGCGCCTGCACGGCGGGGCGCGCGTGCTGCGGCGCCACGAAGGCACGATCATCGAGGTCTTTCTGCCCCTCGCGACAAGCGAATGATTGGCGGTACACTGCTCTCGTGGACAAGCTAGAGGGCGAGACAGGGACGGCGGCGGTGTTGGTCGTGGAGGACGAGGCCCTCTTTCGCGACAGCGTCTGCACCGCGCTCAGCCGCAGCGGCTACGCGGTGCGAAGCGCAGCCACCGTGCAGGACGCCGTTCAAGCGCTCGCCGCCTCCGTGCCGGATGTCCTCGTGCTCGATGTTTCGCTGCCCGACGGCAGCGCCGAAGACGTGCTCGAGGATCTTCGCCGCCGCCAAGGCAGCACCAAGGTGCTCGTCGTCACCGGCACGTACGACGGCGACCGCTGGGCCAACCTCGAGGACGACGTCGAGCTGATCGTCCCCAAGCCGATCAGCATCAACACCGTGCGCAAGATGGTCGGGCGCCTGCTGCAGCCGCTGCCGCGCACCACCGAGCGATTCGCGCGCCGCTGCTCGTTCAGCCCACGCGAGTCGCAGATGCTGCAGCTCGCCACCGAAGGTCTCAACGACAAGGAGGTGACCGCCGAGCTGGGCTGCTC
>JAGQIK010000566.1 GCA_020431405.1 Myxococcales bacterium
GCGGTGGCGGCGCGGGTGCGCCCTGCGCGTCCGGACCACGCGGCGGCGGCGGCGGCGGCTCGGGCGGCGCCGTGTTGCTCGAGGCGCTGCGCATCGGCGGTGGCGGCCTCGTCGCCGTCAACGGCGGCGCGGGCGGCGGCGGCTTCAACAACAACCCCGACGCACCGTCGTGCCAACAAACAGGCCGCGCCGGGGATGGCAAGGACGGCGTGGCGGGCATCACGGCGGCGGCGGGCGGCAGCGGCTCGGCCGCGGGGATCGCCAAGCCCAACGCGGGGGGCACGGGCGGAGACGGCTCGTCGCAGAGCCAGCTCGACGGCATGGCTGGCGCCAACACCAACTCGGTCTCGGGACAGCCGAGCAACGGGGCGGGCGGCGGCGGCGGCGGCTCCGGGCGCGTGCGACTCAACTTCATCGACACCAAAGACCCGCCTGCGCTGGTGCTCAGCGGCGCCGTGAGCCTCGCCCGTGCAGCGCGCCAGTAGCGAGCTGCTGCTCGCGGCGCTATTGCCGCGCGCCTCGATCCTGCGCTGCCTCGAGCAAGCGGGGGGCGAAGCGCAGGCAGCGCGCGCGCTAGCGGCCGCGCAGGTGGCCGCGCTGCGCGCCATCGTCGACGACGACGACGCCTGGCAGCGACTGAGCGCGGTCGTGCGACGCGGGCGCGCGCTCGACAGCTGGCTCGCCTACGACTGGCCGCACGGCTTCGAAGAGCTTCTGTTGTGCGCGCCGCTGTGCGAGCTCGTCTCGTTCGAGTGCGCGCGCTGCACTATCGGCGCGCGCCAGCAGGGCCATAGCTGCGCGCATCCGGACAGCGTCTTCGGCCGCTTGGCGCCGCTGCTCGCCGAGGCCGATCGCCAGGCGGTACGCGCGCACATCAGCGAGGTCGAGCGCATGCTCGACCCGGCGCAGGAGCGCCGCTGGGACCTGGTGGCGCATCGTGCCATCGACGGCGACGGCGACGACGACGACGACGACGGCAAGATCGGCGAGGCCGGCCCGTAATACCGTCGCGCCCATGACCCACGCCGGCTCAGCCCATCTCGATGACGACGCGCTGATCGCGCTGTTGGCCCCGCTGTGCCAGGCGCACGGCGCCGAGACGCTGCTCGCCGCGCCGCTCGTCGACGCCAGCGAACGCTGCTTTCCCGAGCCGTTCGAGCCGTCGCTGCTCGGCGTGGCGCAGGCGCTGGTGCCGCTGCTGTGCTACGCGGGGCTCGGTGGCTATCGCCTCGAGCTGGTCGACGCGCGCGCGCCGCTGTCCGAGCAGGCGATGGTCGAGCTGCCGGCGGTCGAGCTCTGCGCGGTGGAGGACGACGGGCGGCTGGTCTTTCAGGTCGACCGCGTCGGGCGCAAGCCGCAGGCGCTCTACGGCGCGCTGGCCTACGAGGTAGCACGCGCCTTCGTCGCCACGCGCGACGCCGAGCATCCCTACCGCGAGTCGTTCACCGAGCGCGCGGCGCAGCTTCACAGCGAGCCGGCGGCGCTGGCGGCGGCCGCCGCGACGATCTACCTCGGCTTCGGGCCGGTGGTGGTCGCCGCCTGCGGCGCCTATCACGTGGCCGGCGAGATGCTCGGCAATACGACCTTCACCAGCTACGCGCACCAGTCGGTGGGCCCGCTCGGCGCGCGCGACATGGGCGCGCTGCTGGCGATGCAGCTCGCGCTGCGCGGCGAGGACCGCGACTCGGCGGCGGCGCTCTTGCGTGGGCTCGGCGCCAATCAGCAGGCCGCCGTCGGCGAGCTGCTCGACACCTTCGGCGAAGCGCCCGCGCGCGACGCGCTCGCCGCGGCGATCGGCGCCGACATCAGCGACGACAAAGGCGCGTACGAGGTGCGCGCGCTGCCGGCGCTGCCGCAGCCGCTGATCAGCGCGGCGCTGCTCGAGACCATCGCTGCCGACGAAGCGGCGGCGCAGCGCCCCAACGAAGGCGCGCAGGCGCGGCGCTACTACCAGCGCAAGACCGTCTCGTGGCTCTTCATCGGGCTCTTCGCCGCCATGGTGCCCGCGATCATCGCCGTGGCCAACGGCCGCATGGCCATCGCCGGCCTGCTGATGCTCGCCTGCGGCGCGCTGGGCGCCGCCTTCGGCCGCACGCGACGTATCCTCTACTGCGAGGCCTGCGGCATGCTGGTGCGCGAGCACGAGCGGCGCTGCCCGCGCTGCGCGGCGACGCTCGGCGAGGCTTATCCCGAGTCGGCGCGGCGCGAGCATCTCGACGACGACGATAGCGAAGACGACGAGGCGCTCGCCGAGGCGGCGCTGGCGGCGCGCGGCGAGGACTTCGGCGAGCACGGCCGCGTCTAGCGCACGAGCGCTCGCACCCAACGCGCCAGCGCGAGCGCGCGAGCGTGCGCGCAAAGACCGCTTCGCGCGCGGGGCGTCGAGCGCGTACCATGGCGCTCGTGCTGCGCCGCATCTTCGCCCCCAGAAAGACCGAGCCGCGTGTACCCGCACGCGAGCTCGACAAGCGCTACAAGCGCTGGCGCCGTCTGATGTTCTGGTCGGCCACGCTCGGCTACGGCTTCTACTACATCTGCCGGCTGCCGCTGTCGGTGACCAAGTCGAAGCTCGTCGACGCCAAGATCCTCGACGCCGCGCAGCTCGGACGCATCGGCTCGGGCCACAAGGTGGCCTACGCCATGGGCAAGCTGACCAACGGCTTTCTCGCCGATCGGCTGCATCTGGGGCGCTTTCTCGCGGCCGGCATGTTCGGCTCGGCGCTGCTCAACCTGACCTTCGGCCTGCAGCAAAGCTACGGCGCGATGCTCGTGGTGTGGGCGCTCAACGGCTGGCTGCAAGCGCACGGCGCGCCGACCTGCGGCGTGATCTTGGCCTCGTGGTTCTCCGACCGCGAGCGCGGCAAACGCTACGCCGTGTGGTCGCTGTCGCATCACATCGGCGAGGCGTTGACCTTCGCCGTCACCGCGCAGGTGGTGCAGTCGCTGGGCTGGCGCGCCGGCTTCATCGTGCCGGCCATCACGTGCTTCGTGATCGTGCTGGTGCTGCTGCGCACCACCACCGACCGACCCGCCGGCGTGGGCCTGCCTTATCCGAGCGAGTACATGAACGACCGCGCGCCCGACAAGCGCGAGATCAGCCTCTCGGTTTGGCAGCTGCAGCGCGAGGTGCTCAAGAGCGGCTGGGTCTGGCTGCTGGCGCTGTCGAGCGCCTCGATGTACGTCGCGCGCTACGCCGTCAACGACTGGGGCGTGCTGTATCTCGAGAAGGCGCACGGCTACTCGCTGGCCGACGCCGGCTCGATGGTCTCGCTGTTTCCCATCGTCGGCGCCATCGGCTCGGCGAGCTCGGGCTGGCTGTCGGACCGCTTCTTCGACTCGCGCCGCACGCCGCTGACCGTGATGTTCGGCCTGCTGCTGATCGGCTCGCAGATCGTGCTCTATTACGTCAAGGGCAACCCGTGGCTGGCGCGCGTCGCCATCAGCTGCGCTGGCATCGGCATCGGCGCGCTGCTCGTCTTTCTCGGCGGGCTGACCGCGATGGACATCGCGCCGCGGCGCGCGCCGGGCGCGGCGCTCGGCCTCGTCGGCAACTGCAGCTACCTCGGCGCCGCCATGCAGGACTGGGTCTCGGGCTCGATGATCGAAGAGCGCCGCAAGGTCGTCGACGGCAAGAGCGTCTACGACTTCACGCGCGTGCGGCTCTTTTGGATCGGCGCCTCGGTGGTCTCGACGGTGCTGGCGTCGCTTCTGTGGCTGCCCGAAAAGCGCATGCGCCGACAAGAGCGCGACGGCGACAGTGCGGCGCCCGAGGCCGAGGCCGACGCCGACGCCGACTAGACGCCTAGGCGCCTAGACGCTTAGATGTTGAGCGTCAGCCACAAGCTGACGTCGAGCATCTCGGTGGGCAGCACCTTGCCGCCGTTGAGCGCGTTGCGCCAGGCCTGACGCTCGAGCGCGTCGGTGGGCAGCGCGTCGTCGCCCACGCGAAGCTCGCCGAGCGAGCCGAGGTGGCCGGTGGTGATCAGCTGCAGCTGCAGATACGTCAGCAGCTGCACCTGCACGATCGTCTGCAGCACCACGCTGCGGTCGCTGAGGTTCATGATGCCGCGGAAGCTGAAGTTCCAGTCCTCGAGCTTGCCCGGCTTGGGCAGGTAGATGAAGGCCGCGGCGTAGTGGCGGCCGAGATACAGCGGCTGCGCGAGGCGCTTTTGCGGATCGAAGGGCAGCGACGTGGTGCTCGGCGTGATCGGATCGGGCAGAAGCTGCGTGAAGCTCGGATTGCTGAAGCCCTCTTGGTTGTAGAAGTACTCGCCGCCGATGGTCAGCGTGTCGTTTTCGAAGACGGGAAAACCGATGCTGAAGCCGCCGCTGGCCTGCACGCGGCGCTCGCCGTCGTTGAAGCGCACGCCGACCTCGGAGAACAGATCGAACCACCACACGCCGGCGCTGATGTCGGCCGTCAGCTTGCCGCCGGTGCTCTCGCGGTAAGCGCCGCCGATGCCGAGCTCGACCGTCGAAAAGACGAACTCGCCGCGCGACGCGACGCCGGCCTTGTCGAACGTGTTGACCTTGTCGAGCAGCCCCACCACGTAGAAGTTCCACGACAGCGCCTCGACCGGAAAGTGCAGCATCACCATCGGGACGCCGCCGCGCGCGTCGAACGGCGAGAGCACCGGGCGCCGCTCGAGGTTGAGCGTGTCGACGGGGTTCCACAGCTGCCCGGGCCCCCAGCGCACCAGCTGTTGGCCGATGGTGACGTAGACGCGCCGGGCGATGTCGAACTTGAGCCAGAACTTGATCAGCGAAAAGGCGACCTGGTCGCCGCTCAGCGCGGGGTTGTAGGAGATGCGCGTGCGCAGAAAGACGCGCAGTCGCTGGTTGGGCCGCCCGTCCATGTAGAGATCGGCCAGGTTGGGCATATTGAAGCGCTGCGCGTCGCGCGCGCGCCGCGCGCGAAAGGACGCGTCGAAGCGCAGCAGCACCGACGCGCCGATATCGAGCTTGTCGGTGGACAGCCCGAGCAGCTTGCCCTGCTTGCCGGCGGCGCCCGTCAGCTCGGTCTTGGTCGGCGTCCCGCCGACGTTGTCGTCTTTATCTTTGGCGCCGAAGATCATCGCGTCGCGCGGATCGTCGGACGGCGGCAGATCATCGGGGCCGCCTTTCTTGGCGACCTTCGGCGGCTTGCCCGTGTCGGGCGGCGTCTTGCCGACTGTCGGCGGCTTGGTCGTGCTGTCGCCCTTGAGCCGCGCCTCGACCGCCTCGAGGCGCGCGCGGATCACGGCGCGCCGCGCGAGCTTCTTCTGCGCCAGCAGGCGGCGATAGGTGTCGCGCGCCTCGGCGAGCTGACCGCCGAGCTCGTAGGCCTGGCCCAGCTGAAAGAGCGTCGCGGACGACGAGCGCAGCGCGAGCGAGAGCGAGAGATCGGCGATGGCGCGCCGGTAGTCACCCGCCGTCATGCGGCGCGCGCCGCGTGTTTGCAGCTGTCTGGCCAGACGCCAGCGCTGGCGCGAAGGCAGCCGCTGGAAGATCGCGCGCGCCTGCTTCTTGTTGCCGAGATGGTCGTGGCAGCGTCCGAGCAGCAGCGTCGCGCGCGCGGTGTAGTAGATGCGCAGCGAGCGCGAGAGCAGCGCGATCGCGCGCTTGTACTTGCGCTGCCGCATGTAGCTGGCCGCGCGTCGGCGCAGCTGCCGCGCGATGCGGCGCCTGGCGCGCGGTGTGCGCCGGCGCTGGGCGATCGCCTCGCCTTCGCTGGCGACCTGCAGCGCCAGCGACGTGCTGAGGCCGAGCAGCGCCGCGAGCAGCAGCGCCGCCAGCGACCGCGGCGCGGCTAGCGAAGGTCGCGCCAGAGCGAGACCGCCAGCGGAATGGGGGGCGCCGGCACGTCGGCACGACAGCGCGTGCTCGCCGTGATCTTGGAGACGTCGAGCTCGAGCGCCACGCTGACCCGGCCTGCCTCGCTGCTCGTCTTTGCTTTGATGCGCTTGGTCCATCCCTGCCCCGCCAGGGTTACCACCACGAGCTGACCGCTCTTGGGTGGATCGCGGGCGATCAGCAGCACGGCGCTGGCGTTTTTGGCGTCGTCCATCTCGACGAGGGTCTGCCCCTTTTCGACCGTCGTCCCCGCCGCGATGTGTTTCGTCACGATGCCGCCCTTCGAGGCTATCACTGTCCGGTTTTGCGCCGCCAATTGCTTGCTCAGCCGCTGCTCCTTGGCGGCCAGCTCTTTGGCCTTGGCGTCGGCCTCGCGCTTGTAGGCCTGCCACTCGCAGAAGTGCAGCTTGGTCTTGGCGGCCTCGAGCTCGCGCTGCAGGTCGGTCTTCTTCTCGCGGCAGGCAGCGTCCTTGCAGTCGCCGAGCTTGGCGATGCGCGCCTCCACGTCGCGCTTGATGCGTTTCTGTTTGCGCACGTCGGCGTCCTTTCCGCCAGTACGCATGATGCGCAGCAGCTCCTTGTCGCTGGCGATGATCGCCCGCAGCCGCGCCTCGGCGCGCTTGTCGCGCGTGGCGATGACGAGCGCCGCCTTGCCCGCGCCGAGCACCTGCTGCTTTTTGACGTGCACCCGCGCGACGCGGCCGGCGATGGGCGCTTTGATCGGCGCGACGGGCTTTCGATCGACCCGGCAGACGACGACCCGCCGCGCCTCGACCTTGATCAGAAACAGCGCGGCGCCGCCGCCCAACAGCAGCACCAAAAAGACCAACACGATCCACAGCAGCAGCCGGCCGCGCGGCTTGCTCGGCTGCGCCTGCCCGCCGCGCGCCGCGAGCTGAGCGGTGCGAAGCAGCTGCA
>JAGQIK010000567.1 GCA_020431405.1 Myxococcales bacterium
CGCGCTGGTCAGCGACGCGGGCCTTCGCGCGGCGGCGCGGCGCCTCAAGCGGCGCCTCTCCGGCCCGATGGCGCTGCTGGTGGCGCGCGGGGCGCCGGGCGATCCACTGTCGATCATGCCGCGCCTCTTCGAGCGCTTCGCCAAGCTGCGCGGCGAGCGCGGGCTGACGCTCGCTGGCGGTCGCTTCGTCACGCGCGACGGGCGACACGCGGTGCTGTTTCTCAGCAGCAAGGCGTCGGCCTTCGACGGCGCGGCGCAGCGCCCGCTGCTCGCCGGCCTGCGCGCTGCCTTCGAGGCGGTCAACCGCCGCTTCGGCGGCAAGCTCGTGCTCGACGCCAGCGGCGTCAACCGCTTCGCCGTCAAGACCGAGGCGACGATCCGCGCCGACATCCAACGCATCTCGATCATCTCGGCGGTCGGTCTGCTGGCGCTGATGCTGCTGCTGTTTCGCAGCCTGCGCCTGCTGCTAGTCGCCTCGCTGCCCATCGGCGTCGGCATGCTCGCCGGCTGCGCCGCCGTGCTGGCGGTCTACGGCCAGATCCACGGCATCACCCTCGCCTTCGGTGCTTCGCTTCTCGGCGTCTCGTTCGACTACGTGGTGCACCTCTACTGCCACCACGCCGTCGTGCCCGCCGAGCCGCGCGATGGCGTCAGCCCCGGCCGCGCGACGCTGGACACGATCTGGAAGGCGGTGCTCACCGGCGCGGCGACGACCACCGCCGGCTTCGCCGCCCTCGGCGCCTCGCCCTTCGGCGGCCTGCGCGAGGTCGCGCTCTTCGCCAGCGCCGGTATCCTCGCCACGCTCGGCGCCACGCGCACGCTCGTGCCGGCGATGCTGCCGGCGCGCGCCCGCGAGGTCGCGCTGCGCGAGCGGCTCGTCGAAGCGCTCGCGCGCGCGCTGGCTGCGCTGCGCAGGCGACGCGGCGCCCTGTGGGCCCTGGTGGCGATAGCGCTGGTGATCGTCGCTGTCGGCGCGCCGCGCCTGCGCCGCAGCGACGAGCTGGTCAGCCTCGGCCAGCTCGACGCCAAGCTGCTCGCCGAGGACAACCGCGTACGCCGCCGCGTGGCGCACGCCGAGCAGATGGTCTTCGTCGCGGCCCTCGGCAACGACGAGCAGGCCGCGCTGCGCGTCAACGATCGCGTCGCCGAGGTGCTCGCCGCGGCGCGCGCGGCCGGCGAGCTGCGCGCCTTTCGCAGCCTCGCCGACGTGTTGCCCAGCGCGGCACGCCAGCGCGCCATCGCCAAGACGCTGCGCGAGGCGCCAAGGCTGCGCGAGCGCTTCGACGCCGCATTCGGCGCCGCCGGGTTCAAGCCGGGCGTCTTCGCGCCGTTCTTCGCCGAGCTGCGCCGCTCGCCGCCCGCGGAGCCGCTGAGCTACCGCGAGCTCGAGGCTTCGCCGCTGTCGACCCTGGCCCGTCACACGCGCCTCGCGCTCGATGGCGGGCGCGTCGCGTTCCTCACCCTGCTCACCGATCTGCGCGACGGTGACGCCCTCGCGCGGCGCTTGAAGACGATCGACGGCGCGCGCCTCGTGCGCCAGGAGGCGCTGATGGCGCGCGCCGGCCGCGCCTACCAGCGCGACACTTCGCGGCTGCTGGTGGTCGGGCTGGTGGTGGTGCTGATGCTGATCGGCGTGCGCTACCGCCACGCGCGACGAAGCGCCGCGGCGTTCGTACCCGCGCTGCTCGGCGCCGCCGTCACCATGGCCACGCTCGCGCTGGCTGGCATCGCCATCGACCTGGTGGCGATGACGTCACTGTTGGTGGTGGTGAGCATGGGCGTCGACTACGGCGTGTTTCTCGTCGACGCCGCCGCCGAGCAGCACGAGCGACGCCTCGCCGCCTCGCTGCTCAGCGTCGTGGTAGCAGGCCTTTCGACCGTGCTCGGCTTCGGCCTGCTGGCGCTCAGCGAGCACCCCGTGCTGCGCAGCATCGGGCTGACGGCGATGGTCGGCATCGTCGCCTGCATGCTGCTCGCCCCGGCGGCGATCGTGCTGATGGGTGAGAAGCGATGAGAAGCGCCCTCGCCCTGGCGCTGCTGCTCGCCGGCTGCTGTCCGCCGGCGACCACGACGCGCGCCGCACGCCCGCGCCCCGAGCCGGCGCTGCGCCCCGTCGGCGATCTGCCCTACGACTTCTTCTGGCGCCAGCGCGTCACCGCGCGCTGGGGCGACGGCAGGTCGCAGACCTTCGACGCCGTGCTGCAGAAACACCGCGGCACGCTGCGGCTGGTCGGCCTCTCGCCGCTCGGCGTCGGCTTCGTCATCGAGCTTCGCGCCGACGGCACGACACACTTTCAGAACCGCACCGGCCGCCGCCTGCCCTTCGCGCCGAGCTACATGCTCGCCGACGTTCAACGCGCCTTCTATCCGTGGCCAAGCGATCGCGTTCAGGAGCGCCACAAAGATGGCCACCTTGTCGAGCGCACCTTCCGTGGCAAGGCACACATCACCTACCACGACTGGCGCCCTGGCAACGACGCCGCCCGTCGCGTCGTCGTGCACCACCTGCGCTACGGCTATGTGCTCGTCATCGAGACCACCGAGCAGAAGCGCCTACCCTGAAGCCTGAAGCCTTCTATGGGGCCACGTTTGTCAATCGCTGATCGTCGCTAGTCGGCTCCTTGCTGCGTTGGTGCGAGCTCGGCTCGCGAAAATGTGGCTGCCTGGGTCGTGAAACTGTCGGC
>JAGQIK010000070.1 GCA_020431405.1 Myxococcales bacterium
CTGCTGGTGATCGTCTTCGACTTCAAGAAGCTCGTCGATCTGTCGGTGCTGACCGTCGCGGTGCAGTATCTCGCCACCTCGGCGTCGGTCCCGGTGCTGCGCCGTCGCGGTCGCACCGGGCGCTTCCGACTGCCAGCGGGCCCGCTGATCCCGGTCGTCGCTTTTGGTGTCGTGCTCGCGATGATGGTCACGCAGCTTGTGCAGCGCGGCGAAGGCAGCATCGCCATCGCTGGCACGTTCGGCGTGATGTTGCTGGTGGGGATCGTGCCGGCGGCGATCTACCGCGCCGTCACGCGGCATGACAAACGAGCGGACTGAGGGCGCCCAGGGCCCTTAGGCCCCCGATGATAGACGCCCTACTTCTTGCGCTTGACCACCGCGAGGGCGATCTTGTCGGCGCTCGCCAGATCGGCGCCGAGGAACTTGGTCTTGCGGCGCGAGTCCTTGGCGACGAGCTTCTCGAGCGTCTTGACCAGCTGCGCGTCGGTGCCTTTGCCGATGTGCTTGACCGCCTCGAGGAAGAACAGGCGCAGGATCGGCTCGCGGTTCTGCACCGCCTGGGTCAACGCGCCGAGCGCCTTGCGACCGTCGGGCAGGATGCCGACCATGATGCCAGCCTTCTCGCGCTGAGCCAGCGAGAGCTTGGTGTCGTTGGCCTTCTTGCCGTAGCAGACGGGGTCGTCACCGCAGGTCTGCGCGATCTTGGCGCGGTCCACCGCCTCCTTGAACACGCCGAGCGTCTGCTGGAACTTGGCGAGCTTGGGATCTTTGGCCATCGCCTCGAGCTTGGCCATGCCGTCTTTGATCTCGGCGCCCACGATGCGGGCGTAAGCCATCGCCGCGCCCTCGCGCAGGTTGGTGAAGCCGCCCTTGATGTAGCCCTTCTCGGCGACCTCGAGCAGCACGGGGATGGCGCGCTTGTCGCCGATGACGGTCAGCGCCGAGCAGGTCTGCATGCGCAGCTTGTAGTTGACCTTCTTGTCGCTGACGATCTTGATCAGCGCGGGCACGGCGCTCTTGTCGCCGATCTTGCCGAGCGCCTCGATCAGGCCGGCCGCCTTGGTCTCCTTCATGTCTGCCTTGCCGAGCTCCTCGAGCAGAAACGGCGCCGCCTTGGCCGAGGCGATGTCGCCCAGCACGATCGACGTCTTCTGCTCGATGACGCCCTCGCGGAACTTGAGCTCCTTGGCCATGGCTTCGATCTTGGCGTTCTTGTGCTGGTAGGTCTCGATCAGCGGCTGCACGGCGGCCGGACCGATCTGCACCAGCGCCACGCGCGCGAACGGATAGGACGTGCCCTGGATGGTGCTCGACATGAACAGGCCGGCGATGAGCGCCGGGATCGCCGTCTCGGAGCCGAGCAGCCCCAGCGCCTGCGCCGCGCGCTTGTTGAGCAGGAAGTCCTGCTTCTCCGGCCGACGCTCGAGCGTGCGGATCAGCCCCGGCACCGCCTTCTGGTCGCCGATCTTGGACAGCGCGCCGATGGCGGCGAGCTTGGCGAGGTTCGCGCGCGACTTGATGGGCAGCGGCTGGTCGAGGATCTTCACCAGAGGATCCACCGCCTCCTTGGCTTTGAAGTCGGCGAGCGCGTTCGCTGCGAGCGTGGCGTTGTGATACTTGTCGGCGGTGAAGTCGAGCGCACGCACCAGGCAAGGGATCGAGCGCTTGTCCTTGAAGGAGATGATCGCCTTCAGGATGTTGGGGCTCTGAAAGTCCTTGAACAGGTCACAGAGCGGCTTGATCGCGACGGGGTTGCCGAGCTTCTGCAGCTCGCGCACCGCCTTAGTCGCCTGCTGCGGGTCGCGCAGGCGCTTGATCCAAGTCTGAGGGTCCTTGGGATCGTTGCAGGCGGCCACACCGCTCAGCATCAGGCCGGCCACCAGACAGGTTATCGCCTTGCGTCGCATCCGCGCCTCCTCGCCCGGAATTAGTTCGCCGCGCAGACTTCGTCGCGGCCAGCGAAATCGCTGCGAAACCTAGCGTCTAGCGAGGCTCCGTGTCAATCGAGGTGCCGCCGCGGAACCTTCGCGCCCCGCTGGCGTCGAAGCTTGAGTCGCGAGCTGTCGTATACTCCCCATAACCACAGTAGGAGCACTGAGGTCACATGAGTGATGAGAAGCGTTCTGGCGCCCTGGAAGCCGCCGTCGTCGTACCCAACCTCGTCCTTCTCGCCCTCATCGTGCTCTACCTCGTCTTCGCTCGCGGCAGCGGCCCTCGCGTCCAGTCGCTGGTCAAGACCGACGTCCGAACCGCCAAAACGATCAAGAAGCTCGAAGAGACGCTGCGACGCAACCCGTCGCACATCGAGTCAGCGATCCGGCTCGCCAAGCTCTACATGCGCGCGGGCGAGTATCCGTGGTCCATCGACGCGCTGCGCAGCGCCGAGCGCCACGGCTCGAGCGACGCCGCCTGGCGCATGAAGCTCGGCCTCGCCTACCTCGAGCTGGGCAAGAACCTCGACGGCCTGCGCGTGCTCAAGGGCGCGCTGCTGGCGTGCGCCAAGGTCAAGTGCCGCGCCGATATCGAGGCCAAGCTGCGTATCTTCACGCGCGTCGCCACGATCCTGCAGCGCAAGGGCATCAACGCGCACAAAGACCAGGTGGCGGCGGCGAAGGTCTTCGGCAGCGTGCTCAAGCCCGTGCAGCCTGATCGACTCAGCCGCCTCAAGGCAGCTGCCGCCGAGGCGCTCAAGAAGGCCGCCGACGACAAGAAAAAGGCCGCCGCAGCGGCGACGGGCTCGGGCTCCGGCTCGGCGCTCGCCTCGGGCAGCGGCAGCGGCAGCGCTGGCACTACCCACGCAGCTGGCAGCGCCGCGAGCAAGCCCGCCAGCAAGCAATAGCGCCGCAGCGCCCCCTCGTCAGCTTCGTCATCTTCGTCAAATTCCATCCCCGCTCGCGCCGCGAGGAAGATCAGATTGATTCGCCCGCTGACGCGGTCGAATTCGCCACCTCACGCCCCGCCTTCTCGGGTACGCTTTCGCGTCACTCTCACCTTTGAAGTTGTTGCGTAGCTCGACCCTCACCTTCACTCGGAGAACCACACGATGAGCGTATTCGTGCACCAAGAGCTGCAGACCAGCGACGCGGAGGCAGCCAAGGCGTTTTACTCGAAGGTCTTCGGCTGGCAGATGATGGACATGCCGATGCCCGAGGGGACCTACACGATGGTCAGCGGTCCGGCCGGCCCCATCGGCGGCATCGTCAAGGCGATGCCCGGCGTACCTACCGGCTGGATCGGCTACGTCGGCGTCGACTCGGTCGACAAGACCAGCGACGCGGTCACCGCCGCGGGCGGCAAGGTCACGATGGGCAAGCAGGAGGTCCCGGGTCCCGACGGAAAGCCCATGGGCTGGCTGGCCTGGTTCACCGATCCCCAGGGCGTGACGTTCGCCGTTTGGCAGGATGGCGCGCCGCGTGCGGCATCGAAGAAGAAGGCGACCAAGAAGAAGGCTGCCAAGAAGAAGGCCGCCAAGAAGAAGGCCGCCAAGAAGAAGGCCGCCAAGAAGAAGCCCGCTACGAAGAAGCCGGCCACGAAGAAGCCGGCCAAGAAGAAGGCGACCAAGAAGAAGGCCGCCAAGAAGGAAAAGAAGGGCAAGAAGGGCAAGAAGGGCAAAAAGTAGCAGCCTGGAACCTGCCAGCCGCCGCTAGAACAGCGAGCCCTGCTTTCCGCTTGGCTTGTCTAGCCCCAGGTGCAGATACGCGCGCTGTGTAGCCACTCGGCCGCGCGGCGTGCGCTGCACGAATCCTTCCTTGATCAAGAACGGCTCGATCTCGTTTTCGAGCGTGTCGCGGTCCTCGTGCAGCGCCGTCGCGAGCGAGTCGACGCCCACGGGCCCGCCATCGTACTTCTCGACGATGCTGCGCAGCAGCGCGCGATCGAGGCTATCGAGGCCAACGCTGTCGATGTCGAGCGCCTCGAGCGCGCGCTGAGCGATGGCGTTGGTGATCGTGCCGTCGCCTTCGACCTCGGCGAAGTCGCGCACGCGCCGCAGCAGGCGGTTGGCGATACGCGGTGTGCCGCGCGCGCGCTTGGCCAGCTCGAGCGCGCCATCGTGGTCGATGGGCACGCCGAAGATGCGCGCCGAGCGCAGCACGATGCGCACCATGTCGTCGGCGTTGTAGTGCTCGAGCCGCTCGACGATGCCGAAGCGATCGCGCAGCGGTGAGGTGAGCAGCCCGCTGCGCGTGGTGGCGCCCACCAGCGTGAACGGCTTGAGCGGCAGGCGCAGCGTCTGCGAGTAGGCCCCCGTGCCGGTAGGCACGTCGATGGCGAGATCCTCCATGGCGGGATAGAGGTACTCCTCGATCGCCGGGTTGAGGCGGTGGATCTCGTCGATGAACAGGATCGCGCGCTCTTCGAGCTGCGTGAGCAGGCCGGCGAGGATCCCGCGATGCTCGACGGCCGGGCCGCTGGTGGTGTGCACCTCGACGCCGAGCTCGTTGCCCATGATGTGCGCGAGCGTGGTCTTGCCGAGGCCGGGCGGACCGGCGAGCAGCACGTGATCGAGCGCGCCGGCGCGCTGGCGCGCCGCCGTGATGTAGACGCGCAGGTTGTCTTTGAGGCGCTGCTGGCCGACGAACTCCTCGAGCCGCTGCGGGCGCAGCGTGACCTCGAGCGGGCCCTCGGCCGGCGTCGCCTGCGGCGACAGATGCTCGGAGCGCCTGTTTTCTTCGTCGCTCATCTAGGGCCACTATAGCTCTTGGATCACGGCCAGTGCGCGGCGCAGCTGCTGCTCGGGCGGCGGCGCCGCCGATCCGGATGCGCTTTGCTCGTCGATGACTTGCTTCATGGCGCGCTCGGCGAGCGGGCGCTTGTAGCCGAGGTTGACCAGCGCCGCGACCAGCTCTTCCGGTGGCGCGTCGCCGCGCGGGGCGTCGCGCTCGCCGACACCGGCCGCAACCGCGACGGCGGCGAAGCGATCGCGCAGCTCGACCACCAGTCGCTCGGCGCTCTTCTTTCCGATCCCCGGGATCGAGGTCAGGCGCTTGATCTCCGCGCCGGTGATCGCCGCGGCGAGGTCGCGCACGGGAAGGCCCGAGAGCACGGTCATCGCGAGCTTGGGACCCACGCCCGAGACCCCCTTGAGCAGCTCGAAGGCCTGGCGCTCGCTCTCGTCGATGAAGCCGTAGAGCGCCAGCGCGTCCTCGCGCACGTGGGTGTGGCAGAACAGCGAGACCTCGGCGCCGGCGGCCGGCAGCTCGGCCATCGACTGCAGCGACACGTGAACGAGGTAGCCCACGCCGCCCACATCGACGACCACGCGGTCGATCTCTTTACGCGCGAGCTTGCCGCGCAGCGCCGCGATCATCGCGCCCTCCTCGCCGCGGTGACGGCGTCAGCGCCGCGCCGCATCAGGCCGTGGCAGATCGCAACCGCCATCGCGTCGGCCTCGTCGGTGCGCGGAAGGTCCGCCAGCCCGAGCAGCACCTGCACCATGCGCTGGATCTGGCCCTTGTCGGCGCGGCCGTGCCCAGCCACTGCACGTTTGACCGTCGCCGGCGGATAGGCCGAGACGGCCAAGGCGCGCCGGCCGACCGTGCACAACACGGCGCCTCGGGCCTGTCCCAGCTTGAGCGCGGTGCGCGCGTTGCGCGCGCTGAAGACGTCTTCCACGGCGACCTCGTCGGGCGTGACGCGATCGAGCAGCGCGTCGAGGGCGTTGGCCAACGCGCCGAGCCGCGCGGCCAGCGGATCGTTTTCGCGCAGCGAGATCACGCCGCTCTCGACTACCGCCAGCTGGCGGCCGCGCTGGCTGAGCATCGCGTAGCCCGTGATGCGACTGCCCGGATCGACGCCGAGGATCAGGCGCGCAGCCGCGCCGCTCACGAACGCTCGCTAGCGCGCCCGCTCATGAAGAGAGGCTCTCGAGCAGCTCGTCGTCGATGTCGAAGTTGGCCCACACGTTCTGCACGTCCTCGTTGTCCTCGAGGGCGTTGAGCAGCTTGAGCAGCGTCTCGGCGTCGCGGCCTTCGACCTTGACGGTGTTCTGCGGGATCATCGCGCGCTGCGCGCTCTCCACCTCGAGCCCCGCGTTGCGCAGGGTGTCGGCGATGTCCTCGACGCTGCCCGCGTCGCAGTAGACCTCGAACTGCTCGCCGGCGTCGGCGATGTCCTCGGCGCCGGCCTCGAGCGCGTGCTCCATCAACTGCTCTTCGCTGAGGTCGGCCTTGGGCAGCGTGATCAGCCCTTTGCTATCGAACATCCAAGCGACGCAGCCGCTCTCGCCCATGTTGCCGTTGTACTTGCTGAAGATGTGGCGCACCTCGGCGACGGTGCGGTTGCGGTTGTCGGTCATCGCCTCGACCATCACCGCCACGCCGGCCGGGCCGTAGCCCTCGTAGCTGATCTCCTCGTAGTCCACGCCCTCGAGCTCGCCGGTGCCGCGCTTGATCGCGCGCTCGACGGTGTCCTTGGGCATGTTCGAGGTGCGTGCCCCGTTGAGCGCCGTACGAAGCCGCGGGTTGGCGTTGGGATCTCCGCCACCCATTCTGGCCGCGACGGTGATCTCCTTGATAAGCTTCGAGAAGAGCTTGCCGCGCTTGGCGTCCGCAGCGCCCTTCTTGTGCTTGATGGTGCTCCATTTATTGTGGCCAGACATGACGGGTTTCGTACCACAGGGTCTCGCAGAGCGGCAATACGGCTCGCGCGGGCGGGCGGCGCATCGTGGGGCGGCCCTGGCCACCCTGGCGGCGCTGGCGGCGCTGGCCGTCACAGCCGTGGCCGGGCTGGCCGTGCTGGCCGGCTGCGGCCCAGGCGCGGGCGCCACCAAGCCTGCCCCGATCCCACGTCGCCCCGACCCGCCCCCAGAGCC
>JAGQIK010000568.1 GCA_020431405.1 Myxococcales bacterium
GTGCGGCGTCGAGGTCATCCACTCCAAGGTCCGGCGTGAGCGGGCGGGGCACATCGACCTCGCCACCCCGGTCGCCCACATCTGGTTCCTCAAGAGCCTCCCCTCGCGGATCGGCAACATCCTCGACCTGCCCCTTGGCAAGCTCGAGAAGGTCCTCTACTGCGAGTCCTACATCGTCATCGATCCCCGCGAGTCGGGGCTCGAGGAGCGCGAGCTCCTGAGCGAGGAGCGCTACGAGCAGCTCGTCGACGAGCTCGGCCCCGACGCCTTCACCGCCGGAATGGGCGGCGAGGCGATCAAGGAGCTCCTCTCGCGGATCGACCCGGTGGTCGAGGCCCGCTCGCTGCGGGCCGAGATCATCTCGGCGACCAGCGAGGCCAAGCGCAAGAAGGCCGCCAAGCGCCTCCGCGTCGTCGAGGCCTTCCGCTCCTCCGGCAACAAGCCGGAGTGGATGATGCTCGACGTGATCCCGGTGCTGCCGCCGGATCTCCGCCCGCTCGTCCCCCTCGACGGCGGCCGCTTCGCGTCGTCGGATCTCAACGATCTCTACCGCCGGGTGATCAACCGGAACAACCGCCTCAAGCGCCTCCAGGAGCTCGCGGCCCCGGAGATCATCATCCGCAACGAGAAGCGGATGCTCCAGGAGGCGGTCGACGCCCTCTTCGACAACGGCCGCCGCGGCAAGACGATCACCGGCCCGAACAAGCGGCCGCTCAAGTCGCTCTCCGACATGCTCCGCGGCAAGTCGGGCCGCTTCCGCCAGAACCTGCTGGGTAAGCGCGTCGACTACTCCGGCCGCTCGGTCATCGTGGTCGGTCCCGAGCTGCGCCTGCACCAGTGCGGCCTGCCCAAGAAGATGGCGCTCGAGCTGTTCAAGCCGTTCATCTACAACAAGCTCGAGGAGCGCGGGCTCGTCACGACCATCAAGTCGGCGAAGAAGCTCGTCGAGAAGGAAAAGTCCGAGGTCTGGGACATCCTCGAAGAGGTCATCAAAGAGCACCCGATCCTGCTCAACCGCGCGCCGACGCTTCACCGCCTCGGCATCCAGGCGTTCGAGCCGGTGCTCATCGAGGGCAAGGCGATCCAGCTGCACCCGCTGGTCTGCGCCGCGTTCAACGCCGACTTCGACGGCGACCAGATGGCCGTGCACGTTCCGCTGTCGCTCGAAGCGCAGATGGAAGCGCGCGTGCTGATGATGTCGACCAACAACATCCTCTCGCCGGCGCACGGCAAGCCGATCATCCTGCCCTCGCAGGACATCGTGCTCGGCCTCTACTACATGACGCGCGAGCGCCCCGGCGCCCTCGGCGCGCTGCCGCCCGAGCTCAAGAAGAAGAAGCGCGGTCCCGACGATCCGCCGCCCCTCGCGGGCGTGTTCGCCTCCATCGAAGAGGTGCGCATGGCCTACGACCACGGCGCCGTCGAGCTGCAGGCGGCGATCAAGGTCCGCATCGGGCCCAAGCTCGAGCGCACCACCGTCGGCCGCGTGCTGCTCTACGAGATCGTGCCCAAGGAGCTGCCGTTCCGCATCGTCAACCGCGTGATGGGCAAGAAGCAGCTCACCGAGCTGATCGATGCCTGCGTGCGTCAGTGCGGCGAGAAGAAGACCGTTCTACTCGCCGACCGCCTGCGCACGCTCGGCTACGGCCACGCGACGACGGCCGGCATCTCGATCTGCGTCGATGACATGGTCATCCCGCAGGCCAAAGAGCCGCTGCTCACCGAGGCGACCAACGAGGTCAAAGAGATCGAGGAGCAGTACACCGAGGGTCTCATCACCGACGGCGAGCGCTACAACAAGGTCGTCGACATCTGGGCGCAGGTTGCTGAGAACGTCGCCCAGGAGATGATGAACGAGATCGGCAACGAGGAGATCGAGGACATCGCTGGGGAGACCAAGAAGGTCCCGAGCTTCAACTCGATCTACATCATGGCCGACTCGGGCGCTCGTGGCTCGCCCCAGCAGATCCGTCAGCTCGCCGGTATGCGCGGGCTGATGGCCAAGCCGTCGGGCGAGATCATCGAGACGCCGATCACGACCAACTTCCGCGAAGGCCTGTCGGTTCTGCAGTACTTCATCTCGACGCACGGCGCGCGCAAGGGTCTCGCCGACACGGCGCTCAAGACCGCCAACTCCGGTTACCTCACGCGTCGTCTGGTCGACGTGGCGCAGGACGCGGTTATCTCCGAGTTCGACTGCGGCACGCTCGACGGCATCGAGATGTCGGCGCTGGTCGAAGGCGGCGAGGTCATCGAGCGGCTCGGCGATCGCATCCTCGGCCGCGTGGCGCTCGACGATGTCGTCGACCCGATCACGGGCGACGTGCTGGTCGAGAGCAACGAAGAGATCGACGAGGACCGCGTCAAGCGCATCGAAGAAGCGGGCATCGACCGCGTGCGCATCCGCTCCGTGCTGACCTGTCAGACGCGGCGCGGCGTGTGCGCGATGTGTTACGGGCGCGACCTCGCGCGTGGCTACCAGGTCAACATCGGCGAGGCCATCGGCATCATCGCCGCGCAGTCCATCGGCGAGCCGGGCACGCAGCTGACCATGCGTACCTTCCACGTCGGCGGCGTCGGCCAGGTTCGTCTCGAGGAGTCGACCCTCGAAGCGCGCAGCGAGGGCACGGTGCGGCTCGACAACTGCCACACCGTTCCGTATCGCGCGGGCGACAAGGACGTGCTGGTCGTGATGAATCGTCACGGCGAGCTGGTCGTGCAGGACGACTCCGGTCGCGAGCGCGAGCGCTACGGCCTGGTCTACGGCGCGCACGTCACGGCGCACGAGGGCACGCGCGTCAAACCTGGCGCCGTGCTCGCCGAGTGGGACCCGTTCTCGATGCCGATCGTCACCGAGGTCGGCGGGCGCGTGAAGTTCATCGACATCGTCGAAGGCGTGACGATGAACGAGGCGCTCGACGAGGTTACCGGTCTCTCGCGTAAGGTCATCATCGAGGGCCGCGACTCCGACGTTCGTCCGGCGATCGCCATCGTCGACGAGGAGGGCGATCCCAAGATGCTGCCGGCTGGCAACGCGCAGGCGCGTTACTTCCTGCCGGTGGACTCGAACCTGTTCGTGGGTGAGGGTGACGAGGTCGTCGCTGGCGACGTCATCGCCAAGATCCCGCGCGAGACCACCAAGACGAAGGACATCACCGGCGGTCTGCCGCGCGTCGCCGAGCTGTTCGAGGCGCGCAAGCCGAAGGACCACGCCATCATCAGCGAGATCGATGGCATCGTCAGCTTCGGCAAGGACACCAAGGGTAAGCGCAAGGTCGTGATCACCCCGGACGTGGGCGACCCGTCGGAGTATCTGATCGCCAAGGGCAAGCACCTCGCGGTGCGCGAAGGCGACCGGGTGCGTACCGGCGAGCCGCTGATGGACGGTCCGGCCAACCCGCACGACATCCTCGGCGTACGCGGCGAGAAAGAGCTCGCCAAGTACCTGGTGGACGAAGTGCAGGAGGTCTATCGCCTGCAGGGCGTCAAGATCAACGACAAGCACATCGAGGTCATCGTGCGCCAGATGCTGCGGCGCGTTCGCGTGACCGACGTCGGCGACACCAAGTTCCTCGTCGACGAGCAGGTCGAGAAGTTCGCTTTCGAGGAGGAGAACGCGCGTGTCATCTCGGAGAAGGGCGAGCCGGCGGTCGGCGTTCCGCTGCTGCTGGGCATCACCAAGGCCTCGCTGAGCACCGACAGCTTCATCAGCGCCTCGTCGTTCCAGGAGACGACCAAGGTGCTGACCGAGGCGGCGGTCAAGGGCAAGACCGACCACCTGCGCGGGCTCAAGGAGAACGTGATCATGGGTCGGCTGATCCCGGCCGGCACGGGTCTGGGCGCCTACAAGCGGCTGACCGTCGAGGTCGAGTCCGACGACGTGGACGAGATGCCGGCGCCGCCCTCGATGGCGATGAGCTAGTTGACGTCGCGAGCATCGTCGGCTAGAAAGCCGCAGGAGTTGAGAGATGGCTAAGGCAATTCGAGAGAAAATCCGTCTGGTTAGCGAAGCCGGTACCGGATACTTCTATACGACGACCAAGAACAAGCGCAACACGCCCGACAAGCTGCGCTTCAAGAAGTACGACCCCAAGGCGCGCAAGCACGTCTGGTTCAAGGAAGCCAAGATCAAGTAGTGCGCCCCCACGCGCTAGCCGTCGCCGCACTCGTCGCCGCGGCTAGCGCGGTCGTCCTTCCCGCCTGCACCAAAAAGAAAGACAGCTCCTATCGCCGCGCTCGCAGGCGCGCCAAGGTGCGCCCGCGTCGACCTGCCGCGCGCCCCGTCACGCGCCCAGCGCCCGCTCCAGCGCCGCGCGGCGCAGCGCCGGTCATGCACGGACCGCGCAAGACGCCGCACCCTGACTACCCGACAGCCAAGCGCGCCAAGACGAGCAAGCTGTTCGTCTTCGAAGAGCCCGACCGCGGGCCGCTGCTGCTGACGGTCGCGATCCCGGCGCACGACAAGCTCACCTATCACGAGCACTGCGAGCTCGATCACGACCGCGTGATCTGCAGCCGCGCCGCCCGCAAGCCCAAGGCCGCCGACCAGCTCGTCTGGCAGGTGGCGTGGGCCAAGGGCAAGGTCGTGTGGGTCGCGCGCCGCGTGGGTGCGCGTGTCGCGTCGAGGGTGGTGTTCGTCTACAAAGGCGAGGGCAAAGCGCGCCGCCTGTCGGCCATCGCCCACCTCGACGGCTACGGCATCGTGCGCTGGTCGCGTCACTTCGACGCCGAGGCCAAGAGCTACACCAGCCGCAAGCGCAGCGGCGCCAACAAGCTCGAAGGTTGCGGCAAGACCGCGCTCAGCCATGACAAGCTCGGCCGCGTGAGCGCCGCGTCGTGTCTGCAGTGGTCGGGCGCGCCGATGCTCGACGAGGACGGCGTCCACAGGCGAGCCTACCGGCGCGACAAGCGCGGCTTCATCATCGACACCGCGCGCTATGGCATCGACGGCAAGAAGCCGGCGGCGAGCCACGATGGCGTGCACCGCGTGACGCGTCGGCTCGACGCGGCGGGGCGCGAGACGGGGCGCGTCTACCGGGACAGCAGCGGCCTGGCGACGCTGTCGGCCAAGACGGGCTGCTCGGGCTTCATGTACGAACACGATCGGCGCGGCTTCTATGTCGCGCGCACGTGCCTCGACGGCCAAGGCAGCCGCACCGGTGGCCGCGATGGCCTGGCGCGCACGTCATACAGCTACGACGCGCGCGGCTGTCTGGTCGCCGAGCAGCGCCTCTACGACACGCCGTCGTCGTCGTTTCGGCGCCATCTCACCGAGTACTTCAACAACGAGCGCTGCCAGCCGACACGCATCGTCTGCTACGACAAGCAGCGCAAACGCGCGGGCTGCGGTCCCGGCGAGCCGGCCGAAAAGCAGATCCACTACGACGCGCAGGGCAACAAGACCAGCGAGCAGCACTTCGACGCGCGCGGCCGCCCCGGGCGCGACGCCTACTACAACGTCTTCGAGGTGCGCGGCAGCCACGACGCGCGCGGCAATCGAACGCGCATGAGCTGTTTCGCGCCGCGCAGCCTCGCCGTGCCTTGCGGCCGCACTGGCTTTCACGAGGCGCGCTCGACCTACGACGACGCCGGGCGCCTGGTCAGCCAGCGCTTCTTCGACACGCGCGGCTACCGCGCGAGCAACCTGCGCACCTACGAGCGGCGTTACCGCTACGACAATTACGATCACCTGGCGGCCACCGAGAACCTCGGCATCAATGGCAAGCTGACCTCGTCGCTCGGCGAAGCCAAACGGCGCTACATCTACGACGCCGGCCACCGCATGTTCGGTCTGCTGCTCTACGACCGCTGGGGCAACCCAGCACGCTACCGCGGCTGCATCGTCGGCAAGACCTGCCCCAACCGCAGCTGGCACGCCATGCGCGTCGTGCGGCGGCTCGACGGCAGCGTTGCCAACAACCTCTTCTTCGACCACGACGGGCAGCTGATACACACGGTGGACTGCGGCAAGCAGCGCTGCTGGCGCTAGTGGAGGCCTCGGGCCTCGGGCCTCCGGCCTCCGGATCGTTTGCCAACGCGGTGCTGGCTTCGCAGCATCGTTGGAGAACGCGCGCGTTGCCGGCTTCGCACTCGCGACACGCGGTGACCAGCGTAGGCCGGTGAAGCGTGCGCCGCCTGCCGCAGCGAACCCGAGGCCCGAGGCCCGAGGCCCGAGGCCCAAGGCCCACCGACTACGCGACACCGTAGATACCACGCCCCCGCTAGTGGTACGCCTCTAGGATCGGAGGCGCTCATGAACAAGCTGATGATCAACGTTGTCACGGTGGCTGGCGAGGTGGTCGTCGCCACGCTGCTGCTGATGCTGGTGCGCTTCATCGTGCGCCGCATCATTGGACGGCTCGGCAAGCTCGGTCGCTTCAAGCGCGGCGTCGAGGTGCTCGATCAGAATGTGCGCTTGTTGTTCGCGCTATTCGGCGTGTTGGCAGTGCTCGCTTTGGTGGGTCTCAACGCGTGGCTGATCTGGCGCGGCGAGTATCTGCCGCGGTTTTCGATGAAGCTGCTCGAGAGCGTGCCGCTCGAGACGTGGATCAAGCTCGGCATCGCCGCGGGCAAGGTCGTCGGTGTGATGCTGTTGGCGCTGATCGTGCTGCGGCCAGTGCGACGCTTGCTGAGCTGGTTGTGCGAGCGCGCCAAGGCCTACGAGAGTATTCGGGCCAACGACGAGGCGGTGGAGCACTTCTTCAACGCGCTGACGCGTATGGCCTCGCGCGGCACGTGGCTCGCTGTGCTGCTGTTCGCCAGCCACGTGCTGTGGCTGCCCAAGCTCGTGCAGTACTACATCGGGCTCGCGCTCAAGCTGTACCTGATCGCCGCCGCTGGCCTGGCGCTGTGGCGCGGGCTGGACGCGATCATCGAGAGCGTCGATGCGCTCAGCAAGAAGTACTCGAGCTCGGAAAACCTGCTGCGCTACTACGACAAGCTCACGCACCTAGTGCCGCTCTTTCGGCGCGCGGTGGAGTACGCGCTCTACACGGCGGTGGCCTACCTGATCACGCTGCAGCTCGAGATGCACAGCATCGCTGCCTGGGGGCCGCGCATCCTCAAGATCATCGGCGTCGTCTTCCTGGCGCGCGTAGCGGTGGAGCTTTCAAACCTGATCGTCGAGGAAGTGTTGATCACACGCGCGACGCTGAGCGACGAGCAGCTCGCTCGGCGCAAGACGATCATGCCGTTGGTGCGCAGCGGCTTCAAATACGGGATCTACTTCAGCGGCGCGATCCTGGTGCTCAAGCAGATCGGCGTCGATCCGGCACCCATCCTCGCCGGTGCAGGCATCATCGGCCTCGCGGTGGGCTTCGGCGCGCAGGCGCTGATCAACGACATCGTCTCGGGTTTCTTCATCCTCTTCGAAAACCACTACCTCGTCGGCGACTACGTCAAGGCGGGCAACGCCGAGGGCGAGGTCGAGGCCATCGACCTGCGCACCACGCGCATTCGCGACTTCCAGGGCAGCGTGCACATCCTGCGCAACGGCAAGATCGAGAACGTGATCAACTTCTCGAAGGAGTACGCCGTGGCGATCGTCAAGGTCGGCGTGGCCTACGGCACGGACCTCGAGCACGCCTACAAAGTGCTGCGCGACGTCGGTGAGAAGCTCGTCAAGGAGCACGAGGACGTGCTGGCGCCGCTCGAGGTGCATGGCGTCTCGGATCTCGGCGACTCGGCGGTGACGATCCGCACCGGCACGCGTGTGCGGCCGGGTAAACACGGCGGCGTCGAGCGCCTGCTGCGCCGGTTGATCAAGGAGGCCTTCGAGCGCGAAGGAATCTCGATCCCATTCCCACAACGCGTGGTACAGCTCGCGGCAGGCTCGACGCTCCCCGGGAGCGCGGCCTGAGCCTGCAAGGGAGCTGCAAGATGCCGACAGTCGTAGTCGTGACCAACCGCATTCCCGTCGCCGAAGGGCACGAGGCCGACTTCGAGGACCGCTTCAGCAAGCGCCGCCACCTCGTCGATCAGTCACCGGGGTTTCTGCGCAACGAGGTTCATCGACCGCGGCCGGTGCGCTTCGACCACGAGAGCGGCGCCTGGAAGGACGATCCCGAGGGCGAGGCCTACTACGAGGTCAAGACGTGGTGGCGCAGCTTCGACGACTTCGTCGCCTGGACCAAGAGCTCCGCGTTCGCCGAGGCGCACAGCAACCGGCCGCCCAAGGAGATGTTCTCCGGGCCGAGCAAGCTGGTGGTGCACGAGGTGTTCCTCGCCACCGACCTCGATCTGTCAGACGACGGTGCGGCGAACGCCTAGCGCTCGCGTCGCCGCGGCCCCTGGTCGGTCTTCGGCACGGAGACCGGCGCCACTCCGAACAGCGTGCCCGACGGCGAACGACTGACGTCGGCCTGCGTGTCTCGATCCTCGGAGGGCGGGCGTATCTCGCCGGGCGGTCGCGTCTCGTTGGGCGGGCGCGGATTGACTGCCGGCGCGCCGGTACCCGTGATGCGAGGGCCGTCGTCAGGGGTGTTGGTTCGGGCCGAGCGGCGATTGGAACGCGTGGGCTGTGCTTCTGGGCGCTTGGTTAGCGCGGCTGCGAGGAGCTCTTCGAGCTCGTCGACCATCGTCTGCAGGCGCTTCTTACTGTCCGCCATGACCCAAGCCTAACAAAGCCGCGCGGACTGCCAATCACCGATTGCATTGCAGGTGGTTGCGCGATCGAGAACGCGGGAATTGCACGCTTCCTACGCACGAATTGCGGAGCAATCGCACCTGTAGGTGCTAGGCCTTCACGGGATCTCCCTCGCGCTGTCACGACCTCGGGTCGTCGAGTGGACGGCTGTTATAGGTGTTCCAGAACAGGTGCACCTGGCCGTGGGCGGCGCCGCTGCGGCAACGTGCGACGAGCGCGGCGAGGGCCTTGGCGCTGTAGGTCGTGTCGAGGGCGAGGGCGTCGAGCCGCGCCAGCTCGAGCGCCTCGAGCGCTGCAGGTGTCTCGTGGCCGTAACCGCGGCCGACCTGATCGTCGACGAGCTCGAGAGCGTGGGCGGCGAGGTCGCCGACACCAAGCTTGCGCCGCGTGAGCGCACCCAGCCCGCGCGCGACCACCGTGGCGGCCGCGCGCGGCGCGCCCACACAGACGGCGACCACGCGCGTGCGCAGGCCGCAGAGCGCCAAGCCGAGCTGCAGCCCGACAGCCGTGCCCGCGCTTCCGATGGGGACCCAGATCGCCACGGGCTCGGGCAGCTCGCCTGCGCGCACCTGTTCGGCGAGCTCGCAGGCGGCCGCGACGTAGCCGAGGGTGCCGAGCGGGGTCGAGCCGCCGGGCAACATGTCGTAGCGTCGGCCGTCGGCGCGCGTGGCGGCGGCGACGCGTGCGAGGGCCAGCGGCAGCGAGAGCGGCGACGTGACGGGGTAGAGCTTGACGCCGAGGGCGCGACAGCGCGCGGCGTTGCGGCGCACGAAGGCGTTTTCTGGCTGGCGAAAGACCACCGCGTGCGTCGCGAGGCCGAGCGCCCGTCCGTATACGGCAGTGGCGAGCACGTGGTTGGAGCCGGTAGCGCCGCCGGTGAGCACGCAGCGTGCGCCGCGCGCGCGTGCGTCGGCGAGCAGCAGCTCGAGCTTGCGCACCTTGTTGCCGCCGTAGGGCTCGCCGCTGAGGTCGTCGCGCTTGACCCACAGGTCGGCGCCGAGCCGCTCGGACAAGTGCTCGAGGCGCTGCGTCGCCGTGGGGAAACGGCCGAGCTCGACGCGCGGCAAGCTCGACATGGCGGGCAGGCGTGCCGCCAGCGCGTCGAGCCCGCCGAGCACGCTCACTTCGCTGACCGCCGCGTGTCGTCGAGGCGGTCTGGCAGCTCCGCGAGCAGCCACGCCATGGCCGCGAGGCTCGCCGTCGAGTGCGTCAGGTGGCGGGGGTCGACCTTGTCGAGGGTGTCGGCGCGCGTGTGGTGATAGTCGAAGTAGTGCGAGATATCCATGCGCAGCCCCATGGTCAGCACGCCGAGCTTCTTCATCGGCCACAGGTCAGCGCCAGAGTGGCCGGTCCACACGCGTGTCGCCCCGATCGGCGCGAGGGCGCTTACCACCTGGCGCAGGCGCTTGGCGGCGCGTTTCTGTCGAGCCTTGTCCTTCATCGCCAGCGAGAAGCCGCGCGGCTCGAAGGCGCCCGTGTCCGCTTCGATGGTGGCGGCGTGTTTGGACAGCTCGGACTTGTGATCGCGGGCGTAGGCCTTGGCGCCGCCGAGGCCGTTTTCCTCGTTGGTGAAGAGCACCACGCGCACGGTGCGACGCGGCCGCATGCCGAGCCTGCGCAGCGCCGCGAGCGCCTCCATCGCCATCACGCAGCCCGCGCCATCGTCGTGCGCGCCCTGACCGACGTCCCACGAGTCGATGTGTCCGCCGATGAGCACGATCTCATCGGGCTTATCGCGCCCGCGCAGCTCGGCGACGACGTTGGCTGACGGCACCTTCGCGCGCGCCGTGCGAGCGCTCAGCCGCAGTCGCAGCTCGATCTCGCGTCCAGCCTTCTGCAGCCGCGCGAGCATGTCGGCGTCCTCGGTGGTGATCGCCGCTGCCGCGATCTTGCGCTTGCCCTTCGCGAGCTTGCGGTAGGACATGGCGCCCGTGTGCGGGGTGCGCAGGCTGTGCGCCGTCGGCGAACGAACGAGCACGGCGACGGCCCCGAGATTGCCGGCGCGTGCGGCGCCGTCGTAGCGGTACTGCACGACGCGCCCGTAGCCAACGCCGCGTTTGGGCGTGAAGGGCAGCATCTTGTCGTTGAAGAGCACGATGCGCCCGCGCACCTTGGCGCCCTGCGCTTCGAGCTCCTTCCAGCTGTTGACCACGAGCAGTCTCGCCTTGACGCCGCCGCGCGGCGTCGAGACCGAGCCGCCCAGCGCGAGCAGCGGCAGGTCGCGCCGCTGTGGCGCGAGCATCTGCAGCGAGGCCGCGCCGCGCAGCCAGCGCTGCACCATCACCTTCTCGCGGCGCACGTTCTCGTGGCCGTCGGCGCGCAGCGTTTTTTCGGCCCAGGCGATGGCGCGATCGAGCGCCTTGGAGCCGCTCAGGCGATGCCCGATGCCGTCACATAGCTCGGTGAGCTTGCGATAAGCGTCGTTGCCGGCGAGCACGGCCGAGATGATCTTCTTCGCGCCATCGCGATAGTGCGCAGGCAGCGGCGGAGTGCTCGCCACCTTCGCGACGGGCTTGGGTTTCGATGGCGCTGGGGAGACCGCGGCGGCGGTTCGCCGTGGAGGTGGTTGCCTAGGAGGCGTGGCCGGCGGAGGCGGCGTAGCGCAGCAAACCGCCGAAAGCGCGACGAGAACGGCCCAACGGAACATCGCGCGAGCCTAACAGAGGGCGGGCGCAGCGAGGGAAGGATGTGGCCGCTGCATCGTAGTAGCTTCCGCATGCGACTACTTGCGACTTCACTGTGTCTCGGCGCCGCGTTGATGGCTCACGCGTCACCTGCATCTGGCGACGGCGCCTCACGCGACGGCGCCTCACGCGACAGTGGCGGCGGCATCGTCGTCAGCGCGACCAAGGTGATCTACCGCTCGGGCCCCGGTCAGCCCAAGCGCTTCATCATTCACGGCGTGTTCGCGCGCGCGTGGGCCGGCACGCTCGGTGCCGCGCGCCGCGGCTTCCTCTATTACTACTGTCCCAGCGGCAGGGAGTCGGACTGCCAGCGCGAGTGGTCCGAGCTCGCCGGCAGCTCGGGATCTGGAACGTGTCGCATCTTTGGCGGCGCCGGCGTGAAGCTGCCGCTGCAATCGCCGGCGAGCAAAGCGACACGAGCGCAGCCCTATCCGCTCGGCTCGGGCGTGCGGTCCGCAAACAGCAACGCCTGTGCGAAGCTGCGCAGCGCGGCGCTGGCGTCAGCCAGCCCACCGCGCGAGCGGCGCGGCCTGTTGCGCAGCCGACGCCGGCGCAAAACCGCGGCGGTCGCCAAGCTCAGGATCCTCGGCGGCGGCATCCTGGGCCGCGGGCACGGCGGCGTCGTCGGCGGCGCTGGAGTCTTGGGCCCTGGACTCTCTGGCCTGCGCGGTCTGGGGCTGCGAGGTACCGGGCGCGGCGGCGGCGGTGTCGGCTACGGCCGTATCGGCCTCGGGCGCATAGGCACGCTGCGCAGCTCCGGGCGTGGCTACGGCCGCCTGGGCCGCGGTCGCTTGGTTCGCCGCCGCGGGCCTCGCGTCTACGCCGGCTCGGCGCGCGTGCGCGGCTCGCTGAGCAAGCCGGTGATCCGCCGCATCGTGCGGCGCCACCTCAACATCATCCGCTACTGCTATCAGCGCCAGCTGATGCGCAACCCGACCCTGCAGGGCAGCGTGTGGCTGCGCTTCGTCATCGCGCCGTCGGGACGCGTCGCGAGCGCGCGCGTAGAGGCGCGCTCGACGCTCAAGGACCTGCGCGTGCGCAGCTGCATCGCCCGCAGCGCGCGCCGCTGGCTGTTTCCACGACCCGCCGGCGGCGGCATCGTCGTCGTCAACTACCCGATCAACCTGCGCTCGAGGTAGCCACGCCGCGCTGTGCTCGCTGCTAGCATCTACGCGTGACGGCTGACGAGCGCGATACCCGGCGATACGACCGCGTGACCCGCGAGTCGGCCCAGCTCGTCGCGCTGCGTGCGTCGCTCGGTGCCTTTCGCCACGACATCCAGCTCGAGGGTGAGCACGCGGTCGCGCTCGACGTTGCCTTCTGGGAACCCAGCCTCGGCACACACGGCGGCGAAGAAGACGCACTCGGTGCTCGCGAGCTCGAGGCCTTTCTACGCCACCCGCTCGCTGCGCGCCTCTCGCGGCTGTCCATCCACGCGCAGCCCTACGCGAGGGCGCTGGTCAACGTCATCGCCGAGCACGCGCCGCGAACGCTCGAGCGCCTCTCCATCGGCGACCTGGCCGATGTCGATCTGCTCGCCGAGCAGCCCGCTTGGTGTGCGCCGTTCGAGCGGCGCGCGCGCGGTGGGGGCTTCGCGCGCGAGGACCTCGTCGTGCGCTATCTCGACGCACGCCCGCTAGCGAGCGCTCTGCCACAGCTCGCGGAGCTGCACCTCGAGGCGCGCATGCTGACCGTTGGCGAGATGAAGCTCCAGCAGCTGCGCCGGCTGACCCTGCGCGGCAGCGCCTTCGTACGCGCGTCCGCCGATGGGCTCGCCGCCTCGCAACTGCCCAGCCTCCTCGAGCTGGAGCTTGGTTGGTGCGGTCTGCGCGCTGCCGCTGGCGATAGCCGAGCCGACGCTGCGGCGCTGATCTGCATCGCGTTGCGACCATTTTTCGAGAACGAACAATCGCTGCGACTGACGCTTGTCGCGCCCGAGCTTGGCAACGCGCTGTGTGCGCGGCTGCCCGTCGATCTTCCGGCTGCGCAGTCCTTGCGTCTCGAGCTGCCCCTCGGCCACATCGATGAGCGCGGCGCGTCGGCCATCGCCAAGCACGCCGAGTGGTTCGGCTGCCTGCGTGGTCTCTCTCTGCGTCACAACCTGCTTAGCGCTGCCGACGTCGTGCAGCTGACGCAGTTGCTGCCTGCGTTGGCCTGGGACGAGCAGCACACGGATGCGCCAGCGCCGCCCATGTGTGGGACGGCGGCGCTTGGCGAGGCGCTCTTTGCCGCTCCCACGCCCGCGCGCGGCAACGAATTGCTCGGCTCTGGCGAGCTCGAGCAGCGCGCGCGGCGAGCAGCGCGCGCGGCGCCGCTGGAGCCGCAGGAGCGCGAGCTGCTCGCGGCGGTGCGAGCCGATCCGGACAGCGACGCACCGCGTGCCATCTACGCCGATTGGCTCAGCGAGCGGGGCGACCCGCGTGGCGAGCTCGTCGTCAAGCAGCTGCAGCACGGCGATGCGGCGCTGGTTGACCGCACCCGTCTGATGCTGCGGCGCAAGCGTGCCGCGTTGCTCGGACCGCTGGCCGACGAGACGGATCCGCGAAAGCTGTCCACACGCCTGGTGCGCGGCTTCTTCGAGCCGCCGCTGTGCGTCGACATCGAGCTGTTCGAGCGCGCGCCGTCGCAGCTGTTGCGCTGGTCGCCGCTGCTCTACGTGCGCGGACCCGTGATCGCTTCGGGCCGCCACGAGGTGCGATACCTCGGGTTACGCGTCAGCGCGTCGGGTCCGGAAGCGACGAAGGTGCTCGAGCATCGCGACGAGCTCGCGAACCCCGAGCAGCGCGCGAACGCGCTCGCGCTGAGCCGGCTGTCGCCGTGCCCTGGGCTTATCGCGTGCGAGGCGCTCGCCGGCGAGTGGAACGGCGAGCGCTTCTACCTCGTCGTTGAGGACCACGCCGGCATCGACTTGACGGCCCTGACGCGGCGCCCGCTGCCGCTGCAGCCGGCGTGCGAGCTCGTCGCGCAGCTCGGCCGCGCTTTGCAGCGTCTCCATGCATCCGCTGCGGCAGGGAGGCTCACCGCGGGGATCGACGCCTTGCGCGAGCTGCTGGTCGATGACACGGGCAGGGTGCGCCTGCTGCCGAGGCCGCCTCCGCCGATGCTCTGGACGCCCGAGGATGATGTCGCCGCGGCAGCGCTGCTGCTCGGATGTCTGCTGCGCGGCGACACGTACGCGCTCCACTCGTTATCCGTTGCCGACGAGCTTAGAGGCGACCTCCAGCAGCCCGTCTCGTATGTCGAAGCGCTCGACGATCCTGCCGAGCAGAAGCTGCTGGCGGTCGCCGCGACGGCGGTGCTCGGGGCTGCCGCGAGCCGACGCCGTGCAGCGTTCGACCGTCTGCTCGCGATCATCGACGATCTGGCGCGCCAGCACGGCTGGCCGCTAGATGGCAGCGCGCTCGCCTCGTGGGTCGCCGAGCTGCTCGCTACCTAGCTTGCAGTCCGCGGCTCGGCGAGCGGCTCGGCGCGAAACACGACGCGAAACGCCGCTCGCGCTTCGCTGACGCCGCTGACGCTGACCACTGGCCCGTCGGCGAAGGTCAGCTCGTCGCACTGCGCGCGCACCTCGTCGGTGACCAGCACTTCACCGCTGGACGCGATGTCGCGCAGCGCGAGGGCGATCTGCGCTGCCTCGCCGACCACCGTGTGGACCATGCGGTTCTTGCCGCCGACGTTGACCATCAGCACGTCGCCGGTGTGCACGCCGATGGCGACGTGTACGAGCTCTTTGCCCGCAGCGCGCCGCTCGGCGTTGAGCGACTCGAAGCGGCGTACGAGCTCCACGGCCGCCTTGACCGCCGGCGCGCAGGTATCGCGCAGGTTGGAGAAGTAGATCAGCGCGCCGTCCGCGGCGACATTGTCGACGATGCCGCCGTGGTGAAAGACCGCGTCGCTGAGCGTGCGGATGTAGTCGGTGAGCAGTTCGACCAGCGCCGCAGGCTCGAGCTGTTTGACCAGCGTTCGGAAGTTGCAGATGTTGGTGGCCACGATGACGGCGTTGCGCGGCTCGGCGCCGGGCGCGAGGCCTTTGCCCTGGCGCAACACGCGCGCTGCCACATCGCGCGAGACGTAGCGGCTGAAGCTCTCGATGATCTGCTCGCGCTCGGTGACGTCGTCGACGGCGAACAGCGTCGCGCCGCTTTCGGCGCCGGGTCCGTCGAACGCGCGCCCCGAGACGTAGACCGCGCGCTCGGCGCCGTTGGGCAAGCGGATGCGCAGCTTGCGCAGCCCGACCTCGCCGCGCATGCGGATCTGCTCGACGAACTCGTTGAACGGCACGCCGTCGACAAACCCGATCACCTCGTCCATCTGGCGGTCGAGGATCTGGCTGCCGGGCATGCCCGTCAGCCTCTCGAGCGCGCGATTGAACATCAGGATGCGCCGGGTGCCGCGCTCGACGAGCAAAAGGCCGGTGGAGATGGTGTCCGCCACCCGCGCCTTGAGCTGCTCGGAGGCGGCCAGCTCGCTGGTGGCCTGCCGCACGCGCACGGCGAGCTTGCCGCGCAGGTGCTCGAGCTCGTCGTTGCGACGCGCGAGCTTCTCGCTGATGTGCACCAGCTTGCCGTGCTGTTTGGCGATGTAGCTGTCCACTACGCTGAGCATGAACGGCATGATGCGCGCGTCGACGATGTCCATCAGCTCGTCGTAGCGCTCGAGCTTGCCTTCCGCGGAGGCGAGAAACATCGGACGCGAGCAGATGTAGCCCATCCACAGCGCGCCGATGACCTCGGTGAGCGTGAACTTCTCTTCCGTGCGCTGCTCGATCAGCTTGTGCAGCGCCTCGGGCAGCGTCTCGGGCGGAGCCTCGGCGAGGTGCGCCATGGCGAACTCGACGAGCAGCCGCACGGTCGCGGCCAGCGCGTGGTCATCGATGGTGCGGTAGCGCGGGATCGTCGCGCGCAGCGCCGCGATGATCGAGTCGGTGAGGTCGTCGAGGCGCGCGTGCACGAGCTCGCGCACGGCGATCAGCTTCGCCTTGGGCATCGAGACCGGCACGGTCCAGCGGTCGAAGACGTTGGCGCGCGCCTCCGGGGTCGTGACGTCGTCAGGGGCGCTCGCAATGTCGCCGCTTGCGATCTCGCCGCTGGCGATCTCGCCGCTAGCCGTCGCGATCGTCGGCGGCGCTGGCGGCGTGGCCACCGTGTCGTGATCGCTGTCGACGACCATGCTGGGGCTGATCTCGAGCAGGTCGGTGATGCCCGCGGTGCCGATGCCCCGCAGCGTGCCGTCCGAGGGGCTGATCACCGTCTCGTCGAGGCTGATGTTGCAGCCGCGCGCGGCGCGATAGATCGCGTCGGTGAGCTCGGCCATCGACTGGAAGCGCTCGTCGGGTTTCTTGCTCAGCGCGCGCAGCACCAGCAGCTCGACAGGTGCCGGCAGCTTGATCGGTGGCTCGAGCGAGCCGGGCAGCGGCACCGGCTTCTTGAGGTGCTGATCGATGACTTCGAGCGGCAGCGGCGCGAGAAAGGGCGGCCGCCCGGTGAGCATCTCGTAGAGCACGACGCCGAGGCTGTAGATGTCGCTGCGCGGGTCGAGCGGCTTGAAAGACGCTTGCTCGGGCGACATGTACCACGGCGTGCCGAACGCGATGCCGCCGGTGCTGATCGTTTGAAACTCTTCGCGCGTCTCGCGCTCGAAGGGTTTGACGAGACCGAAGTCGAGCACCTTGACGCGCCCGTCGGGCAGCAAGCGAATGTTGCTCGGCTTGAGGTCGCGGTGGATCAGCCCGCGGCTGTGTGTTGCCGAGAGCGCCGCGGTGAGCTGCACGCCGACCTTGAGCACGAACGGCACCGCCAGCGGGCCGTGGTCGTGGATCAGCGTGGTGAAGCTCTCGCCGGCGAGAAACTCCATCACGAGGTAGCTGCCCGCCTTGTCGTCGTGGCCGTAGTCGTAGATCTCGACCACGCCAGGGTGGCGGATGCGCGACGTCGCCTGCACCTCGCGAAAGAGGCGCATGCGCATCTTCTCGTCGGCGTGAAGCGACGGGTGCAGCACCTTGACCGCGCAGCGCCGGCCGATGCGTAGGTTCTCGGCCTCGTAGACAACGCCCATGCCGCCGGTGCCGGCGACGCCTGCGAGCCGATAGCGATGGTCGAGGACCTCACCCGACAGCTCGCCCGCGTTTTCGATCGCGATGCGCTCTTCGACGAGCGGCAGCCCGTGCTCGGGACAGAAGCGTTCGCTTCCGTCGAAAGACTTCGCGCAAATCGGGCACCGTCGCGCCATGCGGCGATGTTCGCATGCGCTCGCGTGGCGGTAAACGACGGTTAGTTTGCGCGTGGTAGGGGCGTGCCCTGCGGCGCCTTGCCGCCCGCCGCGAACGTTCCGCGCAGCGAGACGGCATACGCTGCGATACGCACGAGGTCTTGGTGCGGCAGAATCGTGCTCCAGGGCGGCATGCCCTTGCCCGGCACGCCGCCGCGCACGGTGCGAAGAAGGTCGACCCGCGTCGTGCCGTGCAGCTGGTGCCGGTCGGTCAGGTTGGGGCCGATGAGGCCGCGCCCGCCGTCACCGTGACACGGGCGGCAGTAGCGCAGGTAGATCGCAGCGCCGGCGCGGCGAGTCGGCGCGTGCATGGCCAGCTGCGCCAGCTGGCGCTCGCTCGGCTCGCCTGGGGGGATGCGCGTGCGGCGAAGCGCCGAGGGCAAGCGGCTCGGTCGGGAACTCGGTTTGGCGTGCCGCGTGGTGCGCGTCGCGTCGCTGACCGGCGTCTTTGGCGCCGGCGCCCTAGAGCCGCAGCTCACCACGCCGAGCGCGGCGCAGACAGCGGCGACTCGGATCGCGTCCACGCGCGCTATGCCGCCGTAGCGATGCGGTCCTGCTTGGCCCAGTAGTCGAGCCGGTAGAAGCGGCGCAGCTCGCCGAGCATCGCCGGGACGCGGCGCGCACGCACGAAGTGCTCGAGGTGACGCGTGTAGCGGCGCGCGAGCGCGGTGGCGTGGTGATAACGGCGCTGCTCGTGCGGCGCGAGGTCGGAGAGCAGCTGGTAGTGGCTGTAGAGCAGCCGCCGCAGGCGCGGCAGCTTGAGCGAGGGGCAGCGCTGCACGAGCAGCAGCGCGGCGACGTACTTGTCGACCTCGGCCTGCAGCTCGAGCTCGAGGCAAGACGTTTGCCGTTCATTGCGCGCGCGATGCAGCACGCAGAGGAAGTGGCTCACGCCTTCGACGACCTGACAAAAGTCCTCGAGGTTCTCGTGGGCGAGCAGGCGGTCGCCGAGCCGCTCGAGCGCGCGCGCCTCGAGCACGACGCCGATGAAGAGGTCGTCGTCCTCGACGAGCAGCAGCTCCTCGCTGCGCCGGCCATCACCCTCGACAAGAAAGCCGCAGATGCTCGGTGCCGGATCGAGGCGGTAGAGCTGTTCGAGGCCGAGCTGCAGCTGCTGCAGCAGCTCGAGCGTGCGCGGGTCGTGGCGCGCCGGGCGCATCGCGTCGGGATCCAGCGTACGCCTCATCGGTTGCCCTCCCAGGCCACCTAGTTGTTCTTGCTGTCGCGGGGGCTCAGCACGAAGCCGGCGCGTTGAAGGCGCTGTCGTAGCTGGTCGCTGCCAGTCTCGAGCCACTCTTCGTAGAGCGCGAGCGGGTCGGCCTTGCCGTCGCTCGTCTGCGCGCGCACCTCGGCGAGCAGCGCGGCGAACTCCGGGAAGTCGAGCGCTAGCTCGCGATAGACGTGGCGCAGGCGTGTCTCGCCGTTGCTGCCGACGATGTCGCTGAGGCGCCGATAGGCGGTGCCGCCCATGGTGCTGTAGTACTCGAGGTCGAGCGCGCGCCGCCGCAGGCTGCGCTGGAAGTAGCCCGCGACGTACAGCGAGTGATCGCCGGCGCGCTTGAGCTGCTGGATGCGCGTCCATCGGTCGGCAGCGCGGTGACGCTTGCTGCCGAGATCGAGTTGCGCTGCGGCGCTGTGTCGCGACCGCGGCAGCACCATCTCGCTGAGCGGCTCGTCGAGGTCGGGTGGGCGAGCCATGAACTCGCACAGCAGCTCGACGAGATAGGCGGTGGTCGCGACCCGGGGCGTCAGCGACGGGTTGCGCTCGAGCGCCGTGCTGATGGCTTCTTCGAAGAACTTCCGGACGGAATCTACGTGAAGGATCCCTAGATTGCTGGCCATGGACTCACTGTTTTCGAGACGCCTTGTAATGATCCCCGAGTTGCATCGGCAGATCAACACTCTTGACTAACGTGCAGCCCGCTTTCTGTGCGGGCAAAAGTTTTTTCCTCGCGGCGCCTTGACGCTCCTACCGGCGGTCTTATAGAAACGCCCATCGCCGCTGTTAGCACTCTCCGCAGTCGAGTGCTAACAACGCTAAACACGGTCAAATCAAAGGAAAATAGAGGAGGCTTCCGATGAACGTGCGTCCCCTGCATGACCGCATCCTGGTCAAGCGCGTGGAGGAGGAGGAGACGACCAAGGGCGGGATCATCATCCCGGACTCCGCCAAGGAAAAGCCCATCGAGGGCAAGGTCATCGCCGTCGGCAAGGGCAAGGTGCTCGAGAACGGCGACACCATCGCGCTCGACGTCAAGAAGGGCGACCGCATCCTCTTCGGCAAGTACTCGGGCACCGAGATCAAGATCGAAGGCGAGGAGCACCTGATCCTCCGCGAGGACGAGGTCCTCGGCATCATCGAGAAGTAGGGCACCTACCAACACACTCCGGTCAACGACCGATAAAGAAGAGAGTTCACTCATGGCAGCCAAAGAAATCCGCTTCGATGAGAAAGCGCGCGCGGCGATCCTCAACGGCGTGAACACGCTCGCCGACGCCGTCCGCGTCACCCTCGGACCCCGCGGCCGCAACGTCGTGCTCGAGAAGTCCTGGGGCTCGCCCACGGTCACCAAGGACGGCGTCACCGTCGCCAAGGAGATCGAGCTCGAGAACAAGTTCGAGAACATGGGCGCGCAGATGGTCAAAGAGGTCGCCTCGAAGACCTCCGACGTCGCCGGCGACGGCACCACGACGGCCACCGTTCTCGCGCAGGCGATCTTCCGCGAGGGCACCAAGATGGTCGCCGCGGGTCACAACCCGATGGACATCAAGCGCGGCATCGACGCGGCTGTCGAGACGGTCACGTCGCAGCTGAAGAAGATGTCGAAGCCCACCAAGGGCAAGAACGACATCGCGCAGGTCGGCACGATCAGCGCCAATGGCGACAGCACCATCGGCAACATCATCGCCGAGGCGATGGAGAAGGTCGGCAAAGAGGGCGTCATCACGGTCGAAGAGGCCAAGTCGATGGAGACCACCCTCGAGGTCGTCGAGGGTATGCAGTTCGACCGCGGCTACCTCTCGCCGTACTTCGTGACGGACTCGGAGCGCATGGAAGCCGTCCTCGACGACGCCTACCTGCTGATCCACGAGAAGAAGGTCTCCAACATGAAGGACCTTCTGCCCGTGCTCGAGCAGATCGCCAAGTCGAGCAAGCCGCTCGTCATCATCGCCGAGGACGTCGAGGGCGAGGCGCTCGCGACGCTCGTCGTCAACAAGCTGCGTGGCACGCTGCAGGCCGTCGCCGTCAAGGCGCCGGGCTTCGGTGACCGCCGCAAAGAGATGCTCAAGGACATCGCCGTCCTCACCGGTGGCCAGGCCATCACCGAGGACCTCGGCCTCAAGCTCGAGAACA
>JAGQIK010000071.1 GCA_020431405.1 Myxococcales bacterium
GTCCGTTGTGGGCATGGTCGGCATTAGCGTCTCGGCCTCATAGGTTCGGCGCCTTGTTGAGCTGCGTGCCGTCACGCCACTCGTCGTCGCTCTCCATCTGCGCCCTGACCAGCTCGGAGTATTTGCCGTTGAGCATCATCAGATCCTCGTGGCTGCCCTGCTCCACCAGCTCGCCCTTGTCCATCACTACGATGCGGTCGGCGTCCATGATCGTGCTCAGCCGGTGTGCGATGACGATGCGCGTGCAGCGCAGCTCGGCCAGCGCCAGCTGCAGCCGCTTCTCGGTGATCGCGTCGAGCGCGCTGGTGGCTTCGTCGAGCAGCAGCACCGCCGGCCGCTGCACCAGCGCACGCGCCATCACCAGGCGCTGGCGCTGGCCGCCCGACATCGACGCGCCGCCGTCGGCGAGCATCGTGTCGTAGGCCATCGGCATGGCCATGATCTCGTCGTGGATCTGCGACATCTTCGCCGCGCGCACGATCTCGCTCATCTCGGTGGTGGGATCCACCATCGCGATGTTCTCGCGGATCGACGAGCCAAAGACAAACGGCGTCTGCGGCACCACGCCGAGCTGGCGCCGCACGGAGCGCAGCTCGAGGTTGCCCAGATCATGACCGTCGTAGAGCACGCGCCCCGACGACGGCAGATACAGCCCGAGCATGATCTTGGCCAACGTCGACTTGCCCGAGCCCGACGCGCCGACCAGCGCGACAAACTCGCCGCGGTTGATGTCGAGCGAGACGTCCTTGACCACCACCGGCTCGCTCGCGCCGTAGCGGAACACCACGCGCTCGAGCGTGATGCCGCCGCGCAGCTGTGGCGCCGGCTGCACGTCGCCGGCGTCCTGCTCGCGCGGCGTGTCGAAGACGTCGTTGATGCGATCGAAGTAGCTGCCGAGCTGCTGGAACTTGAACGCCGTCTCGACGAGGTTGCCCAGCGGCGTCAAAAAGCCCATCGCCAGCGCGTTGATCGCCAGCATCATGCCCAGCGACAGATCGCCCGAGAGCACCATCGCGCCGCCCGCGATGAGGATGATCACCGGCGCGCCGATGTAGAGCGCCCCGCCCACCGAGTGCAGCACCGCGTCGAGCCGCCCGCGGTCGAGGTTGACGTTGGCGAGGTTGACGAAGAGGTTGGTCCAGTGCGAGACGGCGCGGTGCTCGGCGCCGCTCGCCTTGAGCGTCTCGATGCCGTTGAGCAGCTGCACCTGATAGCTCTGCGCCGCCGTCGACTCGGTGAGCGTCGCCGCCGCGAGATCTTTGAGGCGCTTGCGCGTGAACAGATACAGCGTGATGCGGATCGCGCCCAGCCCGACGACGATCAGCCCCAGCTTGACGGACGTGAAGAGGATCAGCAGCAGGTAGATGAAGACCAGAAACCCGTCGAGCACGCCCGAGATGAATCCGCCCATCAGGATCTCGCGGATCTCGGTGTTGCTGTTGAGGCGCATCATCAGATCGCCCGCCGTGCGCCGCTGAAAGAAGCCGTACGGCAGATCGACGAGGTGCTCGAGAAACTCGAGCGTCATGCGCGTGTCGAGCTTGGTCTGAAACGCGAGCAGTAAGTGCGCGCGCAGAAACGACGCGGCGAAGTGAAACAGCACCAGCATCGTCGCGCCGATGGCGAGCACGAACAGCAGGTTCATGTCCTGCCGCGGCACCACCGTGTCGACCAGCATGCCGGTGATCAGCGGGATGATCAGGCCGAAGACCTGGATCAGCAGCGACGTGGTGATGATGCGGCTGAGCAGGTTCGTGTCGCGGATGATCTTGCGCAGGAACGTCAGCACGCCGCGCTTGGCGGCCGCCTGCGGCTCGAACTCGTCGGTGGGCTCGAGCGAGATGGCGATGCCGGTGAACGAGCGCCCCATCTTGGCGGTGGGGATCAGGCGCTTGCCGAGCGCCGGGTCGAAGATCACGACCCCGCCCTTCTGCACCGAGTCGAACACCACCCAGTGGTTGAACTCCCAGTGCAGGATCGATCCGCGCGGCAGGTTCGCGAGGTTCGCTAGATCGTCGATGCGCTGCGGCCGCGCGCGCAGCTTCTGCGCCCGCGCGCCCTGCACCAGCGAGATAGCGTCGGTGCCGCCGCGGTCGACCTTGAGCAGCGCGCGCATCTCCTCGAGCGTGACCTCGCGCCCGTGAAGCCCGAGGCACATGGCGAGGCTCGCCGCGCCGCAGTCGGTGGCCGCCGGCTGCTGGATGAAGCGGATGTTTCGCTGCGGCTTGCCGCCGGTGAGCGCCAGCCGCCGCAGGCCCGGGAAGCGCGCCAAAAGCCCCATGAAGCCCTCGAGCTGCGGGGTCTTGGCCTTCTTGCGCTTGGCCGCGGGCGCCGTCGGCTGCGTGCTGTTGTTGTCCGTGGAACCGCTCATTTGTTACCCCACAGACCCTTGAGGCCGGGCAGCAGCTTGACCAGGATCGGCTCGCTGCGCACGACCACCTCACCGTATCCGTACATGCCGTCGTAGTAGCGGTGCTTGTTGCCTTCGAAGGTGAAGGTCGCGCCAGGCAGCGGCGCCTCGACCACGAACACCGAGCCGCCCAGACGCACGGCGCCACCGATGCCCGCGCCGAGATAGCGGCGCGCCTCGTTGGGGCTGATCACGCCGTCGCCGACCGTGGCGATGGGCAGGTCCTGCGACGAGCGCGCGTAGCCGGACAGCTCGAGCCGCAGGTTCATGCCCTTCGAGAGCAGCGGGCGATAGGCGCCGGGCAGCAGCGCCACCACCTTGTAGCGCGCCTTCTTGCCCTGCA
>JAGQIK010000569.1 GCA_020431405.1 Myxococcales bacterium
TCGAGCTCGGCGCCCGCGCTGCCGTCACCCAGCACCTGACCCACGCGCGCGTAGACGCGCAACATCTCGACGCTGACCTCGGCCCGCGGCGCGCTGAGGCGCACGCTGGCCGCGAGGTGCCCCGGCGCGCGCGCCGTCAGCACCAGCGCGCCGGCCGGCACGCGCGCGCGAAAGCTGCCGTCAGCCTCGCTGCGCACCTCCACCAGCCGCCCGCTGGCCACGTGCCGCAGGCTCAACAGCGCGCCGTCCACCGGCGATAGGCCCTGCGCGCGCGGCGTGTGCACGCGCCCGAGGATCTCTGCCGTGGGGGTCGGCGCCGCCGCAGCAGCATCCGCCGTGCGCGCCACCGTTGGCTTGGCCGCTGCCAGCCCACGCGGCCCTGGCGTCATCTGCCCGATAGGCCCTTCGACGCCGCAGCCGGCCCAGGACATCAGCAGGATTGTCCAAATGGCCGCCCTGTGATACCGAACGAGGACGATGGCTCTCTTCGGCAAGAACGACCAGCGGGGCAACCTCAAGGCCACCGTCAAGATGGTCGAGCAGGTGATCCGCGAGATCGGGCTCGATCCGGCGGACAACCAGCTCGCCACCGAAGGCGGCGGTCCAGCCTGGGGATTGATGAAGGGCTCAGCCGAAGTCTTCATCTTCATCAATCCGGGCAATCCTGGCGAGCCTGGCAATTTCATCCAGGTCGTCTCGCCGGTGCTCAAGCAGCCCGAGGGGCCGCAGCAGCACGCGCTCTACCACCGCCTGCTCACGCTCAACGCGCGCGAGCTGACTGGCGCCGCCTTCGGCCTCAAGGGCGACACCATCGTGCTGACCACCGATCGCAGCACCATCGACCTCGACCCCTCCGAGGTCAAAGACATGATCCTGCGCATCGGCTTCTACGCCGACACCTACGACGATGCGCTCGTCAACGAGTTCGGCGGTCGTCGTCACAGCGACGCCTAGGCGACCACCGCGATCGCCGCGATCTCGATGCGCGCCCCTTTGGGCAGCGCCGAGACCTCGACGGTGGCACGGGCCGGCGGCGCGCCATCCTTGAAGAACTCGCCGTAGACCTCGTTGACCGCGGCGAAGCTGCCCATGTCGGTGAGCCAGATGTTGCACTTCACGACGGCGGCGAAGCTGCTGCCGCCTGCCTCGAGCACGGCGCCGAGGTTGCGCATCACCTGCCGCGTCTCGGCGGCGATGTCGCCGCTGACCAGCTCGCCACTGGCCGGGTCGATCGGGATCTGGCCCGAGCAGAAGAGCATGTTGCCGGCCTTGACCGCCTGCGAGTAGGGCCCGATGGCGGCGGGCGCCTTGTCGGTCTGGATCGCTTCGCGCATTGCTTTCCCTTGCGGTTGGAGTGGGATCGCACGTGCTTCTGCAGCGCCGATGCCACCATCGCGCCGCGAAGAATCAATAGGTTAGAGGGGATACCGCGGCGACTCGGTGACAGAACGTCACGCGCCACGCCGTCTCGCTGACAAAACGTCTAGCCGGCGCCGCCGTCGCTCGGCGCCGCGTCGCTGCCGCCACCGTCGGCCGGCGCGCCGCCGGGCTGGCAGCCGTAGCCGATCAGCACGCTCGCCGCCGTGTCCTCGATCTTCTGGCAGCTCTCGCCGCTCGTGGTGCACTGCGCGGGCGGCGGCGTGCCGTCGGTGTTGCACACCTTGAGGCACTTCTTGGTCACCGGATCACAGATGTGGCCCGCCGAGCAGAACGTGCTCGCGTCGGAGCAGTCACCACCCGCCGTCGGCCCGCCAGGGTTGCCGCCCGGCACGCAGACCTTCGTCGACTGCCCCGTCAGCTGCCCGCAGACCATCTTGTAGCCGCTGCAGTCGCCGGCCACGTTGCACGTCTTGCGACAGAAGGCCTCGTCGCCGTTAGGGCCGACACACTCGAGGCCGACCTTGCACGAGTCGGGGGCACACGGCTCGCCCACGCCCTTGCCTGGATCGGGGATGCACGCGCCCTGCCCCGGGATCGGCTGGCCCCCGGTGTCGACCAGCTGCACGCACACGCGCTCGCACACCGCGCCGCCGCACTGGTTCTGCCCGGTCGGATTGCAGGGCACGCGACAGAAGCACTTATTCTGCGCGTCGCGCACGGGCTGCTGGCCGGTGGGGCACGACTGGCCGCCGTCGCAGCTCTGGCCGTCCATCAGCGTGCAGCCGCCCTGCCCGTCGAGGATCGGCGGCGGCGCGTCACCACCGTCGAGGATCGGCTGCGGCACGTCGATGGGCACCCCGTCGTTGCTGAAGTCGGGGAACGGCTGCACGGTGTCGGGCGTGCCGCCCGTGCTGTCGCTGCAGCTGACCGCCAGCGCGGAGAGAAGCAGGACCAATATCGAGAGCGCGACGCGCACGACCATCTGTGGCCTCCTCGCTAAGCACAAGCTTTAACCCACACGTTTTAGCACATTCGGACAGCGCTCCGCCGTCGAGCGCCCCTGTTATAGTCCTCGCGTGCGACGCTCGCCCCGAACCGCGGCCCTGCTCGCCTCGCCGCTCCGCTGGCTGCTCGCCGCCTGGCTGCTCGCCGCCAGCGGCTGCTCGGACAGCTCCGCGCCCGCAGCAGACCTCGCCGACGCCGTCGCCGATGCCGCCATCGACGCGCCCGCGGGTGACGTCGCAACGCCCGACAGCGCGCCCAGCGCACCGACGGTCACGCTGCCGCGCACCTCCATCACCGCCGCCGAGCTCGCGCTCGTCGTCAACGAGCAGGACCCGCAGTCGGTCGCCGTCGCGTCCTACTACCAGGCCAAACGCGCCATCCCCGCGGCCAACGTGGTGCGCCTCAGCTTCGCGCCCGCCACCACGATCACGCCGACCGAGCTCGCCGCGCTCAAGACCCAGCTCGACGCCGCCCTCGGCCCCGACATCGAAGGCCTCGCCATCACGTGGACGCAGCCGCACCGCGTGGGCTGCATGTCGATCACATCGGCGCTGACGTTCGGCTACGCCGACAAGTGGTGCAATGACAAGAGCAAGAGCGGCCAATCCTGCGGCCAAACGGCACCGAGCCCCTACTTCGCCAGCGACACCACGCGCCCCTTCACAGACCACGGCATCCGCCCGGCGATGATGCTCGCCGGCCTCTCGACCACCGACGTCGAAGCGCTCGTCGACCGCGGTCTCGCCGCCGAGGCGACGTTCCCCAGCGGCCTGGGCTACCTCGTGCGCACCACCGACACGGCGCGCTCGGTGCGCCACACCTACTTCCAGCAGACCGTCGACCTCTTCGACCCGCTCGAGAGCGGCCTCGACCTGCGCATCGTCGACAACAGCGCCGGCGCCGCCGCCGACAACCACATAAGCGGCGCCAAGGACGTGCTGTTCTACTTCACGGGCCTGGCGCAGCTCGACAAGCTCGACACCAACACGTATCTACCGGGGGCCGTCGCCGACCACCTGACCTCGTTCGGCGGCCAGATCAAAGACGCCAACGCCGGCGGCCAGACGAGCTGTCTACGCTGGCTCGAAGCGGGCGTCACCGGCAGCTACGGCACCGTCGTCGAGCCGTGCAACTTCGTGCAGAAGTTCCCGTTCACCGTCGAGCTGCTGTCGCGCTACTTCGGCGGCGCCACGCTGCTCGAAGCGTACTGGAAGTCGGTGCGCTGGCCAGGCGAAGGCATCTTCATCGGCGACCCGCTGGCGCGCCCCTGGGGCAGCACCTCGTCGTACGACGCGGGCAGCCGCACGCTGACGATCAAGACCTCGGTCATGCGCCCCGGCAAAACCTACGAGCTGCGCGCGCGCGTCGCCGGCGGCGCCTGGCAGGTCGTCGCCAGCGAGAGCCCGCTTTCGCGCAAAGTCCGGACCTTCGTGGTCAGCCCCGTCGCGCACGACGAGTTCGAGCTGCGCGAGAAGCCGTAGAGCGCTCGCGGGCGCCGCTAGCGCACGCGGCGAGCTAGCGGCGCGCGGAGGCGCCGCCGAGCGTCACGGGCAGACAGCCATCGAAGCTCGCCTTGCCCTTGATGTGCGCGCGCGGGCAGTCGTAGCGAACCCAGCCGCTGAGCCGATACATGTGACGCCCGTTGATCGTCACGTTGCTGCGCCGCACCTGGCCGGTGACGACCTTGCAGTGACGCTCGTGCACGCGGATGCGCGTGCCCTTCTCGTCGGCCATGCGCACCTCGACGATGTCGCGCCCGTTGCCGCGCATGTGCAGGCGCACCTCGTCTACCGGCGCTTCGGGCGCGAAGCTGAAGGCCATGCCGTGAAAGCCGCGCTCCTTGCCAGCGACACACGCTTTGGGCGCGAGGGTCCAGCTGCCGACGGTCTTGTTGTTCTTGGAGGAGAAGCTGCCTTCGATCTTCTTGTTCTTGAAGGCGCTCATCATGCCGGCGCTGGAAAACAGGCGCATGATGCCTCGGGGATGTACGACGGCGAAGATGCCCACCGCCAGGCCGAGCAGCCCGATCAGGCCGCCAATTCCACCCATACTGCGGAAAACAGAACCACCCTTCTTTGACATAGCGCTCCTTTCGTTAACGCACTAGGTACTACGCGCGGCGCGGACCTTCCTGGTCGCACACTGTACGAAGATGTGCCGCACGCGGTGCGACACGAAAGTCGCGAACGGCGCACGTCTCGCCGAGCGTGCAAGCGCTGACAAAGATGTCGCGATTCCGTATTGCGTTGCCCTTCCAGCGGCTTAGCACCTGACCGGCGGTGGCATTTCCCTTGCGATGGGCGGGCGACACCCAACGAGGAGGGAATTCATGCGACGTAGACGTTCTCCCGCCACCGTAGCCTGCGTGGCGCTGCTCTGCGGCCTGCTCGCCGCCGCACCCGCCGCCGCCTGCGGCGGTCTGTTCTGCTCCACCGGCCCCAACCCGCCGCAGCCGGTCGATCAGAACGCCGAGCGCATCATCTTCGTCGTCAACGGCGACGGCACCATCACCGCCCACGTGCAGATCCAATATCGCGGCAGCCCCGAAAACTTCGCCTGGGTCGTGCCCGTGCCGTCGGTGCCCGACGTCAAAGACTCGCAGCAGGACTACTTCACCGACCTCGATCAGGCCACGTCGCTGCAGGTCACGCTGCCCGCGCCCGACCAGTGCGCGTCGAGCGGCGGCGGCGGCTTCGGCTGCGGCGCGGCCGACTACGCCGCGGCCAACAGCACCCCCGACGCCAAACCGCCCGTCACCGTGCACAAGCACAGCTACACCAACAACTACGAGTACCACGTGCTCGGCGCCGAAAAGACCGCCGACCTCGTCAAGTGGCTGCAGGACAACGACTACAACGTCTCGGACAACATGACGCCCGTAATGGACGCCTACAACAGCCCCACGATGCGCTTTCTCGCGCTCAAGCTGCGCGCCGGCAAGAGCGCGAGCGACATCGTGCCCATCGCCATGACCTACAACGCCGAAAACCCGATGGTGCCGATCAAGCTCACCGCCGTCGCCGCGCAGCCGCTGATGGGCATCCTCGTCTTCATCGTCGGCGCGTCGCCCTATCGCCCTGCCAACTACGACGTGGTCGATCCCGACAACAAGGCGATCGTCTTCGACGCCACCGGCCGCACCAACTACTTCGCTTGGGTCGCCAAGGTCGCCGACGAGGCCAACGGCCAGCGCTGGGTGCGCGAGTACGTCGGCGGCAACACCGCCAGCGGCGCGGCGAAGTCGCTCGGCCCGATCGTCTCGCGCTTCTACACGCGCATGAGCCCGCAGCACATGACGGTCGACCCGATGTTCGTCAAGTTCGACAGCCCCGCCGCCAGCCGCGAGGCCACGCTCGATCTGAGCAGCAAGCCCACGCTGTGGGGCTGCGGCGTCTATCAAGACCGCGTGCCTTCGCGCTGCGAGTTCAACTTTTGCGGCCAGGGCGCCAAGTGCATCGAGCTCGCCGGCGCCGGCGTCGCCTGCCAGTGCCCCGCCGGCCAGGTCGCCACGCCCGTGCAGGATCCCGACGGCCAGAACAGCGTCACCTGCGTGCCCGAGAAGAACCCCTACGGCGTCACCGACCAGGCTGCCGGCGTGGGCACGCCCATCGACCCCTGCAACGGCTACAACTGCGGCCCCGCCGGCACCTGCGTGCAGCGCGGCGGCTTTCCCACCTGCCAGTGCGCGAGCGGCGCCGTCGCCGAGCTGCTCAACAGCGGCAACGTGATCTGCACCGTGGTCGACGCGTCGGCCCGACGCTCGCAGCTCGAGATCAAAGCCAAGATCTCGGGCGTGCTGCGCGGCGACGGCGGTAGCAACGGCGCAGCGGGCGGCGGCCACGCGAAGGGGCTCTTCACCTTCAGCGCGCTGATGCTGCTGCTCTTCGGCCTGCACAGCGTGCTGCGCCGGCGGCGTGCGCCGAGGTAGCGCCTAGAGCGCTCTAGGGCGTCCCCGGGCACTTGCCGCAGTCCTGCGGACAGGTGACGCAGTTTTCCGCCTCGCTGGGATCGCAGATCTTGTCGCCGCAGTTCTGTAGGCAGGGCCCGCAGTCTTGCGGGCAGTTGAGACACTGCTCGCCCTGCACCGAGCGACAGACGTTGTCGCCGCAGTTCTGCAGGCACTTGCCGCAGTCCTGCTGACAGCTGACGCACGACTCGCCCTCGCTCGGCTTGCAGAAGCCGTCGCCGCAGCCGCCCAGACACGGGCCGCAGTCCTGCGGACAGGTCGAGCAGCTCTCGGCCTGCACCGAAGAGCACACCGAGTCGCCGCAGCCCGATAGGCACTTGCCGCAGTCCTGCGGACAGCTCACGCAGTGCTCGCCCTGGCTGGTCTGACATTGCTGGTCGCCGCAGTTGGCGAGGCAGTTGCCGCAGTCCTGCGGGCAGCTGACACACGACTCGCCCTCGCCCGGCTTGCACGCGTTGTCGCCGCAGTTGGCGAGGCACTTGCCGCAGTCCTGCGGGCAGCTGACGCAGTACTCGCCGGCCGCTTGGTCGCACAGCTTGTCGCCGCAGTTGGGCAGGTTCGGATTGACGTCGGGAGCGGCGATCTTGGCGTCGTTGGAGAGCAGGTCCGGCGGCGCGAGATCGTTGCTCAGCGCGTCGGGTGGTGCATCCGGCGGGCCGCCGGCGTCGCTCGTGACGTCGCCGCCGATGAGGCTCTCCGAGGACGAGCTATCGACGGTGTAGTCGCCGAGCGACTTGTCTGGGTTGTTGTTGGCGGTGCGGTTGCCGCAGGCTGCGGCGAAGAGGATCGTTGCTGCGAGGACAGCGGTTCTTCCGAAAAGCATGGAGCGCTCTCTCCCTTGGTGCGTTAGCTCCACGCTGCTGCACCGCTATCTTCCCCCAACCTCAGCGCCAGAGCAACGAGCGCGCGATCTGCGAGACCTGGATCTCGTCGGTGCCGCCGTAGATCTGCAGCACCTTGGCGTCGCGCGCGAGCTGCTCGACGCGGTATTCCGCCATGTAGCCGTTGCCGCCGAAGACCTGCACCGCCTCGAGGCAGACCTCCATCGCGGCCTGCGCCGCGTAGAGCTTGCCCGCCGAGGCGGCCGCGATGTCGGGCGGCTCGCCGTGCGCCGTCGACTCGATGGTCTTGAACAGCATGTTCTCGACGTTCTGGCGTGCCACCTCCATCTTGGCCAGCTTGAGCTGGATCAGCTGGCGCTCGCCGATGGGCTTGCCGAACTGCACGCGCGTGCGCGCGTACTCGAGCGACAGCTCCTGCGCGCGCTCGATCATGCCGAGCGCCATCGCCAGCACCCCCGAGCGCTCGGCGGTGAACGTCTTCTTGGCGTCGTCGCGCGCCGAGCCGGCGTCCTCGTCATCGACGCGCTCGCCCACCAGCCGCGATATCGGCACGCGCAGGTCCGAGGCGAAGATCTCGCCGGTGGGCGAGCCGTGCAGCCCCATCTTGCGCAGCGGCTTCGAGCGCTCGAGCCCCTCCATCTCGCCGTCGAGAATGAAGGAGACGATCTTGCGCCGCTCGGGCGGCTCGCCGCGGTCGAGCTTGCAGATGAAGATGATCACGTCGGCGTAGGGGCCGTTGGTGATGAACGTCTTGTTGCCGTTGAGGATGAAGTGGTCGTCGCCATCGGGCTTGGCCGTCGCGCGCATGGCGCCGAAGGCGTCCGACCCCGAGCCCGGCTCGGTGATCGCCCAGGCGCCGATCTTGTCGAGCGTCAGCAGCGCCGGCACGTAGGCATCCTGCTGCGCCGGCGTGCCGCGCGCGATGATCGCGTTGGGCGTCAGGCCCATGCTCACGCCGAGCGCCGTGACCATGCCCGCCGAGTGGCGCGAGAGCTCGATGATCGGCAGCGCGCGCATGGCGCCCTGATCGAGCGCCGCGCTGGGATCGGGCTTCTTCTTGCTGCCCGCATCCGCCGCCTCGCCGCCGCCGCTGCCGCTGCCGCCCGCCGCGGCGCGCGCCTCGGCCTTCTTGCGACGCGCCTTGTACTCGCCCACCAGCATGTCGCCGATGCCGAAGGTCTTCCAAAATTTGCGCAGCACGTCGTAGGGCGGCGCGCCCTCGTGCTCGATGGCGTCGATCTGCGGCACCACCTCGGCGTCGACGAACTTGCGCAGCATCATGCGCAGCTGCTTGTGGCTGTCGCTCCACTTGAACACGGTCAGTCACGCTCCTCGAGAAGTGAGCGCCCATGGTACCGCGCAAAAGATTTCCCGCAGCGGGTAGTGCACTCACCAGCAGCGCGGTGAAGACTCCCCGCCCTCGCGCGCTGCCCGCGGCGCGCCCAGATCGCGCCAACACCATGATAGGCCTCAGCTCCGAGGCGCCTCTGCATACATGTGGGTGAGTTGGCGTGCGGGCTGCAACGGCCGTCGCCGTCCATGCACAAACATCTCATCGCGATCCTGGTGCTGGCAGTCAGCGGCTGTCAGGGAATCGTCGGCGGCAGCGGCAACGGCGGCGGCTCTGGCGGCGGCACCGGCAGCACCAGCTCAGGTCTGTGCGCGCCGGTGACCATGCCGGCGCTGGCGCGCCTGACGCGCACGCAGTACCAAGCCACCCTGCGCGATCTTGTCGGCGTCGACATCGACGTCACGACCTTTCCCCCCGACGACGACAGCCTCGGCTTCGCCGTCGGCGCCACCACCTCCGCGTTGCTGGTCAAGCGCTACGCCGCCGCCGCCGAGACGGCCGCCAAGCAGGCAGACCTCGGCACGGTGGTCGGCTGCGCCGCCAGCGCACCCCAGAAAAATACGCCCCAAGGGAACACGATCGACGAGAAGTGCGCCCGCGAGATGATCGTCAGCTTCGGCCGCCGCGCCTTCCGCGAGCCGGTCAAACAGGACGTGGCCGACCGGCTGATCAAGCTCTACCGCGAGGCCGTCGCAGACGGTCAGAGCGCCGAGGACGCGCTGCGCCTGGTGCTGCGCGCGATGCTGCAGTCGCCGCGCCTGGTCTATCGGCGCCAGCGTCCCGAGAAACAGCGCGCCTACAGCGTCGCCGCGCGGCTGTCGTACTTTCTGTGGGGCGCGCCGCCCGACGAGGCGCTGCTCTCGCTCGCCGAGAAAGGCGGCCTCGACAAAGGCGAACAGATCGCCCAGCAGGCGCGCGTGATGCTCGCCGACAAGCGCGCCGACCGCGCCATCGCCGACTTCTTTCGCCAGTGGCTGCAGCTCGACCGCCTCGACGCGATCTCCAAGGACGAAAACACCTATCCCGGCTTCGACAGCGCGCTGGCGGCGAGCATGAAGCGCGAGACCGAAGCCTTCGTGCACGAGGTGCTGCGCAGCGGAGACGGCAAGCTGCGCACGCTGCTCACCGGCGGCTACACCTTCGTCGACGCGCGCCTCGCGGCGCACTACGGCATCGACATCGGCGCCGACAAGTCGCCGAGCGTCGCCCATCGCGTCGAGCTCGATGCGAGCCGCCGCGCTGGCCTGCTGACCCACGCCAGCTTCCTCGCGATCAACGCCAACACCGACCAGAGCTCGCCCATCCGCCGCGGCAAGTTCGTGCGCGAGCGGCTGCTCTGCCAAGACCTGCCGGCGCCGCCCGACAACGTCGCCGCCACGCCGCCCGACCCCGATCCCTCGCTGCCCACGCGCCAGCGCTTCGAGGAGCACCGCAAGGATCCGAGCTGCAAGAGCTGCCACCAGCTGATGGACCCCATCGGCTTCGGCTTCGAGCGCTACGACGGCGTCGGCCGCTACCGCGACACCGAAGCGGGCAAGCCCATCGACGACTCGGGCAGCCTCGTCGACACCGTCGATCTCGACGGCGACTTTCGCGGCGTGCCCGACCTCGCCAAGAAGCTCGCCGAGAGCGCGCAGGTGCAGCGCTGCATGGTCAAGCAGTGGTTCCGCTACGCCTTCGGGCGGCGCGAGAGCGGCTTCGACGCCTGCGCCATCCGCGAGGCGCAGAAGCGCTTCGCCGCGGCGGACGGCGATCTGCGCGAGCTGATCGTCGCCATCGCGACGCTGCTCGCCGAGGCCGACGCCAGCGGCAGCGATCCCGCGCCCAGCTCGCCCAGCTCGCCCAGCTCGAACGACAAGAACTAGCGCCTCGAAAGCCGTGAAAGGAGCCCCAGCCGCATGTCGCTCTCTCGTCGTATGTTCCTCGGAGGCCTCGCCGGTGCCGCCGCGCTCGGCGTGGCGCCCATCGTGCGCATGCGCACGGCCAACGCCAACGGTTTTCCGCGCCGTCTCGTCGTCTTCTTCACGCCCAACGGCACCATCGCGCGCGACTTCTTCCCCACGCCCGGCGACGACTTCGCGCTCACACCGATCCTCGAGCCGCTGCGCCAGTACAAAGACAAGCTGCTGGTGCTCGACGGCCTCGACCTCGAGTCGAGCTACGCCGGCGGCGGCGGTCCGCACCAGCGCGCGCTGGCGTCGCTGCTCACGGGCTACGAGCTCATCGGTCAGTGGGCTGGCGGCGTGTCCGTCGACCAGCACATCGCCGCGACGGTAAGCAAGGACCGCCCCTTCAAGTCGGTGGAGCTCGGCGTGCAGGTGCGCTTCGCCAACACCATGTCGCGCATGATCTACGCCGCCGCGGGTCAGCCGATGCCGCCGCAGGAGAGCCCCAAGCTCGCCTTCGACGCGATCTTCGGCCAGATCGCTGGGCAGAAGGATCCACTCGGCGTCGAGAAGCTGCGCCGCCAGCGCAAGAGCCTGCTCGACTCGGTCACCTCGGAGCTGGCCGCGATCAAGCGCGAGCTGGGCGGCCAAGAGCGCGAGATGCTCGACACGCATCTCGACGCGGTGCGCATGATGGAAAAGGAGCTCACTGCGTCGGGCGATCCCGGCGGCGCGTGCAAGCCGCCCGAGATCAACGCCGTCGGCGTCGACCCGCTCTCGCCGCAGAGCTACGGCGACGTCGGCAAGCAGCAGCTCGACATCATCCACATGGCGCTCGCGTGCGACCTCACGCGCGTCGCGTCGCTGCAGTGGAGCCACGGCGAGAGCCCGGTGAGCTTCCCCTGGATCGGCGTCAACAGCGGCCATCACGGCCTCTCGCACTCGGGCGACACCAACGTCGCCGGCAACACCAGCCTCACCAAGATCATGACCTGGTACGCCGAGCAGCTGGCCTACTTCGTGGGCAAGCTCGCCGCCACGCCCGAGGGCAACGGCTCGCTGCTCGATAACACCGTCGTGATGTGGTGCAACGATCTGGGCAAGGGCAACAACCACTCGCGACGGCGCGTGCCGTTCCTGCTGATCGGCAACGCCGGCGGCAACCTGCGCACGGGACGCGCGATCGACTTCGGCGGCAAGCCGCACAATCAGCTGCTGGCGTCGCTGTGTCAGGTGATGGGGCTCGAGGACACGAAGACCTTCGGCAACCCGCTGTTCTGTCCCGCTCCGCTGACGGGCCTCGGCTAGGGCCAAGCGTGTCGCGCGCCGCCGCATACGCTGCTGCCGCTGCGCTCGCGCTGGCCCTCGCCGGCTGCGTGGGCACCATCGAGTCGGTCGACCCCGGCCAGCCGCGACACCAGCAGCAGCCGTCGCCCGACAACGGCGGCAATAGCAGCGGCGGCACTGGCAGCGGCGGCACTGGCAACGTCAGCGGCACGCACTCGGCGGTGAGTTCGGCCTGCGAGCTAGGCATCGACGTCCGTCACGAGATCTTCATCGAGCGCTGCGGCGCCTGCCACGGCTCGGCGTCGCCGCGCGGCGGGCTCGACCTGGTGACGCCCGGCGCCGTCGCGCGCATGCTCGGCAAGCGCGCGGCGAGCTGCGGCGGGCGCCCGCTGATCACCGACGACGGCGCCGGCGGCGTGCTCTTCGACCGCGTCGAGGGCAGCGACTGCGCCAAGCCGATGCCACCCTCCGGCGACGCGCCGCTCGACCGCTACGAGCTCGACTGTTTATACGCGTTCGTGCGCAGCGAAGCAGCGCAGGGATCGCCCTAGCGGGAGGCCACAGGCTCAGGGCCACGGGCCACAGGCGTCGAGCGCCAGCGCATTGCACGCTTCGCCCACCCTACGCGCCCCGCAGACGACGTTCGGGGAAGCGTGCTTTGCTCGCGCCTACGAGCCCGTGGCCTGTGGCCTGTGGCCTGTGGCCCCGTAGCCTGGATCCGCCGAGAAGCGGGTGCCATCGCTAGCCGCCCTCGCGCGAGCGGGCCACCAGTCGGTGGTCAGGCGGCAGGTTGGCAACGCTGCTCGGCGGCAGGATGTCGACGATGTAGTCGACGACGTCTTTGACCGAGACGATGCCCGTCGGGTGTCCCTGCTCGTCGACCAGCGGCACGTGTCGAAAGCCGCCCACGCTCATCTTGTTGAGGACCAGCGCCAGCGGGTCGTCGTGATGAAGCGTCTCGGGGTCGCGCGTCATCAGCTGCGAGACGGGCGTCGACGCGCCATCGAGGCCGCGGTCGATGAGCTTGAGCAACAGATCGCGCTCGGTGATGACGCCCGCCAGCTCCTCGCCGTCGGTCACCAGCAAACAGCCGATGCGGCGCTTCTGCATCATCGCCACGGCGTCGCGAATGCTGGCGCTGGCGTCGCAGCAGATCGGCGGCCCCGGATCGAGCACGCGGATCGGCTCGTCGAGCAGCTTCGCCACGTCCACCTTGTCCACCCGCACCTGGGACGCCTCGTCGGCGATCTCCAGCTCCTCGTCGATGTAGCGTTCGTCCACCGTCATGCTCTGCAATGTCTCGCCGAACCGAATGCGCTGTCAACGGCGCGGCGGCGCGATAGGCTCTCGGCGTGGCCGCCCTGAGCCGATTCGCGTCACTTCTGCGCCGACGTCCCGCGACGCTGCCTGCTGCCCTCGAGCGCGCGGCGCGGCGCTGGCCCGAGCGCGACGCGTTCGTCAACGACGAGCAGCGCCTCTCGTTCGCCGAGCTGCGTCGGCGCGCGCGCGTGGCGGCCAGCGAGCTCGCACGGCGCGGCGTGGCGCGCGGCGAGCGCTTCGCGCTGCTCTTGCCCAACCGCCTCGAGTGGATCGTCGGCTTTCTCGCCGCCGCCGAGCTCGGCGCCGTGCTGGTGCCGCTCGACACGTTCTATCAGCCGCCCGAGCTGGCGCGCGCCATGCGCGACTGCGACGTCGCCACGCTGCTCTGCGACGACGCGCTGCTCGCGCGCGTGCGTGAAGGCAGCATCGAAGACGACGCGCTGCGCGTGGTGCTCGCCGACGAGCTCGCCAGTTGGCAGCAAGGCGACGAGGCGCCGCCCGCGACGAGCCGCCCCGACGACGACCTGCTCTACATCCGCACCTCGGGCAGCACCGGCATCCCCAAGGGCATCCTGATGTCGCAGCGGCGCGCGCTCGCGGTGGCCCACGCCTGGCGCCGCTTCGCGCCGCCGACCCCCGACGAGCGCTGCTTCTCGCTGGCACCGCTCTTTCGCAGCCCGACGCTGCTCGGCGCCGCGCTGGCGGGCATCTACTATGGGGTATCGATGATCCTGCCCGCGTCGTTTACGCCGGCTGCCGTGTGGCAGCAGATCGCGCACCATCGCGCGACGATCTTTCACGCCAACCCGTTTCACTTCGCCGCGCTCGCCGACGACGAGAGCGCGCGCGACGAGCACGGCGTGGCGCCGCGCCTGCGCGCGATCTACTCGACGGGCAACCGGCTGCCGCCGCCGGTGCAGAAGCGCTTCGAGCAGCGCTTCGGCGTGCGCGTCGAAGAGCGCTACGGCACCTCCGAGGTGGGCGCGATCTGCAAGGACGGCCGGCCCATGCGCGGCGTGCGCATCCGCATCGTCGACGACGAGGGGCGCGAGCGCCCGCGCGGCGAGGTCGGCGAGATCCTCGTGCGCACCCCGCTGATGGCGACCCGCTACGAAGGCGCGCCGCAGGCCAGCGCCGAGGCTTTCGCCGGCGGCTGGTTTCACACCGGCGACATGGGCCGCTTCGAGGACGACGGACGGCTGCGCATCGTCAGCCGCAAGAAGACCGCCGTCGAGATCGGCGGGCGCCGCGTCTACGCCGACGTCGTGCTGCGCGCGCTGCGTGCGCACCCGGACGTCGTAGACGCCGTCGTGCTGCGCGAGCAGCACCCCGACGCGTCGGCCACGCTGCGCGCCGTCGTGGTGCCGCGTCAAGGCGCTACGCTAGCCGCCGAGACCATCGCCGAGCACTGCCGCGCGCGACTGTCGCGACACGCGGTGCCGGCTCACATCGAGATCCGCGAGGAGTTGCCGCGCAGCTGGAAGACGGTAGAAGACGCCGCGCAGCTCGACTACCCGCGCTGGGGAGAGGCATGACGACGAGAGAACACGCCACCGTCGCACGCGCCACCGACGAGGGCGCGCACGGCGGCGGCGAGCACGAAGCGCGGCCGCTGCGCCTATACATCTCGGCCGACATGGAAGGTGTCGCCGGTGTCGTGCACCAGAACGAGACGGTGGCGGGCAACCGCGAGTACGAGGCGGCGCGCGCACTGATGGTTGCGGAGGTCAACACTGTGGTCGAAGCGGCGCTATCGTGCGGCGCGACCGAAATCATCGTCTCCGACGGCCACGCCACGCAGCGCAACATCCCACCACAGGCGCTTCACGAAGCGGCGACGCTGGTGCGCGGCCGCCCGCGGCCGCTCGGGCAAATGGCGGGGCTGACCTCGGACATCGACGCGCTGCTGCTCGTCGGCTACCACGCGCGCAAGGGCGTGGGGCGCGCCGTGCTCGACCACACCATGTGGACGCGTACCGTCGAGCGCGTGGTCATCAACGGTCGCGAGGTTGGCGAGATCGGCCTCAACGCTGCCCTAGCAGGCGCTTACGGCGTTCCCATGATCTTTGTTGCGGGCGACCGCGCTGCCGCCGACGAGGCCGGCGCGCTCGTCGAGCACTGCGTTACGGTCTCGGTCAAAGAGGGTCTCGGACGCACCGCCGCCAAGTGCATGCACCCCAAGCGCGCGCGCGCGCTGATCGCGTCGGGCGTGCGCGCGGCGATCGAACGGCGCGCCAGCGTGGCGCCGTTTACGTTCAGCGCGCCGCTCGAGTCGACGCTGACGTTCACCAACAGCGCCATGGCTGACGTCGCGGAGTTCATGCCCTCGGCGCAGCGTATCGACGGCAAGTCGGTGCTGCTGAGGGCCGACGACTACATCACGCTGTGGGGTGCGCTGCGCGCCGCGACTTTGCTCGCGACAACGGCGCTCGGTGGCTAGCTAATGGCGCCACAGCTGTGAGAGACTCGTGGGCCGCAGCGAACGGAGGAGAAGGTGAACGAAGCGAACGCGAACGTAACTGTACCCGCCGCTGTCCAGCAGAACCTGCAGCAGCTTTTCGCCGAGCTGCAGGGCGCGCTGGGCAACCAGCTCATAGCGCTCGAGCTCTACGGCCCGTACGCCAAGGGCGAGGTGCAGGAAGGCTCGGGCGGCAAGCACGTCGTGCACGTCGTTATCGTCGTCAACGACATCAACCTCAACGTCCTCGACCGGCTCGCGCCGCCGGTGCGTAAGGCCATCACCGGGTTCAATCTCTCGCCGATGGTGCTCACGCCCAACGATCTGCACCGCTCGACAGACGTGTTCCCGATCAAGTTCCTCGACATCAAGCGCCATCACATCCTCGTCGGTGGACAGGACGTGATCTCGCAGATGCCGATCCAGCGCCAGCACATCCGGCTGCGCTGCGAGCAGGAGCTCAAGAACGTGATGCTGCGCCTGCGCAGCTTCTACATCCAGGGCTCGGACAATCCCGAGGCGATCAAGCAGACGCTGGTCGGTACCGTGCGCACGTTCTTCGACAGCGTCGCGACGCTGGTAGAGCTAAAAAGCGGCAAGAAACCCGTAAAAAAGGGTGCGGTGGCCAAGGTAGCCGCCGAGACGATGGGGTTCGATGGCAACGCCATGCAGAACCTCATCCGGCTGCAACGCGGTGATATCAATCCGAGTTTGCCGGAGCTGAAGCAGCTCTACAGCCAGATGATGATGGTCGTGGACACGGCCGCCCGCGTGGCAGACGAGATGGAAGACTGAGTAACGCCACAACGAGGACGTAACGTATGGGTTGGATCGTTGGTGCAATCATCGGAGTTATCGCGCTGGTCGTCATTCTGGGCATCGTGTTCGGGCGCGGCGGCGGCGGCGGCGGTGGTGGCGGCACGACCTGGTTCTTCTGGGGCGGCGGTGGCTGCGGCGGCTGCGGCGGTTAAACTCAGCGAGAGGAACAACACGTGATGACGACGAGCAAGCAACGCCGCGCGAGCTTCGCGGCCATCGCCCTGATGGCGGTGCTGGCGATGGTGCTCGCCAGCGGCTGCCGGCGCCGGCGCCACTACGAGCGCCACCAATCATCGGATCCCCGGCGCGTGCTGACCGGCGCAGAGATCACCAAGCTCTTCGCCGGCAAGACCGTGCAAGGCGACCACCTCAAGAAGCACTACTACTTCCGCAGCTACTACGATCCCAACGGCACCTTCCGCTCCTACCAGCAGGGCTCCAAGACGGCACGCAACGGTAAGTGGCGCGTGCGCGGCGACGAGATCTGCGTGCAGTGGGGCAGCGACCCGAGCGAGCTCTGTCGCCAGATGGTCGCCGGAGAGGGTGGCACCTACTGGAAGGTCAAGGTCAAGCCCGACGGGCGCAAGATCAACATCGTGATGTACAAGACCTTCATCCAAGGCAACAAGGCCGACCCAGCCGGCGGCGGCGCGACGACGGCTGCGGCTGCGGGTACGGCGGCTGCGGGCACGGCGGCTGGAA
>JAGQIK010000570.1 GCA_020431405.1 Myxococcales bacterium
CGGATCGCGAAGGCAACGAGCACGCGGTCAAGCTGCTGCACGGCCGCCTGAGCCTGATGGCGCGCGTGCAGCCGCTCTGGAAGCAGCTCGAAGCGCTCGGCGAGCTCTCGCACCCACACATCGTCGTACCCAACGCGAGCGACTGGACCACCTTCGGCCGCTTCCTGATGGCGATGGATCGGGTGCGCGGTCGCGACCTGCACGCAGTGCTCGGCGAGCACGGCCGGCTGCCCGCCGCGCAGACGCTGCTCGTGATCGGCCAGGTCTGCCTCGCGCTCGAGACCGCGCACGAGTCGGGCCTCGTTCACGGCGCGCTCAAGCCGCACAACGTGCTGCTCGTGCCGCGTACGGGCGGCAGCATCTCGACGCGCGTCACCGACTTCGGCCTCAGCACGCTCTCCGAGCAGGCCTCGCTGGAAGGCGCCTCCGCCGCCTATCTGGCCCCCGAGCAGTTCGACGGCAACACCAGCGCCGCCGCCGACGTGTACGCCCTCGGCGTGCTGCTCTACGAGATGCTCTGCGGGCGGCGCCCCTTCGTCGGCAGCGACGAGGAGCTCGAGCAGCAGCACCGCGAGGTGCAGCCCGAGATGCCCGACACGATCCCCGAGGGGCTGCGCGCGACGATCGCGCGCGCGATGGCCAAAGACCCCGCAGCGCGCTTCGCCTCGGTGAGCGAGCTTCGCGAGGCCCTCGAGACGTGGGCGGCGTCGAGCCCGCAAGAGCTGCAGGCAGCGCCGCTGGTGCTGTTCGCCAAGGACGAGGTCGAAGCCGGTGTCGCAGAGTCGAACGATACCGTGCGCGTTCCTATGGACGATCTCTCCGAGCTGTTCGACGAGGAGACGGTCGCGTCGCTGAGCGAATCGACCTTCGCCCTCGAGGAGCCGAGCGAGCCCAAGGTCTCCACCGCGGATTCACAGCCTGCGGTGCGAGCGGTGCCCAAGGTCATCGCCTCGCCGCAGACGGCGGGCACGTCCGAGTACGCGAGCGTGGCGCGCAGCAGCGACACGCTTCCGGCCGTCGGCGGGAACGGTTCCCGCGCGACGGACGCCGAGCACGAGAAGCTGGCCGCACGCGAGCAGTCGGCGGCGAGCAACATGGAGTCCCAGACCGTGCCGACAAAAAACGAAACCGACACCACCAGCGTCGCGCCTGAAGACGCCGAGCTCGCCGCGATGGCAGATCAGGCGTCTGCCTCTCTGCGGCGCGGCAAAGAGGTCGGCAAGGCTGCCGCCAAGGCGCCCCGACCGGAAGCCCCTATCAAGCAGCCGCCCGCCTCGTCGAGCCTCACCCAGCGCGCTGCGGACGCCTACTTCGACGAGCCCGCGCCCGAGTTCGACGTCGAGCGCTCGGTCAAAGCCTTCGTCGCCAACATTCAGCCCAGCGTCGACGGCGGCAGCAATGGCGCCGGCGGCGAGTCGCTCGACGACGCCCTCGAGCTGTTCGTCGACCAGGCGCGCGAGTGGAACACCTCGCTTCCCGCGCCGATCGTCGATGATTCGCAGCTCGCCGACCTGGCCCGCGTGCCGGTCGTCGAGCCGGAGCCCGAGCCCGAGCCCGAGCCAGCGCCGCCGCCGCCGCAAGTGATCACGGCGCCGCCGCCGAGCGCCATGACGACCGCGCCGTTGTCGGCGCCTCCGGCCGAGAGCAAGTCGCCCGTGCCGATGATGCTCGTCGCCTTCGTGCTCGGCGGCCTGCTCGTCTTCCTCGGCACCAAGTACCTGCTCAGAGACCGCAAGCCCAACACCGCAGGCAGCGCCGCCGCCGCCGCGGGCAGCGCCGATCCTGCCGGTAGCGCCGCCACCGCTTCGGCGACCGCGGGCAGCGCGACGGCCGCCGCCGCGGGCAGCGCCGAAGGCACGGCCTCGGGCAGCGCCG
>JAGQIK010000072.1 GCA_020431405.1 Myxococcales bacterium
ACGCCCATCGCGCTCGCCGCCGCGCGCGCCGCCTGGCAGCAAGCCTCGGCGCGCTACCGCGCCGCGCTGTCGACCATCACCAGCGTCGCCGACGCCCAGCGCGTGCTGGCCCAAGCCGATCTCGAGCACGCCATCGCGCGCATCGAGGTGCTCAGAGCGCTGGTGCTCCTTGCGCGCGCTGGCGGCGACCTCAGCGGCGTGATCGCCCTCGGGCGCACGAGGTAACCAAAGCCACGATGTTTCTCGTCGAAGGCGCGCTGCGGCGCCCGGTGGCGATCTTCGCGCTGGTGCTGGCGATCCTGCTCGGCTCGTCGCTGTCGATCACCAAGACGTCGCAAGACATCTTTCCGGATCTGTCGCTGCCGGTGGTCTACGTGATCCAGCCCTACGGCGGCATGACCCCCAGCGACATGGAAGGTCAGCTGATCGGGTTTTACGAGTACAACTTTCTCTACCTCAACGGCCTCGCCCGCATGGAGTCCAAGTCGATCCAGGGCATGGGCTTTCTCAAGCTCTTCTTTCACGAGAGCGTCAACATCGGCCAGGCGATGGCGCAGGTCACCGCCCTCGCCGCGCGCAGCCTCGCCAACATGCCGCAAGGCACGCGCCCGCCGTTCATCCTGCGCTTCGACTCGGGCTCGATCCCGGTGGCGCAGCTCGTCTTCTCGAGCCCCACGCGCTCCGAGGCCGAGGTGCAGGACCTCGCCCTGTTCAAGGTGCGCCCGCTGCTCGCCACGCTGCCGGGCGTCTCGGCGCCGCCGCCCTCGGGCGGCCGCGTGCGCATGATCGTCGCCTACCTCGACATCGATCGCATGCGCGCGTTGCGCTTGTCGCCCGACCAGATCGCCACCAAGATCGCGCGCGGCAACCTCACGCTGCCCGCCGGCAACGTGCGCATGGGGCGGCTGACGATGATCGCCGCGCCGGACGCGCGCGTGTCGCAGATCAAAGAGCTCGGCAACATCCCGCTGCTCGTCAAGGGCGGCACCACGATCATGGTCAAAGACGTCGCGCGCGTCGAAGACGCCTCCGACATCGTCTACAACATCGCGCTCGTCAACGGCCGCCGCACCGTCTACATGCCGGTCACCAAGCAGGCCGCCGCCTCGACGCTCGACGTGATCCGCGCCGTGCGCGCCGCGCTGCCCAAGATGCGCGCGCAGGTGCCGAGCGACGTGTCGATCAACATCGAGTTCGACCAGTCGCTCTACGTGCAGAACGCCGTGCACGGTCTCGCCTTCGAGGGCGCGCTCGGCGCGTTTCTCACCGGCGTGGTGGTGCTGTTGTTTCTGCGCAACTGGCGCTCGGCCGCGATCGTCATCGCCACCATACCGCTGTCGATCCTCTGCGCGCTGGTCACGCTCAAGGCCGCCGGCCAGACCATCAACGTCATGACCCTCGGCGGCCTCGCCTTAGCCGTCGGCATCCTCGTCGACCAGGCCACCGTCGCCATCGAGAACATCCACACGCACCTCGCCCTCGGCAAGAGCGCCGGCCACGCCGTGCTCGACGCCATGCGCGACGTGATGCGGCCGCTGCTGCTCGCGATGCTCTGCATCATCGCCGTGTTCGTGCCGATCTTCTTCATGCAGGGCATGAACCGCGCGCTGTTCGTGCCGCTGGCGCTGGCCGTCGCCTTCTCGATGGTCGCCTCGTACTTTCTGACCGCCACGCTGGTGCCGGTGCTCGCCGCGCGCCTGTTTCGCTCGGCGCGCCCGCACGCCGTCGGCCACGAGACGCACTTCGATGACCTCGTCTCCACCGGCCGCACCGAAGACGATCACCGCACCTGGCTCGTGCGCGGCTACGAGCGCCTCGCGCGCTGGCTCGTGGCGCGCAAGTGGCTCGCCCTCGGCCTCTACGCGCTGATGTGCGCGCCCACCGCGCTGCTCGTGCCGCGGCTCGCCTCCGAGCTCTTCCCGTCGGTGGAAACCGGGCAGCTGCAGCTCAAGATCCGCGCGCCGGTGGGCACGCGCCTCGAGCGCACCGAGGAGCTCGTGCGCGGCATCGACGAGGCGATCCGCCAGACCGTTGGCAAAGACGCCGTGCGCATGTCGCTCGCCAACATCGGCAGCCCGCCGTGGAGCTACCCGGTCAACGCGATCTACACCTTCAACAGCGGCTCGCACGAGGCGGTGCTGCTGGTCGCCCTCTCGCGCGAAGCGATCAAGCGCGCCAGCACGCAGGCGCTGCAAGAGAAGCTGCGCGCGGTGCTCTCCAAACGCTACCCCAAGGTGCGGCTCTCCTTCGAGGCGGGCGACGTGGTCTCGCAGGTGCTCAACTTCGGCGCCCTGGCGCCGATCCACGTCACCGTCTCGGGCGCGAGCGCCCCCGAGCGGCGCAAATACGCCGAGCGCCTGCGCGCGGCGCTCGCTGGCCTGTCCGAGCTTCGCGACGTGCAGCTGCCGCAAGCGCTCGACTCGCCGACCCTCGAGATCAAGATCGATCGCCGGCGCGTTGGCGAGCTCGGCCTCAGCGTCGACCGCGTCGTCAAGTCGCTGCTCAACGCGACGTCGTCGAGCGTGCTGACGACGCAGATCTTCTGGACCAACCCCAAGAGCGGCACGCCCTATCGCGTCGCCGTACGCGTGCCCGAGAACATGCTGCAGGCGCAGGAGGACGTGCTCAACATCCCGGTGATGACGCGCAGCAACCAGCGCACGCTGCTGCGCGACGTCGCCACGGTCACGCCGACGGTGACCCCCGGCGAGATCGACCGCCGCAACGGCCAGCGCACGATCCACGTCACCGCCAACGTCGCCGGCAACGACCTTGGCAGCGCCGCCAAGGCCGTCGAGCGCGCGCTGGCCACGCTCGGCGCGCCGCCGCGCGGCATGGAGGTCAAGCTGCACGGCCAGGCCGCGCTGATGCGCAGCACCCTCGAGAGCCTGGCGGTTGGCTTTCTTCTGGCGGCGATCGTCGTGCTGCTGATGCTCGCCGCCAACTTCCAGTCCTTCCGCGAGTCCACCGTCGTGCTCGCCACCACGCCGGCGGTCATCTCCGGCGTCGTCGTCGCGCTCTACGTCAGCGGCACCACGCTCAACGTGCAGTCGATGATGGGCGCGATCATGTGCATCGGCGTCTCGGTGGCCAACGCCGTGCTGCTCGTCTCGGCGGCCGCCGACGCGCGCGCGCGCGGCATCGACCGCGAGCTCGCCGCCATCCGCGCCGCGTGCAGCCGGCTGCGCCCGATCGTGATGACAAGCATCGCGATGGTTACCGGCATGATCCCGACCGCGCTAGCGATGGCCGAAGGCTCGGAGCAGTCCGCGCCGCTCGGCCGCGCCGTCATCGGCGGCCTGCTCGCCTCGACGGTCATCACGCTGGTCTTCTTGCCGCCGATCTACGCCATCCTCTCGCGCAAGCGCTTCGTCAACCCGTCGCTCGATCCCGCCGACGCCGCGCCCGCGCTGACGAGCGCTGCACCCGAGCCTGAAGAAGGGCCCGAGCCCAGAGTCGCAGACGCGCCCGAAGTGACGTCCAAACCGGCGAGCGAGAGCTAGCGCGATGTTGGTGCAAGGCGCACTACGCCGCCCCGTCGCCGTGCTCGCGCTGGTGATCGCGATCCTGCTCGGCGCGTCGCTGTCGGTGACCAAGACATCGCAAGACATCTTTCCGGATCTGTCGCTGCCGGTGGTCTACGTCATCCAGCCCTACGGCGGCATGACGCCGAGCGACATGGAAGGCCAGCTCGTGGGCTTCTACGAGTACAACTTCCTCTACCTCAATGGCCTGGCCCGCATGGAGTCCAAGTCGATCCAGGGCATGGGCTTTCTCAAGCTGTTCTTTCACGAGAGCGTCAACATCGGCCAGGCCATGGCGCAGGTCACCGCGCTCGCCGCGCGCAGCCTCGCCAACATGCCGCAGGGCACGCGCCCGCCGTTCATCCTGCGCTTCGACTCGGGCTCGATCCCGGTGGCGCAGCTGGTCTTTTCGAGCCGCACGCGCAACGAGGCCGAGATCCAAGACCTCGCCCTGTTCAAGGTGCGCCCGCTGCTCGCCACGCTGCCCGGCGTCTCGGCGCCGCCGCCCTCGGGCGGTCGCGTGCGCATGGTCGTCGCCTACCTCGACATCGACCGCATGCGCGCCTATCGGCTCTCGCCCGACCAGATCGCGCAGAAGATCGCGCGCGGCAACCTCACCCTGCCTGCCGGCAACGTGCGCATCGGCAAGCAGACGCTCATCGCCGCGCCCAACGCGCGCGTGGCCAAGATCTCCGACCTGCGCGACATCCCGCTGCTTGTCAAAGACGGCACGACCGTCACGGTCAAAGACGTGGCGCGCGTCGAGGACGGCGCCGACATCGTCTACAACATCGCGCTCGTCAACGGCCGCCGCACCGTCTACATGCCGGTCACCAAGCAGGCCGCCGCCTCGACGCTCGACGTGATCCGCGCCGTGCGCGCCGCGCTTCCCACCATGCGCGCGCAGATCCCCGACGACGTCTCGATCGACATCGAGTTCGACCAGTCGCTCTACGTGCAAAACGCGGTGCGCGGCCTCGCCATCGAGGGCGCCCTCGGCGCGCTGCTCACGGCGCTGGTGGTGCTGTTGTTCGTGCGCAACTGGCGTTCGGCCGCGATCGTGATCACGACCATCCCGCTTTCGATCCTCTCGGCGCTCGTCGCGCTCAAGGCGGCCGACCAGACGATCAACGTCATGACCCTCGGCGGCCTCGCCGTGGCCGTCGGCATCCTCGTCAATCAGACCGTCATCGCCATCGAGAACATCCACACCCACCTCGCGCTCGGCAAGCGCGGCGGCCAGGCGGTCTTCGACGCCATGCGCGAGGTGATGGGCCCGCTGCTGATGGCGATGCTCTGCATCGTCGCCGTCTTCGTGCCGATCTTCTTCATGGAGGGCATGAACCGCGCGCTGTTCGTCCCGCTCGCGCTAGCCGTCGCCTTCTCGATGGTCGCTTCCTACTTTCTGACCGCCACGCTGGTGCCGGTGCTCGGCGCGCGCCTCTACGGCGCACGCGATCGCCACCTCGACGTCGCGCCGCGCAAGCAAGACGCCGAGCGCCGCCCGTCGTCGCTCGCCGGCGCCTACGAGCGGCTCGCCAAAAAGCTCGTCGACAAGAAGTGGCTCGCGCTGGGGCTCTACCTGCTCGTCTGCGCGCCGACGGTCTTTATCGTGCCGCGGCTCGCATCGGAGCTGTTTCCATCGGTGGACACCGGGCAGCTGCAGCTCAAGATCCGCGCGCCGGTCGGCACGCGGCTCGAGGTCACCGAGGAGCTCGTACGCGGCATCGATCGCGCGATCCGACAGACCCTCGGCGAGGGCGCGGTGCGCATGACGTTGGCCAACATCGGCAGCCCGCCCTGGAGCTATCCGGTCAACGCGATCTACACCTTCAACAGCGGCCCGCACGAGGCGGTGCTGCTGATCGCGCTCACACCGCAGGCGATCAAGGGCACCTCGACGCAGGCGTTGCGCGAGCAGCTGCGGCACGTGCTCGCCAAGCGCTTCCCCGACGTGCGGCTCTCCTTCGAGGCCGGCGACGTCGTCTCGCAGGTGCTCAACTTCGGCGCACTGGCGCCGCTTCACGTCACCGTCTCCGGCGGCGACACCGAGCAGCGGCGCCGCTACGCCGAGCGGCTGCGCGACGCGCTGGCCAAGCTGCCCGAGCTTCGCGACGTGCAGCTGCCGCAAGCGCTCGACTACCCGACGCTGGCGATCAAGATCGACCGCGCGCGCGTCGGCGAGCTCGGCCTCAGCGTGCAGGTGGTGGTCAAGTCGCTGCTCAACGCCACCTCCTCGAGCGTGCTGACGACGCAGATCTTCTGGACCGACCCCAAGAGCGGCACGCCCTACCGCGTCGCCGTGCGCGTGCCCGAAAGCGTGCTCAAGTCGCACGAGGACCTGCTCAACATCCCCGTGATGACGCGCACCGGACGGCGCACGCTGCTGCGCGACGTGGCCACGGTGGCGCAGACGGTGACCCCTGGCGAGATCGATCGCCTCAACGGCCAGCGCACGCTGCACGTCACGGCCAACGTCGCAGGCAACGACCTCGGCAGCGCGGCCAAGGCGGTCGAGCGCGCGCTGGCGGGGCTCGGCAAGCCGCCGCGCGGCATGGAGATCAAGCTGCACGGCCAGGCTGCGCTGATGCGCAGCACCCTCGAGAGCCTGGCCTTCGGCTTCGTGCTGGCGGCGGTGCTGGTGCTGCTGATGCTCGCCGCCAACTTTCAGTCGTTTCGCCAATCGGTGGTCGTGCTGGCGACGGCGCCGGCTGTCATCTCGGGCGTGGTCATCGCGCTGTGGCTGAGCGGCACCACGCTCAACGTGCAGTCGATGATGGGCGCGATCATGTGCATCGGCGTCTCGGTGGCCAACGCCGTGCTGCTCGTCTCGGCGGCCGCGGACGCGCGTACGCGCGCGGGCGCCGACCGCGAGAGCGCCGCGATCACGGCGGCGCGCAGCCGCCTGCGGCCGATCGTGATGACCAGCATCGCGATGATCACCGGCATGATCCCGACCGCGCTGGCGATGGCCGAAGGCTCGGAGCAGTCGGCGCCGCTCGGCCGCGCCGTCATCGGCGGCTTGATCGTCTCGACGCTGGTGACGCTGTTCTTCCTGCCGCCGATCTACGCCCTCGTCACGCGCAAGCGCTTCGCCTCTTCGTCTCTTCACCCCGGCGACGAGACGCCGCCCGAGGCTCCCGCAGCCGACGACGGTGCGGCTCGCTCGACCGGACTCGGATCCGTCTGATGTGCTCTGCTCGCACGACAACACGTGCGCGGTGTCGCTATGAGCGTTTCGTCTAACGGTTGGCATCTACGCGTTTCACTGGTCACGCTCGTGTCGCTGCTGCTGAGCGGCTGCGGCGGCGCCGCGGCCGGCGGCGAAAAGCGCGCCATGGCCGCCTCGTCGAAGCCCAGCGTTGACGTGGTGCGCTTGGTCTACAAGCCGTTTCGCGCGACCACGCGCCTGCAGGGCGAGCTTTCGCCCTTCGAGGCCGTCTCGCTCTACGCCAAGCTCAACGGCTTCGTCTCGCGCGTGCACGTCGACCGCGGATCGGTGGTGCGCAAGGGCGCCCGGTTGGTCTCGCTGCAGGCGCCCGAGCTTTCAGCGCGCCGCGCCGAGGCCGAAGCGAAGGTGCGCGCCAGCAAGGGCTTTCACGACCGGCTCAAGGCCGCGGCCAAGACGCCGGGCGCTGTCGCCGGCAACGAGCTCGCCCTCGCCGACGCGCAGCTCGCCGGACACCTCGCCAAGGTGCGCGCGCTGCGCGCGCTCGAGCAGTACCTCAACGTGGTCGCCCCGTTTTCGGGCGTGGTCACCAAGCGTAACGTGCACACCGGCGCGCTCGTCGGCCCCGCCACCGAGAAGGTGCCGATGCTGCGCCTCGAGCAGATCGCCACGCTGCGCCTGACGGTGCCGGTGCCCGAGACGCTCGTCGCGGCGGTGCGTGTCGGCACCACCGAGACCTTCACCGTGCGCGCCTGGCCGGGGCGCACCTTCAAGGCCACCGTGCGGCGCATCTCGCGCTCCATCAACCCACGCACGCGCACCATGCCGGTGGAGCTCGACGTCGACAACCGCGACGCGAAGCTGATGCCCGGCATGTTCGCCGAGGTCAGCTGGAACATGCAGCGCGGCGAGCCGTCGACCTTCGTGCCGCCCGGCGCCATCGTCGAGTCCACCGAGGGCACCTACGTGCTGCGCCTCAAGAAGTCCGATCAGTCCATCGAGCGCGTCGCCATCAAGCGCGGCGCCACCATCGACCAGCTCGTCGAGGTGCACGGCGCGCTGCGCAAGGGTGACCTCATCGTGCGCCGCGGCTCCGAAGAGCTGCGCCCCGGTACGCGCATCAAGCCCAACGTCGTCGCCGGGCGCTAGCCCACCGCACGCCCACCGGCCCCGCTGCCGAGGCAAGATAGGACAAAACTAATACATTTTCTGTGGTGCTGTGCCCCCATATTGGACGCATGCGCATTCTGCTCGTCTATCCGCAGTTCCCGCTCAGCTACTGGGGCTTTCAGCACAGCATGAAGCTCGTCGGCAAGGCCGCTTCCCTGCCGCCGCTCGGGCTTTTGACCGTCGCCGCGCTGCTGCCCGCGCGCTGGTCGCTTCGCTGCGTCGACCTCAACGTCGAGCCGCTAACAGACCAACAGCTGCTGTGGGCCGATCAAGTCTTTATCAGCGGCATGCGGATCCAAGCTCAGTCCATGCACGAGATCATCGCGCGGGCGCGCGCGCTCGGCAGACCAACCGTCGTCGGTGGACCGGCAGCGTCGACGGCGCCAGAGGACTACCTCGACGCCGATCTGGTCTTTTCCGGCGAAGCCGAGGGGCGCATCGACGCGCTGGTGCGCGCCATGTCGGGCGAGTCGGTGCCCCGAGACCGCATCCTGCGACCGTGCGCGGCGACAGCCGGCGGCACGTCGCGTGCGGCCGACCGCACCCGGCCCGCCCTCGACCAGTCGCCCACCCCGCGCTTCGATCTCGTCGATCTCTCCAGATACACCTCGGCGAGCGTGCAGTTTTCGCGCGGCTGTCCCTTCAACTGCGAGTTCTGCGACATCATCGAGATCTACGGTCGACGCCCACGCGTCAAGACCGCCGCGCAGGTGCTCGCCGAGCTCGACAGGCTCTACGCGCTCGGCTTTCGGCGCTCGGTGTTCATCGTCGATGACAACTTCATCGGCAACCGCGCCGCCGCGCGCGGCCTGCTCGCCGCGCTGGGGCGCTGGCAGCGCACCCACGGCTACCCCTTCGAGCTCTACACGGAGGCCAGCGTCAACCTCGCGACCGACGCGCAGATGGTGCGCGACATGGTCGAGGCCGGCTTTTCGGCGGTGTTTCTCGGCATCGAGACGCCCGACGCGGAGTCGCTGGCCAGCGCGCAAAAGGTGCAGAACACGATCGTCGATCTGCGGGTGGCGGTGGACACGTTGACCTCGGCGGGCCTCGAGGTGATGGGGGGCTTTATCGTCGGCTTCGACACTGACACGGCGGCGGCCTTTGACGCGCAGCGCGAGTTCATCGCCTCGGTACCCGTACCGCTGGCGATGGTGGGCCTTCTGAGCGCGCTGCCGGGCACCCAGCTGTGGCGTCGGCTCGAGCGCGAAGGACGACTGCGCCACGACTTCAACGGCGATCAGCTCGAGCGGCCCAACTTCGAGCCCGTGATGGACGAGGAGGCTCTGCTGCGCGGCTACGCCGAGCTGCTCGCAGAGATCTACTCGCCTCGCGCCTACTACGCGCGCTGTCGGGCCTATGTCGAGCGCGCCCCGGCGACACCCGGTCGCAAACGCACGGGCTGGCAGCACGCCGCGGCGCTGGTGCGCGCGACGCTGAAGATCGGCCTGCGGGGCCCAGCGCGCCGCGAGTACTGGCGGCTGTTCGCCTACTGCGTGCTGCACGCGCGCCACGCCTTCGCCGGCGCCATCGGCCACGCGATCATGGGCGAGCACATGATCCGCTATACGCGCGAGGAGGTGCTGCCGCGCATCGAGCGCGCGCTGCGCGAGCTGCGAGCCGAGAGACAGCGTGCCGCCGCGGCGGTCGCGGCAACCGCCGAGCGTGAAACGCGCGCGAGCGCAGGCGACGCGCGGCAGCTGACGCCGCCAGCGAGCAGAGCCCCCAACGCCGACTTCGAGCGCGTCGCCAACGCCACGTGGAGCAGCTGATGGTGAACGCGCGGCCGTCGCACTTGGCTACTGCATGTCCGTCCAGACGGTGAAGTGCTCGAGCGTCGTGGGGCCGAAGCTGTGGCTGATCGGCACGTCGGCGGCGTCGCGGCCGCGCGCGATCAGCACGCGCCCCGCACGCGGCGCGTTGTTTCGTGGATCGATCGTCAGCCACTGACCTTGCAGGAAGACCTCGACCCAGGCGGCAAAGTCCATCGGCGCGTGCGGCTCAGGCGTGCCGACGTCGCTGAGGTAGCCCGTGCAGTAGCGCGCGGGAATGTTCATGCAGCGAAGCAAGGCGATAGCGAGGTGGGCGAAGTCGCGGCAAACACCAACGCGCTGCTCGTACGCCTGATAGGCCGTGCGCGTGGCGCGCGCGTGCTCGTACCCGAACACCAGATGGTCGTGCACGTAGTCGCTGATCGCCTGCACGCGGGGCCATCCCGCGGGCGTCTTGCGAAACAGCTCCCACGCGATATCGAACATCAGATCCGTCTCGCAGTAGCGGCTGCCGAGAAGAAACGTCAGCGTCTCGGGTGGGAGATCTTGCACCGCGACTTGTCGCGCGTCCGGCAGGACGTTGTCGACCTGCCCGCTGTCGCGGATGAGCGTCGTGCTGTAGAGGCGCAGCGCGCCCGGTGGCGCGACCAGGCGCGTGCACCAGTTGCCAAAGCCATCGCGATAGGCGTCGGCGCTGATGGCGGGGGAGATGCTCATCACGTCTGGCGCGAGCAGATCCGCGGCACGGGAGAAGTGCACGGTGAGCATCACGATCATCGGCGTATCGCGCGCGCACCTGTAGACGAGCTCGTAACCGATGCGAAGCGTGATGGTCATCCACGGAGTCTCTCACGGAGCGGACCCTCGCGTCGGCGCTGGCACTACCCGCTGGTGATCAGAATCGACCGCGCGCGCGTCGGCGGGCTCGGCGACGCAGCACAGCGAGCACGCAGAAGAGCACGAGCAGCACCACCGGCAGCGTCGAGCCGGGCGCCTCGGTCGTCACGACACGGCAGCCCGAGCCGCTGCCGCCGCCGCCGTCGTCGCCGCCCGCCTGGCTGCTGCCGCGCGGACCTGGCCCAAACCACGCGCGCGGGGCGACGGCGATCTGGAAGCGCCCCGTGCCCGCGCCCGCGTGCTCGACCTTCAGAAAGTAGACCTGGTCTTGTTGCCCCGCGCGAAGCTCGAGCCACGACGTGCCATCGTCGCCGGCGTCGCTGTCGCGCACGGTGGTGCCGTCCGGCGCGTAAAGCGTGAGCTTGGTGCGCATCGGCTTGCCGTCGCTCGACGCCAGCGATCCGGTCATCATCGCGTAGTGTCCGCCGGCGTAGCCGTTGAAGGCGAAGTAGACCACGTCGCCAGGCTTGTCGATGCTGCCCCACAGCGGCGTCATGTCGTTGCGCAGCTTGATCGCCTGGTCGTAACTTTGCGGCATCGGCTTGGCCCCGGCGACGACCAGCGTCGCTTTCGCCTCGCGCGCGAAGTTGGAGAGCGAAAGCGGCGTGACGAGCTGGCCGTCGCCCGCGTGCAGCCCACCGTTGGTGTCGACCGCGGCGCTGCCCGACGGGTTGGAGACGACCACCTTGAGGTCGTGGCTGCCGTCGCTGGTTAGATCGGCGACCACGGCCGTGTAGCGCCCGTCGGCGGCCACCTCGTCGGGCGCCTGCCCGTCGTCGACGAGCACGATGCTGCGCGGCGTCGGCCCGTCCGGGTCGAGGATCGCCTCGACCTGCGCGCCGACAACCGGCGAAGGCGCCGACACGCGCGCGACGATGGTGAACGGCTCCGGATAGCTCTGACCGCCGCTGACGTGCACGTGTAGCGCCAGCGGCGAGCTCGAGGTCGCGTCGAGCGAGAGCTGGGTCTTGACGATGCCAGGCGCGGGTGTGAGCACGGCCTTCCACTGCCCCGGCGCGGGCTTGTCTAGAACGTACATGCCGTAGGTCGCGTCGCTGACGTAGCGGATCCCCGGCGGCAGCGCGTTCGCGGTGATCACCTCGCCGCCCGGTCCGCGCAGCTCGAACGCCACGGCGACGCCGTCGGGCCAGCTCGCCGAAAAGCGCGCCTCGCCGTCGAGCTCGTTGAGCAGCGCGCCGACCTCGGGCGCTGAGTCGCCGCCCGAGTAGTCGACGAACTTTCGCCCGAGCTCGTTTTGGTGACTGAGCTCTTCGACGATCAACTGGTAGAGCCCGCCCATGCGGATGCCCGACGACCCGCCCGTGCGAAAGAACTTGCCGCGCGTCGCGGTGGCGATGCGCTGCATCTGCGTGCCGTCGACGACCTTGACGCCGATGGTGTAGACCGGCACGCGCGCCGAGGTAAACGGTGCCAGTGCCCAGTCGTCGGCGCGGACGCTGCCGTCGCTGAGCAGCACGACGAACTGCTGGTTGCCAACCTCGGCGCGCTTGGCGAGCTCGGCCCAGGCCTTGACCAGACCGTTGGTGACGTTTGTCTGCGATACGGGGTGCAGTTTGGGGTCAAGCGGCACGATGCTGTCGACCTGTGCTTTGAGCGCGTCGCGCGAAGCCTTGCCCTTGTCGCCGCCCTTGTCCTCGATCTTGGTCACGCCGACGAGCGTGTCGCCGGTCTCGGCAAAGGAGATCAACGCCACAGAGTCGCCCACCGGCACGGTGTCGATCATCGTCTTGGCGCCCGCCGCGGCGCGCTGGAACTTCGTCTCGCCCGGCTTGATCTCGTCGCCCATGCTCACCGAGTGGTCGATCATCAACACCAGCACGGTGCCTTCCATGTAGATCACCTGGAAGCAGTCTCGATTCCAAGCCGGCTCGGTGATCTCGGGAACGCTCGTCAGCGCGGCGAGCGCGGCGAAGCGGTGCCGCCTGCCTGCCCCGCTCAGCGCCGCCGGCAACGGTGTCGTGCGTGGATCGGAGATCAGAACCTCCCAGGCCGACTTTTCGTAGCTGCGATATTGCGCCGTGCGCCAGGTGGCGTCCTCCCGATCGCCGTCGGGATCCTCGACGAGGTCTTCGCAGCGCGCGTAGTGCTGCCGCTTCGTGTCGCTCTTGACCGTCTTGTCGGGCGCCGCGACCCAGGGCGCGTAGCTGCGCGCGCGGTAGGTCTCCGGCGTGCTGTAGCGCCGCTGTTCCTCGCTGCCCATCAGCGTGGTCAGCCGCACGTCGCAAGGGCGCGTCTGGGTCCAGCCGCGCTTCTCGGTCTCGATCTGCTCGGTGTACTCGTCCTTGAGGCCGAGCGCGTAGTGTCCGAGCTCGTGGCCCATCGTCCGTCCGAGGCTCGCGCCCGAGCGTTCGACACCGGCCGTGGTGCGCGTGAACAGCAGGATCTGGCCGTTGACGTCGATGCCGTTGAGCTGCGCGTTGGCGCGGCTGGCCGAGTCGCTGACGACGATGTCGGCGCTGCCGCTATAGCGGCGCTTGCTGTAGACGTAGAGCTTGCAGATGCGAAGGTGCCCCTCGGTCGCCGCAAACACGGTGCCGCCGAACTCGGCGAAGGCCGCGTCGAGGTAGGGCTTGCCGCGACCGGCGACCGTGTTGGGGTTCCAGTCGAGGCTGACGACGAGGTCGAGCTCGCTGTCGGCAACACGCTGCAGCGGGTGCTTGGAGGGGTTATCCGCCAGCGCCGCCCCGCCGGGCGCCAGCGAGACGGCGACGGCGACAGCCGCGGCGAGCCAGCCTGCGTTGGGGCGGCGCATCAAACAAGCATAGCGGCATTTCGTTGGCACACGCCATCGGCCGCGACGGGCGCGCGCTCAGAGATCGCCGACGATGGCGAGCTCGCCCAGCGCATCGCGGCAGCGCTTTCGCTCGGCCGCGCTCATCGACGTCGCGCGCGTGTAGGCTGGCGCGCGACCGAGCCCGAGCGCTTTGCCGTGCCAGAGCGGGTTGTAGGGCATCACGCCGATGCGGTCGTGTCCGAGGTCGGCGACAAAACGGGCGATGGCGCGCAGGTTCTCGTCGGTGGCGGTGATGTTCGGCACCAGCGGCACGCGCAAGAGCAGCGGCGGTGTGCCCGCGCGCGAGAGGCGTCTGATGTTCTCGAGGATGCGCGTGTTGTCGCGCCCGCAATAGCGCGCGTGCGCGACGGGATCGACGAGCTTGATGTCGCACCAGATCAGATCGAGGTGCGGCAAGAGGTGCGTCTCGAAGCGATCGGCGTCGAAATCGCCGCAGGTCTCGATCATCACGTGCACGCCGCGCGCGCGCAGCGCGGCCGCCACGGCGCCGGTGTACTCGGCAAACAGCGCCGGCTCGCCGCCCGACAGCGTGACGCCGCCGCCCGAGTTTTCGAAGAAGGGCACGTCGACGAGCAGCGTCTCGACCAGCTCGTCCACCGCGTAGCGGCGGCCGATCACCTCGAGCGCGGCCGACGGGCACTGCTCGGCGCACGCGCCGCACAGATCGCAGCGCGCGCGCGCGATCTGCGCCGGACCGTCGCCGCAGATCGCGCCCGTCGGGCAGCGCGCGCGGCAGCGCCTGCAGCTTTCGCCGAGGCAGCGCTCGTGGCGGTACGCGAGCTCCGCCGCGGCGCGCGTGCACTCGGGGTTGTGACACCACACGCAGCGCAGCGGACAGCCCTTGAAGAAGACGGTAGTGCGGATGCCCGGTCCGTCGTCGAGGGCGTTGCGCTTGATGTCGGCGACCAGCGGCGCTTTCACGGCGCGGCTCCTTCGTGCTGCGAGCGCGGCGCTAGCCGATGCGGTGCTCGGTGCGCTCGATCAGCTCGAGCTTCATATCGTCGTTGAGGTCGTTGAAGTAGGCGTTGTAGCCCGAGATGCGGACCATCAGCGCCGGGTAGCGCTCGGGGTGCGCGCGCGCGTCGCGCAGCGTATCGGAGCTGACGACGTTGAACTGCAGCTGCATGCCGCCGGACTGCACGAAGGTTCGCGCGTAGGCTTGCATCGTCTGCACCGTGCGCGACGGCGCGTCCCCGGGCGCGGGCACGACCTTGACGTTGAAGGCGATGTTGTTGGGCATGGCGTGGTGATCGAGGCTGGCGACGTCTTGGATCTGCTGCAGCAGCGAGCCCGACCCTCGGAGCGGCGCAGGCGTCAGTCCCGGCGTGAAGGCCTTGCCGCGCCGCCTGCCGCTGGGCAGCGCGCCCGACAGCACGCCGAACGCGACGTGGTTGCTCATGCTCCAGAAGCCGGAGTTGTAGTGGCCGCCGCGATAGTGCGGCTGCGCGCGAAACGTCTCGTGGCAAAAGCGCACCACGTCGGCGGCGATGGCGAGCGCGCGGCGGTCACCCGAGCCGAGCTTGGATACGCGGTTTTGTATGCGCGCCAGCAGCGCCTCGTGGCCGACGAAGTCGGCGTCGAGCGCGGCGACGAAGGTGGCGAGATCGAGGCGTCGCTCGTCGTAGACGAGCGTCTCGAGGGCGACGAGCGAGTCGACGACGTCGACCAGGCCGACGTTTCCGCTGCCCGAGCTGTTGTAGCGCGCACCGCCGGCGGAAAGGTCGACGCCCGCGTCCATCGGACCGTCGATGAGCGCTGAGAGCAGCGGCGTGGGGCGCACCAGCTGGTGCGTCAGACCGAGCATGTTGTTGGCGTGTGTCGCCGTCTCGATCTGCCAGCGCAGCTGCGCGAAGTAGGCCTCGCGAAGCTGCTCGAAGCGCGTCAGATCGGCGGCGGCGCCCGTGCGCGGGCCGACGTGCTCGCCGAGCAGCGGGTGGTAGCCGTCGCGCAGCGCCATCTCGAGCGGCGCGACGAGGTTGAACATCATGCAGTTGGTGTGGCCGTAGTGGCGACCGCAGCTGGTCGGCTCGACGCAGCCGGTGGCGCTCCAGTCGCGCGCGTGCTCGAGGGTCATGTTCTGATCGACGAGCACGTCGATGACACGCTGGTCGTTGTGGATGCTCGGTGTCGCACCGGTCAGCAGGTTGACCTCGCACAGGCGCCGCAGGTAGTCGGGCGAGTTGACGCCTTCGTGGTAGCGCGCGTTGACGTTGGGGTCCTTGAGCCCGAGCATCTCGGTGACCTTGAGGCAGATGTACGTCATGTCGGCGACGGCGTTGGCCCCGCGCGCGTCGACGCCGCCCAGACAGATCACCTGCCCCGACGCCGAGCCGCCAAACAGCTTGTTGCCGAGGTCGGCGACCTGCGGCAGGTGATCGGCGCAGCGCAAATAGAAGCAGCCGACCAGCTCGACGGCGCGCTCGATCGCGCGCGCGCGCGCCGCGGCGTCCTCGGCGGGGATACGCGCCATGTCGGCCTCGAAGTAGGGCTGCAGCCAGGCGTCGAGGCGGCCGATGCTCAAGCCCGCGTTGGTGCTCTCCATGTGGCAGGCGATCCAGACGATCCACATCGCCTGCAGGGCCTCGTGCAGCGTCTCGGCCGGCTCGGCAGGGACCTTGGCGCAGATGCGTGACATCTCGACAAGCTCGGCGCGGCGCGCGGCATGCGGCTCGGCGGCGGCGAGCGCGGCGGCGTGGCGGCTCAGCGCTGCGGCGTAGAGGAGCACGCCGTCGATGCAGCGCGCCATCGCGGCGTAGACCTCGCGCGCCTCGTCGCCCTCGGCGCTTTCGTGACCATCGTCACCCTCGGCGCTGTCGTGACCATCGTCGTGACGCTGCGCGGCGCGCGCGCGCGCGTCGTCGGCGATGGCGCGCAGACCGCGCGACAGCACCGTGGGGTAGTCGGCGATGGTGTGCGAGACGGCCTGCGTCTTCCACTGAAAGTAGAGCACCCAGCGCTCGTCGAGCTGCAGCCAACGCGGGTCGTCGTAGCGCGCGCGCGCGACCTCGCGCACGTTGCGGTCCATCCAGTAGGGAAAGACCTCGTCGTTGAGCACGCGTGCGTCTTCGGGCGCGATGCGGTAGGGGTTGAGCCGCCGCCGGCTGACGCTCTGCAGCTCGGGCCAGATCGGCACGCCGCCGCATTCGGGGTAGACGACGACGCCGATGGGCTTGCTCGTCGTCGTGCCGGCGAGCAGATCGCCGTCGCGAACCAGCGGCTCGCGATGGGTCATCAGGTGGTAGTACGCCTCGGCCTGCCGGCGGATGGGCGGCACGCCGAGAAAGCCCACGCGGCGGATCGCCTCGGTGTAGAGGCGCGGCCGCTCGACGCAGACCTGCGGCGTCGTGGCGAAGTAGTCGTGGCGAAAGCGCCCGAGTCGCGGAAAGTCGTCGATGCTGTAGGCGGCGAGCGCGGGGTCGTCGAGGTATCGCACCGCGTCGCAGCGGCGCATCGGCTCGGCGGCGGCGCGCGGCGGCGGCAGGCTCACCGCGCGGCGCGCGGGCGCCTCGGGCCGGTCGGACCCACCAAGCCGCGTGCGCCGCACGAGCGCGTCGAGCATGAACGACAGCCGCGAGACGTCGCTGAGGTTGCCGCGACTGACCAGCGTGCCCTCGAGCAGCATGTCGAGCACGCGCTCGGGAGACTCGGTGAGCATCGCGCGGGCGTGGGCGAGGTCGGAAAAGACCAGCGTCGCGTCGGCGTCGGTGACGAGACCGCGGCGGACGCGCACCCGCCCGCCGCCGATGTCGAGGCAGAGCGCCAGCTTCTCGTCGCGCGTCATCAGCTGCATGCGCGAACACCAGCTGTCGTCGGGCCGACCGCCGTCGACGACGGTATGCCGCCCGATGTCTCCGTCGGCGTCGCGTGCGCGCGGCGCGTGGATCAGCCGCCGGTAGGATGGATCGAGGCGCAGCCGCAGATCCATGTAGCGAAACAGCGCCGAAAAGCCTGCCACCGTGAGCTCGTCGCGAGCTCGCTCGCGCGTCGCGTCAAAAAGCTGCGCCATCATCATCATCCGCGCCCTCCTGCATCGATGGTCTCCGCGCGCGCGCGCGCTGCAAGGCCGTGGCGCGAGTCGGCGAGCGATTGGCGCGTGCTGGCGAAAAGGCGGCGCTATGCGCTGACAGCTATCAGGCGCCGCGAGCGCGTGTCACGCCTATGGTCGCGGTCACGGGCGCAGCGTGCTGCCGGCGACGAGCGCCTGCAACGCTGCGCGCGCGCGATCGGTGAGGCGCCGATGGCGGCGCACGGCGTGTTGCTGCTGCTGCGCTCGGCGCTTGCGGAAGCGCTCTTTGACCTCGTAGGCGAAGCCGTCGAGCGTTTCGGGGTCGAGCGGGTCGCCGTTGAGCGGCAGCGTCAGCGAGGCGAGGCCGTCGCGCTCGGCGACGTGAAAGTACTGCGCCTCGGAGAGCTTGTTGGGCATGCACTCGAGCGGCCCGACGCTGACGACGCCATCGATGTGGCCGCTGTGAAACTCGTGCAGCGGTCCTCCCAGCGTGAGCACCGCTTCGCCGAGCAGGTCAGGCCGAATGTAGGGCGCCGCGGCATCGAGCGCGTGCTTGACCGTCGTGCGTGCGGGCCAGTCGAGCGCACGCGCCATCAGCGCGTAGGCGCGCTCCTGCAGGCGCAGCTGGACGCGCGCGCCGAGCGCGGCGCCGAAGCCCGTCTTGCGCCGCTCGCTGCGGCTGACCAGATCCGTGTACTCGAGCCACTCGCTGAACGGCGCGAAGCGCACCGAGATGCCGCGCTGCTCGAGGCGGTCGATGACGAAGTCGTTGGCGAAGGGGTCGCAGCGCACGTAGATCTCGCCGACCACCGCGACGGTCGGGCGAGGCTCTGACCGTTTGATCGCGGCGAAGTCTCGCCCGGCACGCTCGAGGATCGAGGCGCAGCCAAACAGCTCGCCGGTGGCCGCCGTGATCAACGTGCGCGCCAGCGAGAGGTCACCGGCCGCGCGCCGCTCGAGGTGCGCGAACAGCTCGCTGCTGTAGCGGTCGTAGAGCGCTGAGGCCGCGCCCGGTACGCGCTCGACGGGGCGCACGTCATAGAGCGCCGCTTGCAGCGCGTCGGCCGCGACGAAGCCGGCGACGACGAGCGCCGCGAAGCCCGGCTGGAGGCCCGCGAAGTAGTTGGCGTCGTTGGGCGACCAGACGCGCACGCGGTCTTTGAAGCCGAGCCGCTCGAGCACGATCTTGTGCAGCACGTTGTAGACGCCGAAGCGGCACGGGCCGCAGGCGTTGGGCATGAAGAAGGCGAACGTGGTGTCCGTGTCGCGCTCGCGCTCGAGGCGCTGAAGCAGGCTGCCCAGCGTGAGACACATCGGTACGCACTCTTTGCCCGACGTGTAGCGGCGACCGATCTGTACGGTCTCGCGGTCGGGCATCGGCAGACACTCGGCGTCGACGCCCGTGCCGCGTAGGCAGGCGACGAGCGCTTCGACGGTGTGACCCATGCGCGGAAACAGCACGCGATCTCTTCGCGCGCGCAGCGCTGGCAGCTGCGCCTTGTCTCGACCGATCTCGGCGAGGTCGTTGAGGCGGTCCTCCGAAGCTCGCGTCTCGGTCGCGCCCCGCGATCGGTGCTCGCGCACGCAGTGCAGGAAGGCTTCGACGCGTGTCTTGGTGCCCGCGTCGCCCGAGTGTCCGTCGGTCTCGATCACCGCGAACGGCTTGCCTTCCATGATGTAGCTGTAGAAGTGAAGGTTGAAGCTGTCGGGTCCGCACGAGTAGTTGCTGCACCAGATGCTGTAGACGCCGTCGCTGCGGCGCACGGCGTGCGCGGCGCGCAAGTTGCGCTGTCCGAAGCCCCAGTAGATGTCTTCGAAGACCGGCGCCTGCTCGATGGGAAAGCAGTCGACCGGCACGGCGACGGCGCCTTGCTCGCGCAGCAGCGTCGGCACGTTCGAGTTGAGCACCGTGTTGTAGATCGTGTAGGGGCGTCCGAGCACGACGACGGCGGTGACGTCCTGTTCGCGGCAGAAGCTCAGCGCGCGCGCGCCGATGTCTTGGCAACGCGCGAAGAAGCGCGCCTGCGCGACCTTCGCCGCGGCGTGGGCCGCGCGCCAGCGGCGCTCGTCGAGCACGCCGAGCGATCGCGCGACGCGCTCGCAGCTGTCGACGAGCTCTTGCGACGCGAGGTTGCCCACGCCGAGCTCGATGCGCGGCGAGACGACGCGCTCGCGCACGTGCTCGGGTAGATCCCAGCGCACCAGATCGGGGCTGCCTTGCACGATCGGACAGAGCACCGAGTGCGGCTCCTGGCCGACCGCTCCGACGTGGCGCAGCATCGGGATGAACAGCTTGTCGATGCGCTCCTCGGCCAGCATCGACATCAGCCCGTGAAACTGCTGCATCGGCGCACAGAAGGGGACGTTGGCGCCTTCGATGCCGCGCTTGAGCGCGCGCTGGTCCGCGGCCGGCGCGACGACGAGATCGAAGCCGAGCTGGCGCAGAAACGTCGCGAAGAAGGGGAACAGCTGCTTGAGCTGAAACTCGTCGGTGATGCCGATGGTGCCGCGCGACGGCTCGGCGCGGCGGTGCGCGCCCTCGGCGTCCTCGTCGTCGCCGAGACGAAAAGCCGCCATCAGCTGCTCGCGCTCGCGGAAGGGGTCGGGCGAGCGATCGGGGAGCTTGCGCTTGCCGGTGCCCTTGTCCCACAGCGAGCAGCCGCCGCCCCAGGTGAAACGCTGGCGTTTGGCTTCGACCTCTGTGGCGATGCGGTCGATGCGGCAGCGATTGCCTGGATCACCGCAGCCGCGCGTCGCCTTGCAGACAAACGTGTCTTTGCTCTGCACCCGCGCGTCGAGGAAGCGCTGCGGCTCGATCGGCTCGAGCGCGCGCGCGTCGATCTGTTTGAGCGCCAGCAGCGCGATGCCGAGCGCGCCGACCGTGCCGGGGTTTGGTGGAACGACCACCTCGCTGCCGGTCTGGCGCACCACCGCCGATGCGAGCGCGTCCGCTGAAAACGGCATGCCTTGGCAGAAGATCACGTCTCCCACCGAGCGGCTGCCCTTCACGCGGTTGAGGTAGTTCTGGATGATCGAGTCGTAGATGCCCGCGATGATCGTGCGCGACGCGACACCGGCAGCGACGGCCTCGTCGATGATCTCGGCCATGAACACCGAGCAGTGCTGCCCGAGCGAGACGCCGCAATCGGCTGCGAGCGCCTCCTGCCCGAGCTGCACGACGCTTTCGATGCCGGAGAACTTGCTGCCTTGTTCCTCGATGAACGAGCCCGTGCCGGCGCTGCAGGCCTCGTTCATCGCGGCGTCGACGACGCGGCCGCCGGCGAGGCGGATGTACTTGGCATCCTGACCGCCGATCTCGAAGATCGTGTCGACGCGCGCGTCGTAGTGCAGCGCCCCTTCGGCGTGCGCGGCGATCTCGTTGAGCACGAACACCTGCTCGACGCCGTAGCAGGTCGAAAGCAGCGAGCCGACGATCTCGCGGCCGCTGCCGGTCGCCGCCAGCGCGCGCACCCGCGACGTGGCGGCGCGTCCTTCGACGAAGTCGCGCATCAGCTGTTGAGCGGCCTGCACCGGGCTGCCGCCGGTATTGACGTATCCCTCCCAGACGACGCCGCACGACGCCCCGTCTTCGTCGAGCGCGACGGCGACTGCCTTGGATCCCGTCGAGCCGATGTCGAAGCCGAGCACGAGGTCTGCGCCGCCCTCGGGGATATCGGCGAGCGGGCGTGCGGGCATGCGTCGCACGCGCGGCAGGCTCGACGCGAGCGCGGGCACGCGCTCGAGCTGCGCTTCCTCGCGCGGCGCGAGCAGATCCGCCAGCGCGGGCGGCGCGGCGGCTTCGCCGCGGGTCGCGCGCTCGGCAGCCGCGGCGGCGCAGCCGAGCGCCTCGAGATACAGCGGCGCGTCGGCGGCCGGCGTCTCGCTGCCCGCGAAGAGCGCGCCCGGCGCGGCGCGCTCGATGATCTGCATCTCGCTACGCGCGGCGAAACGCGCGAAGTTTTCCTGGATGCGCTGGGCGCGGCTGACGCCGCCGACGATCAGCAGACGCGCCGGGCTCAGCGCCGGCTTGATCAGCACCTGCACGTTCTCGCAGACGGCGTCGTAGAGGCCGGCGAGCACGCGCGCCTTGCTCTCGCCCTTGTTCGCCAGGTGCGTCATGTCGGTCTTGAGGATCACCGGGCAGCGCCCCGAAAGCGGTGCGGCGTCGTCGACGTCGGCGCAGATCGCGCTCGCCTCTTCGATGGCGAGATCGAAGCGCGCGACGAGCTGGCGCAGGAAGTTGCCCGTGCCCTGCGAGCAGCGCGAGTTCTCGCGAAAGACCTCGACGCCCGGCGCGCGCAGCTCGAGCACCGAAAAGCCGTGGCCGCCGATGGAGACCACCGTCGCGGGCGCGTCGCCGTAGATCAAACGAAAGCCCGTCGACTGCGCCACCTTGGTCGGCACGCGCGCGAGGCGCACCAGGCGGCTGAAGCGACCGGTGGCCGCCGCAGCGCGCGCGCCCGCCAGATCCCAATCGGCGAGCAGCTCGAGCAGGCGCTCGTTGGGCTGCTTGTGGTGCTCTACGATGTGGCAGCGCCCGACCCGCGGCAGGCCATCCGGCGTGCGCCACAGCTCGGCGAGCTTGATCGTCTCTGCTCCGACGTCGATACCAACGAAACGCTCCACGATCATCGCCTCCGCGCTCGCGACGAGACTTCTGGACTGGCGCGTCAGTCTAGTCCTGCAGCGAGGGGCGCCCATGATGACTGTCACGTGCCGCGGCCGCGCGGTCCAAGGACCGGTGGCTGGTCCATTGGTCATGCGCGGTCTGCAGCCCCACAACCCAGCCGCGCGCGTGCCGTCGGATCACGCCTTTCGCGGCGGCACGGCGCTTGCTGCAGCAGGCGATCGTGGAAACGAGACGCAGAACAATACTCGCTTTGTCCTTGTGGATCGCCAGCGCGTGCGGCGGCAGCGCCGATCCGAGCATCGGCTGCCCGCAGGGCTGTCCGTTCGGCGAGGTCTGCACGTCGGGCGTCTGCATGGCCGATCCGAGCAATCCATCGCCAAGCGCGCCGAGCAACCCGAGCGCGTGCACCTACCCGATGCAGGCCTGCGGCAGCGGCTGCGTCGACACGTCTTCAGATCCCGGCAACTGCGGCGGCTGTGGCATGAGCTGCGGCAGCGGCTCGTGCCTCGGCGGCCACTGCGCCGTCAGCCCACCCCCGGCGGCGTCGGGCCCCGTCGATCAGTGCGACGTCAACAACGCCAACGCCTGTCCTGGTGACGGCGTGTTCTGCGACGCGAGCGCCGCTGGCGGCGCGATCTGCAACTCGTGCCCCACCGGCGCCTTCAACTGCGACGGCGTCGGCGGCTGCGAGTGCCACGGCAGCTGCACGAGCGACGGTCAGTGCAACACGGGCGGCGGCACCACGCCGCCGCCGGGCAGCACGCCGCCTGGCAGCACGCCGCCCGCCGGCAGCACGCCGCCCGCGGGCAGCAGCGGCAGCTGGGACGTCGTCGTGGTCAGCGTGCTCGTCTCGGCGAAGAACGCCAGCGGCAACGACTGGGACTACTACTACGGCGATCCGCAGCCCGACCCCTACGTCGGCGTCAAGCTCGACTCGATCTGGAGCCTCTCCTACAAGGCGACCCCGATCAAAGACAACAGCGTCTTCGCCGTCTGGAACGCGCCCGTGCTCACCGGCGTCTCCACCGAAGACCTCACCACCAAGGGCGTCAAGATCGTCGTGCGCGACAGCGACTCGCCCGGCGGCTACACCTACAACACCATCGGCGACTGCGGCGTGCACAAGCTGAGCAGCGGCACCACCCACGACATGCTGATCCCGTGCGGCCCGCAGGTCTACGCGCTGTGGGTCCGCTTCGTCAGAACGAACTAGCCTACCGCGCTGCTGCGCGTTGCAGCCTGCGCGCGCTGTAGAGCGCGAGCAGCGCGAGCAGCAAGTAGGGCAGCGTGGCGGGGGGCAGCGGCGCCGCGGGCGGCGTGCGTCCGCCAGGCAAAAGCGGCGGGACGGCGTTGCCTTCGAGGCCTTCGGAGTAATGCGTGACGGTCAGCTCGCGCGCGACGTTGCCCGAAAGCTCGGGCGCGGCGATGAAGGCGATGTCCTTGGTCATCTGATCGGGCGTGACGATGGTGCTCAGCCGGGTGAGTGTGCTGTTGCGCGCGAGCACGTCGGCGAGCTGGCTCGCGCCGAGCTTTGCCACCAGCGCGCTGGTGTCGAACTGCCCTTCGATGACCAGCGCCTTGCCGAAGTGGTCGTTGACCTCGCGCGCGATGAGGTCGCGATAGGTGGTGCCCTCGAGCACCGAGCCGCCCATGCTGCCCAGCGAGACCGTCGAGTAGGGCACGTCGGCTTTGACCACGTCGCTGTCGACGACGAAGACGGTGATCGCCACCGAGGCCGCGGCGCCGATGCGCGACAAGCGCAGCGGGTAGCCGAGATGGCGCCCCGGCATCGAGAAGCGCACCGCCACCGAGCTCGGTGCGCTGCTCGGCGCGTCGCTGGCGCGCTTGAAGGCGATCAGGTAGCTGCCCGGCTGCAGGTAGCTCGTCAGCGTCTCGCGGTGCTGTAGCGGCACGACGAAGCCGTGCTGCGAGAGCCACGCCTCGAGCGCGGCGGGCTCGTCGGCCCTGAGCACCGTCGCGACGATGGGGCCGACCTTCACCGAGTCGACGATCTGCACCGGCGAGTCGCCCTCGGGCGCCGTGTCGACACCGCCGGCGGCGGCGCCCCAGCCGCAGCCGCCGCCGCCGCCGCCACCCGACACGTAGCGCTGCGTCACCATCGTCGGCCGCGTCGCCGTCTCGAGCGCGTCGATGGCGTCGCTCGGCACCGGCTCGGCCGAGATGGTCGGCTTGGCCGGCACCGGCAGCAGCACGCCGTAGCTCGAGCCGCTATCTGGCACCGTCACCTGCGCGATGATGTCGGTGCGGTCGGCCCCCGCGGCGATGATCACCCGTTGGCCGCTGGCCGTCACCGGCGTCGAGGCGACCTCCTCGGTGACGAGGCCGCCGCAGGCGCGGGCGGCGTCGGGGGCTGTGAACAGGGCGAGGCAGGTGATGACGGTCGACGCGATGATTCGCATGGCTGGTGGTCCTTTTGCTGAGCTGCGGACCACGATTACAAGCGCCGTGCCACGAAAAACCCGGGAGATCGCCGTGCTCTCGCGCTGCACGGCCCCCGATCGCGCCATTATTGTCGTGGTTACCTGCAGCGCAGCACCGTGCTACGTAGACTGAATGCGCTTTGCCTTTCGACGGGTGGTCTTCGCCAGCGCCGCGCTGGTTTTGCTGCTCGGCGCCAGCGGCTGCCGCGAGGCGAGCCCGCGCGAGAAGGCGCACCGCAAGGTGTGCGGCGCGCATGGCTTTCGCGTGCTGTGCAAGCGCTGCTGCAAGGAGCGCGGCTTCTCCGGGCACAAGTGGGTCGGCAAGTACAAGCTGTGCAGCTGCCTGAGCCCCTGGAACGCGGCCAACGTCAAACCCGCGCTGCGCGTCAAGTAGCTGCAGCCGTGTGCGCGTGCGCTACTTCCAGTCGGGGTACTGCAGCACGCGCTTGACCTCGGCGTAGACCGCGAGGTCTTCGAGCAGCCCCTTGGCGCCGCTGTGCTCGACGTCGGGAAACGAGATGTTCTCGGCGCCGTCGAGGCGCGAGCTGTCGTTGGGCACCGACGTGTCGCCGGTGCCGAACATCGAGACCCAGTTGAGCTTGCCCGGCGTCGCCGGATCGGCGTCGAGCTGGGCGATGAACGGACCGCTGGCGCACAGCTCCTTCCAGACGCAGACGTCGAAGGGCGAAAGGCAGGGCGAGCTGAGCCCGTGGTGCATTCCGCCGAGGGTCAGGTAGGTGTTGACCACGCCGCCGCCGCCGAGGTTCTTGATGAAGTAGCGCGAGCTCAAGGTGCCCATGCTGTGCGCGACGAGATCGATGCGCTGCGCGCCGGTCTTCTTCATCACGTCCTGGACGTGACGGCGCAGGGCGGCGGCGTTGTCGACGTTGCAGCCCCACGAGGGATCGGCGTAGGTCAGCGCCGAGAGCCGCTCGGCGGCCCAGCCGTCGGCCACCAGCCGCTGGATCATCACGTCGAAGTCCTTGGCCGACCCGTTGATGCCGTGCACGAACACCACCGGCCGCGGCAGCGCCTTGGCGCTGTCGACCGGCGTCGCCTGGTCGCCGGCCGGCGCCGTGTCGACGGTGGGGCCCGCCGCGTCGGCACGCGCGAGGTCAGCCGCGAGATCCGCCGAGGCCGGCGCCGCGTCGTCGCTGCAGCCGCTCGTCGCCAGCAGCGCCGCACACAGCAGCGCCACCATCGAGCGGCGAGAGCGGATCACGCGAGGCGGCCTGTAGCGCACTGGCAAGAACCCCCGGACAAGAGCGCGCCGCATCCTAGCACCGAAGCGCCGGCGCCGCGGCCATCGCTCAGGCCCGCAGCGGGAACAGCAGCGGGATCAGCAGCATCGACGCGGCGAAGGCCAGAAGCTGCAGGAGCACGCCGAGCTTGGCGTAGTCGGCGAAGCGGTAGCCGCCGGGCGTGAGGATCAGCGTGTTTACCGGCGAGGCCACGGGCGTCGCGAAGGAGGTCGAGGCGGCGACCGCCACGACCATCATCAACGGCCGCGCCGAGACGCCGATGCGCGTGGCGATCTGCAGCGCGATGGGCGCGACCAGCACCGTCGTCGCGGTGTTCGACACGAACTGGCTGAACAGCGCGGTCAGCCAGAACAGCGCGGCCATCGAAGGGTAGGCGCCGCGCGCGCCGAGCGCCCGGACCATGCCGTTGACGATCAGTGCGATGCCGCCGCTGCGCTCGAGCGCCGTCGCCATCGGGAGCATCGCTGCGATGAGCACCACGCTCTCCCAGCTGATCGAGCGATAGGCCGCTTCCATGTCGAGGCAGCGAAACAGCACCATCGCCACGGCTGCCAGCAGCACGGCGGTGACGGTGGGCACGACCTTGAACGTCATCAGCGCCAGCATCGCAAGCATCAAGACCAGCGCGATCACGCCGCGAGCGCGCAGCCGCGCGGGCTCGATCGACGACGCCTCGCCAACGACCACGAGATCGCTGTGGCTGCGGCGCAGCGAGGCGAGGCTGGCTGGCGCCCCCTGCACGAGCAGCGCGTCGCCGAAGCGCAGCCGCGTCTCGGGCAGCGCCGACGCGACGGGACGACCGCGGCGCAGCACCGCGATGACCGTTAGGCCGTAGACCTCGTGAAAGCGCGCCTCGGCCAAGGTGCGACCGATCAACCGCGAGCGCGGCGTGAGCAAGACCTCGCCGACGGTGGCGTCGTCGGAGACCAGCGACTGCGCGTCGGCGCTCGGCAGCTGTTCGAGCGCGAATAGATCGCCGAGCGCGTGGATCCGCTTGGACGGCGCGAACAGCAGCAGCTGGTCGCCCGCGGCGTAGCGATAGTCGCCGGTCAGCGCGACCGTCACCGTCGCCCCGTCCTCGCGCCGTCGCACGCCCAGGATCGTGGTGCCGTGCCGGGTGCGAAGCTTTGATTCGACGAGCGTCTGCCCGAGCAATGGCGACGCCGCACCGACGCGCATCCACCACAGGTTTCCGGGCAGGTCGTAGGCGCGAACCAGCTCGGCGACCGGCGCCGAGTCGCTGCCATCGGCATCGCCGCGGGCGCCGACACCGGCGGGCGCCGTGCGATCGGGCAGCATGCGCCAGCCGACGGTGGCGACGAACACCACGCCGACGAGCACCAGCACCGCCCCCATCGGCAGGAACGCGAAGAACCCGAAGCTCGGCTGGCCGCGATCGCTGAGCAGCTGCGCGACCACCAGGTTGGGCGGCGTCCCGATCAGCGTCAGCAGCCCGCCGAGCAGCGAGGCGATGGACAGCGGCATCAGCAGCTTCGAAGGGCTGACCTTGGCGTCGGCGGCGAGGCGCACCACCACCGGCAACAGGATCGCCACCGTGCCCGTGGAGCTGAGAAATGCCGACAGCAGCGCGACACAGACCATGATCGTGACCAGCAAGCGCAGCGGCTGCGTGCCTGCAATGCGCGACAGCAGCTGACCGATGCGGTCCGCCACGCCGGTGCGAAAGAGCGCGCCGCCCACGACGAACAGCCCGGCGATGACCAGCACGAGCGGATCGGAAAAACCCGCCAACGCCTCGCTGACGGTCAGCACCTTGCTCAGCAGCAGCACGAGCAACGCCATCATCGCGACGAGGTCGAGCCGCAGCCGGTCGCTGGCGAAGAGCCCGACGGTCACTGCGAGCACCGCGAAGACGAGCCACGTCTGCCCTGTCATCACAGCGCGCTAGTGTAGTGCGTTCGGCGCGACGGCGAGCATGACGCCTGCATGACCTGAGACGATCTGGCTCAGCGCGTGGCACACATTTCGCCGCCGTACAGTGCCAGCGTGGCCCTGCCCGACGGCGGCGGCGCGGCAGGTGCCCGCAGATCGGACGATCTGGCGCGTTGGCGCCGCCCTTGCAATCTGGCGCGCCACACACGCACACCGTGCAATCCGCCAGGAGCCCTCTATGCGCAACATCGCCCTGATCCTCGTCGCGCTGCAGCTCGCCGCCTGCGGTGGCGAGACGCCGCCGATCACGCAGCACGTTCGCCGCGCTGCCAGCACCGACGCCGGCGCGAGCGACGCCGCCGCCAGCGACAGCGCGAGCGACAGCGACGCCGACGCCGACGCCTGCGTCGAGTGCAAGCCCAAGGCGTGCAACCTCGTGACGCTCGATCAGCAGCGCTTCCTGCTGCCCGACGCCTCGCCGCCGCCGCCAGGGCCAGGCTGCCCGACGGCGACCATCGCCCTGCGCGTGCAGGGACCCAAGCCGAGCTCGTCAGACAGCATGTCGTGCGGCAGCGGCTGCAAGTTCGTCTACACGCTGACCGCCAGCTCCACCATGAGCACCACCGCGCTGCGCGCCTGGGAGCGCAAGCATGGCCTGCCCGCCAACAGCTGCAAAAGCCCCAACGGCTTCACCGACGACATTCTCAAACGCTGGCCCCAGTTCACCGGCGCCGGCACCACCAACGGCTTCTACGTCGACGGCAAAAAGACCAGCGCTGGCGTCGGGTCCTATCGTCCGAGCAGCGCAGGCGGAGGCTCGCGCGCCTTCAGCGTCGAGGTGCCCGTGCAATGCGACAGCGCGAGCGACACGTGCAAGGTGCCCAACACCACGCCCGTGCTGGCGCTGCGCTTCGCGGGCCGCCGGCTCTCGTGGCGGCCCAAGGGCGACGTCAGCGGCAAGTGCGACGGCAAGCACAACGAGTGCACCTTCACTGGCAGCAGCGCCAACTGCGGCAGCGCGCTTTACACGCGCCCCGCGTCGGGCAGCGACGCGTACTGGGACGACGCCAGCGGCAGCTGGAGGTCGTGCCCGAGCAACTGCGACACGCGCAGCAGCCGCTTCTTCTAGCAGTAGCACCCTGCTAGCGCGCTATGCGCGTGACGCGCGGTGCGGGCGACGCAGCACGGCGCGCGAGTAGGCGAGCGCGAAGCCACGGCGCTCGGCGTTGTGCTTGGAGCGCGAGCCGGGGCTGGTGGTCATCGTCGCGATGTCGGCGCCTTCGTCACGCGCGAGCGCCAGTCGGTGCTGCACCAGCGCCGTCTGCAGCCCGCGGCGCCGATGCGCCGGCAGCGTGGCCGAGCCGTTGAGCCAGGCGACGCCGTCGACGATGCGCATGCTCGCGGCGGCGGCCGGCTCGCCGTCGCGCCAGGCGAGGTAGTGCTGCGAGATCGAGCTGCGCAGCGCCCGCTCGAGGATCTCGCGCGAGAACGTCTCGTGGTGTGCGACGCCCTCGTTGTCGGCGTGAAGAAACCCGTCGGCGCTGACCTGCACCCAGGTCTCGAGATCGTCGGCGCCAACGTGCGTGATCGACGTGCTCGCCGGCAGCTCGGGGGCGCGGCGATCGGCATCGAGCGGCGCGAGCAGCACGTCCTCGAAGCCCGCCAGCAGATAGCCGCGCGCGCAGATCGTCTCGGCGACGCCGGCGCGAGCGAGGGTGCAAAGCTCGATCACGACCTCGGCGCCGTGCGCGTCCCAGACCTGCTCGACACGCTCGAGCGCCGACACGTCGAGCGCCTCGTCGAAGCCGAGACCCATCACCTTGGTGCTCGGCGATCCGACGCCGCGAAACACGGCGGTGCCGCCGCGACCGACATCGATGAAGAAGCCATCGCTAGCCGCAGCGCTGGCGCGCAGCATGCTGCAGGCCGACAGCTCGACGCGGCGCGCGAGCGCCACCGAGGCAAACAAGGTCACGACGTCCGCCATGGTCGCATGCAATAGAATGCGCTGTGGCCAAGATCGCAGAGCAGGCGAGCGCGCTGCTGGCGCAGGCGAGCGCGGCGCTGGCCGACGGCGACGAGGATGTCGCGCTCGAGGCGCTCGTCGCTGCGTGGCGCGTCGCACGCCACGACGCCATCGCGGCGGTGATCGCGCGACTGTCGGCGCGCCTCGAGCCGCACGTCGCGCCGCTCGGCGGGCGGCTGCCCGAGTTTCACGCCGCGTGGATGGCGATGGGGCGCAGCGGGCGCGCGGTGTACCTGCCGCGACTGGTCGGCTCGGTGCTGCACAGCACGCATCGATTCGGCACGGCGGTGGTCGAGGCGCTGCTCGCGCGCGGCGAGCTGCTTTCGGCGTGGCCGGCCGATCCGCGGCTCGCGGCGCTGGTCGTCGAGCACCTGCGTCGTCCTGGCTACGAGTCGACGTCGCGCTCGACGTTGCCCTTTTGGCGCGTGCTCTTCGCCATCCTCGGCGCGCACGGCGACGCGCAGACGCTGGCGTTTCTGCAGGATGTTCGTTTCGCGCGCACCTTTCGCAGCTTCTCCGACGGCAAGCGGCGCATCGCGTGGTTTCAACAGCACGCCGACGAGGCGCGCGCGGAGCTGGCGTCGCGTCTCGGTGCGCGCGCGCCCGCGCCGGCTCGCAGCGCGCTCGACGCCACCGTGGCCAAGATCGACAAGGCGCTCGGCGCGCGCGCGAAGTCGGCGCCCGA
>JAGQIK010000571.1 GCA_020431405.1 Myxococcales bacterium
AGCCGCGGCTGCTCGGCGAGCATCGCCTCGGAGACGCGGTCTTCGAGCTGCTCGCGCGGAAGCTCGATGCCGTCGAGCGTGGCGCGCAGCACGCGCCCGATGCTGCCACCGGCGCGACGCGCCGCCGAGCGCGCCTCGTCGAGCCGTCCCATGCGCACCAGCGACTCGAAGGCGTCGGCGAGCCCGCGCCCGCGCGCAGCGGCGACGCCGAGGATCAGCACACGCCCGAGGATCATCGCCAGCGCCGCCAGACCGAGCACCACGATGACCCAGCCGATCAGGCCGCCGGCGTGACGGCCGTCGTTGCTGATGCCGAAGGTGGCGACGGCGCCAACGTGCACGAGCTTGCCGCTGACGCGCGAGCCGTCGCTGATGAAGAAGTGTCCTGGTGTCACGCGCACGGCGCCGAGCTGAGCCAGCGCCGGCGCGGCCTGCTCGAAGGCGCGCTGCAGCGCGGCGGCCTGCGCGTCGGTGTCGCCCTTTTTCGCCGCCGGCAGCTTCAGGCCGAGCTTGGCGAGGCTGGCGCGCGCGCGCTCGAGCGTGTCGGCGAGGCGATCACCGTCGTCGTCCGCCGGCAGCTTGCGCTCGGCGGCGCGCAGGTCGCGCTCTGCGCCGTCTGCCTTGCCGCGTAGGCCGATCAACTGCACCTGCAGCGCGTTGACCTTGGCCTCGGCAGCCGCCACGGTGCGCGCGTTGTGCTTGGCCAGCGCGGCGAGCCGCTGCTCGAGCGCGCGCTTTTGCGCCTCGAGGAAGGCGAACTCCTTCTTGTAGGCCGAAAGCAGGTCCGGCGGCGCGGCCTTGCTGTCTTTGCCCTTAGCCTGCGCCGCGCCCACGCCAACGCCGAGGGTGCAGAGCGCCAGCGCGCCGCCCACGGTCAGACACAGACAGGCCTTGGTCTTGGTCTTCGTGTTGGTCGTGCAGCTCATCGCGCGCCTCGTTTCGGCGTGGCCAATGCGCTGGGCGGCAGCGTGAAGAAGCCGCTGCGGATCTGCTTTTTGAAGGCGTCGAAGAGCGCTGCGATCTGCTTCTGCGAGGGCTTGTCTTCGATCACCGTGGCGGCGAAGCGCCCGCGCGCGTCACGCGTCAGCACGCCGTGGCGGCCGTCGCGCGTACGAAAGAGCAGCATCACCATGCCCACGCGCGCGACCTCGACCAGGTGTCTCTTACCCTCGAGCGTGATCTCCTGGCTGTAGAGCCCACTCTCGCGACCGAGGCGCAGCTCGTCTTCGAGGCGCTCCCAAAGCTGCGCGATAGCGACATCGGCGGCGACGAGCTTTTTGTGGGCGCGCTCGACGATCGCCGTCACCGCTTGCACGCGCTCGTCGCGCTTGAAGGGCAGCGTGCTGGCGATGGCGCTCGAGAGCGTGGCGCCGAGGCGCGGCACCAGCGGCGTGAGCTGCTGGCGCCGTTCGTTGCGCGCCTTGACGCGCGCCTCGTGCGCGGCGCGCCGCTTGGCGAGCTGCCGCAGCCGCAGCTGCTCGCGCTTGATCTGGATCTCGAGCTCGGCCTTCTGCGCCGAAAGCGAGCGCAGTCGCGCGCGCTGCTCGTTCTTCTTGCTCTCGACCTTGGCCGAGAGCGCCTCGACCTCGCTGCGCATGCGCGCCAGCGAGGTCGCCAGCGAGCTCACGCCCCGCTCGGCGCGCGCCGCCGCCAGCGGCAGCGCCGCGCACACGAGCAGGGTCAGCGACGCGGTCAAACCACGACGCATGGCCTAGTTCTCCGAGAAGGTGGTCCAGCCCTTGGTCCAGTCGTTGGCCGGATCCACGCCGCCGCGGAAGGTGACCTGCGTGAAGAAGCTGTCGCTCGGCGCCTGGCCGCCGCTGAGCGCGTCCGAGCCAGCCTTGGGCACGTAGTCGGGCGCCGTCTCGCTGGTGCTGGTGAATTGCGAGGCGCTGGGCTGCTTGTTGGCGTCGTCGCCGCTGGCGAAGTTGAACCAATCTTCGACCTTGAACGGCGTGGCGCTGGTGCAGCTGCTGCCGCAGTCCTTGAACGGCGTGCTGCTCATCAGCAGCGAGCGCGTGATCATCAGGTTGCCGTTGAGCTGGCTGCCGTCCCAGGCGTTGTTGTAGGTCTCGGCCGAGTCGAGCTGCACACCGGCGGTGCCGAAATTCTCGATGATCGTGTTGTAGATCTTCGCCCCGGTGCCGCGACGCAGGCGCATGCCGTAGAGCGACTTGGTCGAGTCGGGCACGCCGATGAGCGTCATGTTGGAGAGCGTCGGGTTGGAGCGCGGCTCGGCGCTGTTGTCCTTGCTCTGGTTGTCGCCCTCGATGCCGTTGGCGTCGGCCTCGGCGGTGCTGGCGAACTGGTGGATCACGACGAACTGCGCCTTGCCGGTCCAGCCGTCGGTCCAGTCGAGGTTGTCGTCGCCGTTGCCCGTGCAGAGCACGTACTTGACGTTGACCGTGCCACCGAAGAACTCGATGCAGTCGTCGGCGTTGCGGTGGCCTTGGATGTACTCGACGAGGGTGGCGCTGCCGACGGAGTTGAAGGTCAGGCCGTTGAACTCGTTCTCGGTGTCGATCTGCTCGCCGGCGTACTCGACGCGCACGTAGCGCAGCACGCCGCTGTTGTCGTCGGCCTTGTCGCCGCCGTAGATGCCCTGCTGCGCCTCGGCGGTGATATCGCAGGCGCCGCTCTGCGGGCACTTGTTGTTGGGCGCGCGGCCGTTGATGACGACACCGCCCCAGTCGCCCTTCTTGCGGTTGCCCACCGCTTGGCCCGAGGTGAAGACGATCGGCTTGTCTTTGGTGCCGTCGGCCATGATCTTGGAGCCGCGCTCGACGACGAGGAAGGTCTTGGCGCCGCCGGTCTTCTTGATGCCGACGATGGTGGTGCCGGCCTCGATGGTCAGCGTCACGCTGATCGAGGCGTCGGACTTACCGACGCGGATCGGACCCGAGATGGCCCACTGCTTGTCGGCCGTGATCGTGAAGTCTTCGGTGAAGGTGACCGCGTCGAGCAGACAGTAGCCGGTGGGGGTCTTGGTCGCGGGGGCAGGACATTCGCCGACCGCGCCGTCGCCGACGGGGCCGCTGTCCTTGTTGTTGTTGCTGTCGGGAGTCTGGTTGGAGGAGTCACCGCAGGCCGTGACCGCCAGCGAGAACGCCACGATCAGAGCGCTGAGCAAGCCAAGGTTCTTTACGCTTCGCATTCCGTCGTCTCCTACCGAGGCGTTCTCTCGCCTCACGTTGACTTGCGTGGAAGGTAGGGACCGACGGTGAAGCTGCGGTGACAGCAAGCCGACAGTTGACGGATATGACGGTGAGGCGAGTGGGTCGCGGCGTGGACTCCAGGTGAAGTTACGTGACGGGGCGGTGACTCAGTGACCGCCGGTGTCGCCGTCGTCGAGATCGCTCATGCGTACGTTCTTGATTTCGATCTCGATTCCCGTGATCGGCTGCGCCGCCTGGTAGCTGGCGAGCAGCTCTTTGATGTCACGGTCGATCCACTTCGAGCGCGCGCCGTCGACGACGACGCGATCGCCGTCGGGGATCGCATCGAGCGCCTTGGCCAGCGCCCACTTGCTGAGGAACGAGACGTTGTCGCTGAGCGTGATGGTGGTGACGTTGCCGTCTTTTTCGCTGTCGAAGGCGCCGCGCATGTTGGCGCGCAGCACGAAGACGATACCGATCACGATGCCCACGCCGATGCCCTTGAGCAGGTCGGTGAAGAGGATCGCGATCACGGTCGAGGTGAACGGAACGAACTGATCCCAGCCGGCGCGATACATCGCCGCGAAGGTGCGCGGGTGCGCGAGCTTGAAGCCGACCGTGAGCAGCACGCCGGCGAGCGCCGAGAGCGGGATACGCCGCATCAGGCCGCCGAGCAACAGCACCGCGGCGAGCAGGAACACGCCGTGCACGATGGCGGCGGCCTTGGTGCGGCCGCCCGCGTTGACGTTGGCGCTGCTGCGCACGATGACGGAGGTGATCGGCAGGCCGCCGAGCAAGCCGGCCGCGATCTGACCCAAGCCTTGCGCGATCAGCTCGCGGCTCTTGGGCGACTGACGGCGCCACGGATCGAGCTTGTCGACCGCCTCGATGCAGAGCAACGTCTCGAGGCTGGCGACGATGGCGATGGTCAGCGCCAGCGTGTAGATCTTGGGGTTGGAGAGCGCCTTGGCGAAGTCTGGGAACTTGAGCCCGCCGAGCACGTCCAGCGGGATGTTGACCAAGTGCGAGGCCTCGAGCGCATGCGGCTTGGCCCACAAAAGCAGCGCCTCGTTGATCAGCGTGCCGCTGACCACCACCGCCAGCGCGCTCGGCAGCCAGCGCGAGCTGGAGAGGCGCGGGCTGCGCTGCCAGAGGATCAGCAGCAGCACCGACAGCACGCAGATGCCCGCCGCCGCCGGACGGAACGCGCGCACGGCGTGGATCAGCAGCTGGAAGGTGTTTTCGTCCTTGGTGCCTTGGAAGGTGAAGGAGAGGAACGCCTCGTGGTCGTAACCCACCGCGTGCGGCAGCTGCTTGAGGATCAGGATCAATCCGATGGCGGCGAGCATGCCTTTGATCACGCCGGACGGAAACAGCACGGAGATCATGCCCAGGCGCAGGAAGCCGAAGAGCATCTGCAGGATGCCGGAGACGACCACCGCGACGAGGAACACCTCGTAGCCGCCGACGCTGGTGATGCCCGCCGCCACGATGGCGGTCAGACCGGCGGCCGGGCCGCTCACCGAGAGCGGCGAGCCCGAGATCCAAGGCACCACCAGGCCGCCGACGATGCCGGCGATGAGGCCGCCGATAGGCGGTGCGCCGGAGGCGAGCGCGATGCCGAGGCAGAGCGGCAGCGCGACCAGAAAGACGACGAGTCCCGAGGGGATATCGGCGCGCAGGTGCGCGAGAGGTTTGTGCTCGGGGTGGTGGGTCATCGCGTCGACGGCCGCGGGAGGGCCGTCGAGTTGATTATCATAGGGGTGGGCGTCTGACAAAGCCCCGCCGTTCGATCTCGATCGACCGGCGGGGCGGGCGCGAGGGCCGCTAGGGCGCGAGGCAGATGGCGAAGACCTCTTTGCCGATCGCCGCGGGCTCGGCGTTTTCGATGTGGATTCGCGTGCTCGACTTGCCGCAGGCGGGTCCGTGCTCGAGGCGGTAGCACGCCGACGTCTGGCCCTGGGTGCAGGCGGGCAGCGGGCCGGCCTGGCTGGCGACGACGGTGCAGTCGGCCTGCAGGCCCTTGGTCAGCGGGGCCGTGTCGACGGGGTCGTAGGGCAGACACCACGAGGCGCTGGTCTGTTTGGTGACGAGCGCGCCGAGGGTGTCGAGGGCGCTCTGGTAGTCGCCGTTGCAGATGTTGGTCAGCTTGCCGGCCGAGCCGAAGGCGTCGACAAACGCGGCGAGGCGCACCGGTGGGGCGGCGATGCCGCCCGCCGACTGACAGCTGGCCTTCAGTGTGGGGTTGGCCCCGTCGAGGCCGACCACCACGGGACCGCGCGCGCCGGCGATGCCGGCCACCACGACGGCGCCGCTCGGCTTGAGCGCCTTGAGCTGGCTGATGTAGCGGCTGATGTCGTGCATGTAGGGGCCGGCGGACGGCTTGCATTGGGTGCGCGCGCCCGGCAGGCGCGGGTCTTTGATGTCGCAGGTCACGCCGTGCTCGAAGCAGCGGAACGACGTCAGCGGGCCGAGGGTGTTGTTGCTGGGATCGAAGAGCGACACGTCCTTGGCGCTGCAGTCATCCTCGTCGGTGACGTAGATAACGGCGAGCGCGGCGTCCTTGCGCAAGAAGCCGGGGTTGGCGCCGCCGAGGGCGAGGTGCGCTGCCTCGAGGGGTTGCTCGAAGCCGCAGCCGGACGTGCCGAGGCGCGCGATGCAGCTGAAGGCTGCGCCGATGTCGCCGCCCGGCACGTTGCTCTTGCCGTCCTTGGTCTTCTCGATCCACGGGTCGGTGGGCCCGACGCATCCGGCGATGCGCGGCGCGTTCTGCAGCTTGCCGGCGTCTCCGCCAGCGCGCTCGCAGCTGGGCAGGCCGAACTTGCCGGCGCCGAGGTCGGGCGACGTGACGCCCACGCGGAAGCTCAGGCCCGCCTTCTCGAGGCGCTGCGTCAGCAGCGGGAAGCTCTGCGTGAGGCTCGCTTGCTCCTCGCCCATGGAGCCGGAGTTGTCGATCACGAACAGGACGTCGACGTCGGTAATCCGTGTGAGGGTGGTCGAGATCGTCGCTTTGGCGGTCTTCAGGTTGGCCAGGGCGTAGCGCGAGAAGTGCGCGATGCGCGCCACGACGCGGCCATCGGCCTCGACGTGGGCGACGTGCTCGGTGGGCGCGATCTTGCCATCGGGCAGGATCTGCACCACGCGCAGCCAGCTCTGGTCGCCGCTGCCGAGCGCGCCCGGCGCGTAGGCGATGCTGATCTCGACCGGCTTTTCGAAGGTCAGCCCGTCGGGGCCGAGCTCGAAGGCGGTGCCAGGGATGCTGCCGGCCGGCAGCGTCACGTCGGAGAGCGCCTGAACGGTGATCGAGGCCTCCTTGGTCAGCGCGCCGGCGGGGATGTCGAGCTTGAGCGCGCCGCTTTGGCTCTGCACCGAGCCGCCGGCGGGTCCGATGATGGTGGGATCGACCTCGCCGACAGGTCCGCGCGAGGTCGTGCAGGCCGCGAGCAAGGCGGCGAAGGTGGCAGCTACGGTGAATTGGCGTGTGGTTCTCACGGCGCGTCGTCCTCCTGCGAGGGTGGTAGTGGGTCCGTCTCACCCCCCTACGAGCGCCGACACGCGCGCGGACAAAGAATCTAGCGACGCAGCTTCTGTAGCAGCCGGCGCAGCCGCGCCTTCTGGTTAGGGCTCATCTGGCGCCAGCGGCGCGCGTTGCGCCAGAAGCGAGCGCGCTTGTGCGCCGGCATGCGCATCAGACGATGCAGGCGGCGGCGCAGGCGTGCCTTGCGCGCGGGGCCGAGCTTCGAGAAGCGCTTGTAGAGCGCGAGCACGTGGTGGCGCTCGCCTTTCGAGAGGCGCATGAAGGCGTGATAGCGCCGCACGATGCGCGCGCGGCGCGTGGTGCCGAGCGTCTTGAGCCACACCAGGCGCCTGCGCAGCTCGGCGCGGCGCGCGGCGGACATCTGCTTGAGCTGGGCGAGCCGGCGGCGCAGCTCGGCCTTCTGCTTGTCGTCCATCGCCTGCCACTTCTTGAGCAGCTCGGGATCGAGACCGCGCGGCTCGTCGGCGCGCGCGAGCGTGGGGGCCGCCAGCACGAGCAGCAGCGTGACGACGAGCAGCGACTTGCGACGGGTGACAGTCATTTGTCGTCTCCCAGCAGTCGATCGAGCTTGTCGATGACATCGTAGTTTTCGAGCTCGTCGAGGTTCTTGACGACGCGGTAGTTCTGTAGCAGCTCGAGGTGCTGTGCGAGCGCGAGGTCGCTCGGCTGCACCGCGGCGAGCGTGCGCCGCGGCGGCAGCGTCGTGTCGCGCGGCGACCGACCGATCAGCAGCACCGCGAGCGCGACGGCCGCGGCGGCGCCGCCGAGGCCGGCCAGCAGCGGCCACGAGAAGAACCCGCGACGTCGGCTGCGCGGCGCGTCGAGCGAGGCCTGCGCCTGCGCCTGCCTGGCGGCCTGCAGCTTGGCGCGAAACCCATCGTCGAAGGCCTCGCTCGGCTCGTGGCGCGGCAGCGCGTCGAGCGCGCCGTCGAGCGTGCTGTACGCCAGCGCGCGCGCCTTGCAGCCCTCGCAGTGCTCGAGGTGCGCCGTAATGCGCTCGCTGGCGGCGGCGTCGAGCTCCCCGTCGAGGTGAGCGGACAGTTGCTTTTCGACTTCACGACATCGCATGACGATGCTCCATGTACTTGGCCAGCCGCGAGGCCAGCCGCTTGCGGGCGCGGTTGATAAGCGACTTCACCGCGCCGATCGAGACGTCCATGGTCTCGGCGATCTCTTCGTAGGACATGCCCTGCTCGCGACTGAGCAGCAGCGCGCTGCGCTGGTTTTCGGGCAGCGCCGCCAGCTCGCGCGCGACGGCCGCCGAAAGCGCGCGCCCTTGCGCCTGCGCCTCGGGGCTTTGACCCGGCGCCGTGCGGGCGCGCTCGTCGTCGTAGGGCTCGCCGGCGACGCGGCGCGCGGGGCGGCGCACTTCGTTGAGGCAGTGGTTGCGCGCGATGCGAAAGAGCCAGGTGGTGAACTTGGCGCGCGGCTCGTAGGTCGACGCGGCGAGGTAGCACTTGACGAAGATCTCTTGCGCCAGCTCTTCGGCCTCGTCGACGCGTCCGGTAAAGCGCGAGGCGAAGATTACGATGGCGCGCTTGTGCTTCTGAAAGAGCGCTTCGAAGCTGCTCTGGTCGCCTTGCTGGAAGGCCAACATCAGGCGCGCGTCGCCGTCGAGCTGCGGCTCGCCCATCAGGCCCAGCGCTCCGTGCTCGGCCGCCGAGCAGTCGTCGCCGAATTGTGCTCGCGCGTATGACACGCCTTGTTCCCTCGGCGGTACAAACACGGCCGCGGCGCCAAAGTTGCGCGCTCCCGCTCAAGGTTTTTTCGTAAAGAATTCAAGATATTCAAGCAGTATCAGGTACTGCAGCAGCTCGAGGTTGGCGATCACCTCGCGATCGATCTTCGATAGCTTTGGCTTTGCGACGGGCCGCGTAGCTGGGCGGCTAGCGGGAGCGGGCCGAGACGCGGGCGCGGGCGTGGGGGAGCGCGGCGCGGGTGGCGGCGGCGCGGCGCGGGCCACGCCCAGCAGCAACAGCAAGCACAGAAGGCACGCGGTGGCGCTACGCCTCATCTCGCCGAGGTCGCTCCATGGGCCTAGATACCATAGAGCAGGTCGACGCCGACGATGGCCTTGTGCACGGCGCCCGAGCCGGCGAAGAAGCTGCCCGGGATCAGCACGTCGTACTCCACCGAGAGGCGCAGCCAGCTCCAGGGCTGAAAGCTGCCCACCGCGTCGATCTCGACGCCGTAGAAGCGGCCGCCGCTGGCCGACGGCACCGCCGACAGCAACGGCACCACACTGCCGCGCAGGGCGGCCTTCTCGGTGATCTCCCAGCGCGCCGTCGGTCCGAAAGCGATCACGCCGCGCCCGTTGACACCGCTCGCCGCCGCCTGGCGGCCGCTGAAGGTCTCGTTGAGCCCGCCCGAGAAGAACAGGTTGGTGTGCGTCATGTAGGGCACGACGCCGAGAAAACTCGAGTAGCGCGAGCCGATCTGGTCGTCGAGGAAGGGGTTGCCTTCGCCGCTGAGAAACAGCAGGAAGGCGCCGATGGCGAGCCGCTCGGTGAGCAGGTAGCTGGCGCGCAGGTCGACGGCGACGCCGAAGGTGTCGACCTCGATCGGGTTGCGCCCCGGGATGCGGCGCGCGACGGTGGGCGGCAGCTGGCTGCGCAAACCGGCGAGCGGGTTGTCGAGCGTCACCGAGCCGAGCTCCAGGTAGACGGCGCCGTAGAGCGAGAAGTCGCCGATCAGCTTCTTGGCGTCGAGGCCGAACCACACGACGTCGGCCTTGCTGGCTACGCCGCTGCTCGTCAGCGCTGCGACGATGTCGGCGTACTGCTGCGGCGCGCTGACGTCCACGGCGACCTCGGTGAGCATCGGCTGCATCAGCGCGCCGAAGTTGTTGTTGCCGTCGTGAAAGTACGCGGCGCTGATGCCGATCGCCTCGACGATGCCGAGCATCGATGAGAGCACCCACGACAGGCGCGACGAGAGCAGCACCGACTGCATGCCCGTGCTCCACGAGCGCGTCGGGATCAGGCCCTGCAGGTCGAGACGCAGCGGGACCTTCGACGAGAGCTTGTCGAAGTGAAGCGACAGCTCGCCGCCGAGCCCGAAGTCGTCGTAGATCACGCCGCGGCCAAACGACGCGGCGAGGCGCCCGGCGCGCAGCGTCATCCAGCGCGTGCTCGGCGCGGCGAGCTCGATGTACGCCTGGCGGATGAAGAAGGTGCTCTTGGCCTCGTCGACAAAGCGCCGGCCGTTGGCCGTGACGCGCGTCTCGTCGGCGCTCGAAGGCACCGGCGTGATCAGCGAGCCGTCGGTGCCTGGCACGCGATCGGCGACGCGCACCTCGCCGCTGTCGGCGGCGAAGCCGATGCTGAGCCAGCGCGCCAGCGACAGCTGCGCCGCCACGCGCGCGAGAAACGAATACTGCACGCTGGTGTTGGCGGGGGTGAGGTAGCGGTCATAGAGGAAGCCGCGCGTGGGGTCGTAGCGCAGCAGGCGCTCGATGCCGTTTACGCGGCCGGCGACGCGGTTGAGCAGACCGAGGTCGAGCTCGAGGTCGACGGCGTGGGCCGGCCGCGCACCGAGCACGAACGCCAGCGCGGCGGCGAGGGCCGCGGCGGCGAGGGGCGAGCGCCTAAAGAGCTGACCAACTTCCTTCCCTTCGCCAGGCTCGCCCTCGAAATCGCAGGCGTTGTTGCTCGGCCTCGACGTAGCACCACTATGCCTCGGCCTCGCGCCTAGCCTGCGATTCCGATCGCTTCGCCTGGCTCGGTCCAGGAAATTGGTCAGCTCTTTGGAGCCGGTTTGTTTCAACGCGTTGACCACCGTGGCGAGAGTACAAAGGCTGGGCCTTCTTGGGGGCGACCACCTCGCGCTGCCCTGCGAGCAGGGCGAGGTGTGCGCTAGCGCGAGCTCGACGCTAGCGGCGGCTGCGCAGGCGGCGCACGGCGCGGCGCGCGGCGCGCGGGTTGTGCTTGGCGAGGCGCACCAGGCGGCGGGCGATGCGCGGGTGTTTGATCATGCCGCGGATCAGGGCGCGGGCGGCCTGCGGGTGCGTGACGGCGAGCTTGACCACGCGGCGAGCGAGCTCGGGGTGCGAGGCGATGGCGCGCACGAGGGCGCGGGCGGCGCGCGGGTGGTTGATGGCGGCCTGCAGCAGGCGCTTGGTGATGCGCGGATGATTCAGCGCGGCCTGCGCGATGCGCTTGGTGGCCTTGGGGTGGTTCAGCGCGGCCTGCGCGACGTGCTTGGTGGCCTTGGGATGGTTCTTCGCGGCGCGCGCCACGCGCTTGGCCGCTTTGGGGTGGTTCTTCGCGGCGCGTGCGACGCGCTTGGCCGCTTTGGGGTGATTCTTCGCGGCGCGAAGCACGCGCTTGGCTGCTTCGGGGTTGTTCTTGGCGGCCTGCAGCACGCGCTTGGCAGCCTCTGGATTGTTCAGCGCGGCGGTGAGCAGCGCCTTGGCCATCTTCGGGTTGTCCTGCGCCGCCTGCAGCAGGTGCTTGGCGGCGCGCGGGTGATTGGTGAACGCGCGCACGACGCGCTTGAAGGTCTTGGGGTGCGCCTTGGCGAAGGCCTCGAGCTTGCTCTTGGGCGTGGCGGCGGCGATGGCGGGCATCGCGACGAGCACGGCGGCGGCGATAGAAAGCGTCTTCTTCATGATCGGCTCCCAGTGTGGAGGTTCGTCTCGGGGGTTCACTAGGGTCGAACACGAAGCCGCGACGAAGGTTGCGCGACTTTTTTGGACGCGGGGCTTTTGTGGCGAGGGCGCGAGATCGCTAGCGTAGGCGCGCTTCGGGGCGTGCGCGCTCGAGCGCGGCGGCGACGCTGGCCGCTTCGACGAGCGCCTCGACCACCGTGCGCGCCGTGCTGCGCTCGTGAGCGAGGAGGCTGAGGCGATCGGCGTAGAGCGTCAGGCCCTGACGCGCGTGTGCATGAAGCGGCAGCAGCAGCCACGCCGGCAGCTCGCCGCGCGCCACCTGCAGCGGCAGCAGAGCGCGATGGTCAGCCTGCTCGATGCTCACGATGGCGCGCTCGGGCAGCAGCTGCTCGACGAAGCTGGCGCGCGCGCGGCAGTGCGTGTCGTAGATCGACGCCTCGACGCTGCGACCATCGAGGGTGCCGTGTAGGCGGAAGTGCTCCCTCGCCGGCTCGACAGCGAGGTCGAAGCGCCGTGCCACGGCGCAGGCGACGCGCTGCAGCTCGCGCCAGCGTCGTCGCTCGCGGTAGCTGTTGCGCAGCAGGTAGCAGGTCTGGAGCAGGCCGAAGGCGATCAGGAGAAAGGGACTGAATATCTCCACCTAATAGTGGTAGCAGACGCCGTCTCGCGCGCCACGCCGCGCCGCGGCACAGCGCGCCGCGGGACTCAGTCGCCGCCGGCCACTGCGAGATACTCCTCGGCGTGCGAGCTCGCGCGCCCGCGGGCGAGCAGCAGCACCAGCACGTTGGCGCCGAGCCCATAGAGCCCGGGATGCACGGCCCACGGGGCGAGCGACGGCCACAGCACCAGCGCGCCGGTGAGCAGCGCACCCGCGACGAGCGCGGCCAGCACCGCGCCGCCCGTGACGCGGCGCACGTAGAGCGTGGCGACCAACGGCGGCGCGAACTGCACCACGGCGCCGTAGGTGGTGAGCAGCAGCTTGACCAGCGAGCCGCGGTAGGCGATGGCCACGGCGTAGGCGGCGAGCATCACGCCGAGCACCACCCAGCGGATGGCGCGTCGCTCGGCGACGGGATCGAGCTTGCGGCCGAGCGCGGTGATCAGCCCATCACGCACGAGGATCGAGGCCGCCGCGTGCCCGATGGCGTCGCCCGACGACATCGAGGCCGCCAGCGCGCCGGCACAAAACAGCCCCACCACCAGCGACGGCAGCTCCATGTGCATCAACATGAAGGTCAGGATCTGGTCGGCGCGCGGCGGCGCGGCACCGAACAGCACGCCGGCGAAGCCGATCAGAAACAGCGGCACGAGAAAGATCTGAAACGTCGGGTAGAGCACCACCGTGCGGCGGATGGTGCGCTCGTCGCGCGCCGAGAAGGCCTTCATGAAGAGGTGCGGCCACGCCGAAAAGCCGATCGTCGAGACCAGCACCGCCGAGCTGTAGCCGCCCCAGCTCCACGGCGTGCCCTGTTTGGTCAGCCCGGGCGGCACGAGCAAGTGGGCGCGCTCGGCGGCGATGCGCGTGAACATGGCGCGCACGCCGCCGTAGAGACGCTGCGGCAGATAGAGGCCGAGCCCCCAGGCGAGGCCCATCATCAGGATGCCCTGAAACGTGTTGGTCCAGCCGACGCCCATCACGCCGCTGCGCACGACGTAGAGCAGCACCACGGCGTAGACCACGGCAGCGCCGGCCCACACCGGCACCGCGTCGCGCGTGACGCTCGACAGCACGTAGCCGGCGCCCTTCATCTGCAGCGCCAGATACGGCACGAAGGCGGCGGCGCTGATCAGCGCCATCACGCCCGCGATGGCTGGGCGCTGATAGCGCGCGGCGATCATCTCGGCCTGTGTGATGAAGCCATAGCGGCGCCCGAGGCGCGCCGCGCGCGGGCCGAGGAAGTAGAACGGCAAGAAGCCGAGCGCGCCGTAGCCGAGGATGTAGAAGGCGGCGACGCCCCGCTTGTAGGCCCAGCCCGGGCCGCCGAGGAAGGCGAACGCGCTGAAGATCGTCGCGCCGGTGATGAAGTACATCACGAGCAGGCCGAGCGTGCGGTCGCCCGCGACGTAGCCGGCGGCGCTATCGCTCTGCTTGCGACCGGGCAGAATGCCGAGCACGAGGCAAGCCAGCAGGTAGGCGGCGCTCACGCCGACGACGACCGCGGCCGATGGCGCTGCGGCGCTAGGAGCTACCGGCGAGCTCACGGCCGGCTTTGCTCGCCCGCGCGGTCATGCTCGCGCTGGCGCTCGCGCGCGCGCTGGCGCCGCTCCACGACGAGCATCACCACGAAGGTGGCGGAGACCCAGCCGACGTTCCAGACCAGCGCCGTCGGCAGCCCCAGCACGCGCGGGCCGAGCGCGCCGGCCACCAGCGGGTAGCCGGGCCAGATCAGCGCTGCGAGGCAGATGACGACGTAGATGGCGAGAGCGATCATGGTCCGAGCGGCAAGAGTATCGTTGATATCGATCTATCCGGACGCGCACGTACTAGAATAGCGCCATGACCCTCGCCGCGGTCGCCCACGTCAACAACCGCAACAGCCGCGCCGCGGCGGCGGAGGCGGCGGAGACGCTGCGCCAAGGCCTTGCCGGCCAGAGGCCCGACGTGCTGATCGCGTTCGCCACGGCCGGCTACACCCAGCCGGAGCTTATCGGCACGCTGCGGGCGGCGTTCGCTGGCGTGCCGCTGTGCGGCTGCTCGGCCGAAGGCGTGCTCACCACAGCAGGCGGATCCGACGAGGGCAGCCACGCGCTCGCCGTGATGGCGCTGCGCAGCGAGGCGATGCGGTTTTCGACGCTCAGCGTGCGCGACGTGGGCGCCGACTCGCGCCGCGCCGGCCGCGCGCTCGCGGCTCAGGTACAGCGCGCGCTGGCCGATGGCGCGCCCGCGAGCGCACGGGAGAATCACGCGCTGTTCGTGTTTCCCGACGGGCTGACGACGAACTGCAGCCAGCTGCTGAAGGCGCTGCAGGCCGAGCTTCCCGAGGGCGTCACGGTCGCCGGTGGCACGGCGGGCGACATGATGGCGATGCAGCGCACATATCAGTATCACGACGGCGAGGTCTTCTCGGACGGCGTCTCGGCGCTGCTTATTAGCGGCGACGTGCAGTTCGAGGTGGGCGTCAGCCACGGCTGCGAGGTGGTGGGCCTCGAACGAACGGTCACACGATCGGAGGGCTCAGCCGTCGAAGAGGTCGACGGACAGCCGGCGTGGCCGGTCTTCTCGGAGTACCTGGCGGTGGTGCCCGAGCAGCTGACTGGCGATTACATGTCGCGGCTGGCCATCGCCGAGCGCCTCGACGAGCCGAGCGACTACGGCACACACATCGTGCGCGTCCCGCTTCGCATCGATCACGGGCGCGACGCGCTTGTCTTCGGCGCCGAGATCGCGTCGGGCGCGCGCGTCGCGATGACCCGCCGGCTGCCCGAGCGCGTGGTGGACAACGCCGTCGCTTCAGCCCGCACCATCGAGGCCAAGCACAAGACGCGCAAGCCGAGCTTCGTGCTGCAGCTCGACTGCGCCGGACGTGGTCGCCAGCTCTTCGGCGAGCGCTGCACCGAGATGGGACTGCGGCCGATCCAAGCCGTGCTCGGCGAGAAGACGCCATGGCTCGGCTGCTACACCTACGGCGAGATCGCGGCGCCCGGCGAGCAACGTGTTCGTTTTCACAACTACACGGTCGTGATCTGCGCGGTGTATGAAGTCGCCGCGGACGACCCGTCGGCGGCCGGCGAGTCGCCGCGGACGACGGCGCCACGGCCCGAGCGATGAGCGAGAAACAAGATCGCATCGCGCAACTCGAGCGCGACCGCGAGCTTCTCGACACGCAGATCAAGGAGCTGCTGCGCACCGAGCACCGCCTGGCCGGTGCCCGCATGCGCTACGAGCGGCAGCTGCGCCGCATCGAGCTGCTCAACCGCTTCGCGCTGGCCGCCACTGGAACGCAAAGCAGCATCGATCTGATGAACCTGGCCATGCCGATGCTGTTTTCGCTGTTCCCCTTCGAACAGGCAGCCGCTTTCACACTGCGCGAAAACGACTACCTGTGTCCGTTTTGCGTGCGCGCGCTGGCGGGTCGGGAGGCCGACAGCCGCGAGCGGCTCGGTGAGATCGGCGAGCAGCACGAGATCAGCGCCGAGGCGCCGCCCAAGGAGCCGGTGCTGCTCGGTGACGACGAGCTCGGTGACGCCACGCCCTTCGTGCGGCGCGTGGTCGAGGTCACGCGCGAGCTCTACGCGGCGCCGGCCCCGGCGCCGAGCACGACGTTTGGTGCGTCGCTGGTGATGCCGCTGGTGGGACGCGGCAAGTGGGCGCTCGGCGCGATCGTGCTGCGGCATGACGCGCCGTCGCTGATCTCGTCGCACGAGCGGTTGCCCACCGAAGCGGACATGCCATTCGTACGCCTCACTGCGGCACACGTGGCCGCCGCACTGCAGAGCGTTCGACTCTTCGAGCAGGTGCGAGACATCGCCGAGCTCAAGGAGGCCTACGCCAGCAAGGTCGTCGACGCCCAGGAGCAGGAGCGCATCCGCGTGGCGCGCGAGCTGCACGACGCCATCGCGCAGCAGCTGGTGGCGATGCGCATGGACGCCGAGTGGATCTCCGAGCGGCTCGATGCCGATCACCCGGCGCACGATGTCTCGCACCAACTGACGACGCGGCTGGCACAGACGATCGTCTCGATTCGCAACATCGTCTATGACCTGCGTCCACCGCTGCTCGACGACCTCGGCGTGGCCAGCGCGATCAAGGCCTACGCCACGCAGATCACCAGCAACGCCGAGATCGAGCTCGACGTCGAGATCGTCGACGATCCCGAAGCGCTGCCGCAGCAAGTAGCCACCGCGCTCTACCGCATCGCGCAGGAGAGCATCAACAACGCCGTGCGCCACGCCGAGGCCACCACGCTGCGCGTCACGGTGGAGGACTCCGGCTCCGCGGTGCTGCTGCGCGTGCGCGACGACGGACGCGGCATCAGCAGCGACAAGCTGAACGCCTCGACCTCCATGGGGCTGGTCGGCATGCGCGAGCGCGCGGCGCTGCTCGGCGGCGAGCTGACGATCAACTCGCGCCCGGGAACTGGCACCCTCGTCAGCGCGGCGATTCCCTACGCCCGCGATCCGTCGAAGTAGCACACTGCACCCGTGGCCACATCATCTGCGGCTTCTGCGGCGCGCGGCGCTAGTCATCGCCCCGAGGTGAACCGCGCGTTTGTCGCGCTGTCGCTGGGTTGCCTCGTCGCCGCGGTGGTGCTGACGCTGGCGCCGGCGTTGGCGGGCCCCTTTCACGCCTACGACGACGCGACATACATCCTCGCCAACCGCCTGGTGACCGCGCCGGGCGAACAGCCGCTGCTCGACATGCTGCTCACGCCGACGGTGGGCTACGTGGTGCCGGTGACCGTCGCGATGCAAGCGCTGCTCTACGGCGCCGGCGGCGGCGAAGCGATGGCCTTTCACGCGGCCGCGCTGCTGTTGCATCTGAGCGCCGCGTTGCTGGTGTGGTGGCTGGCGCGGCGACTGAGCGCCGACATGCTCGTGGCCACGGCGCTGGCGGCGCTGTTCGCGCTGCACCCGCTGGTGGTCGAGCCCGTCGCTTGGGCCACGGGCCTCAAGGATCTGCTCGCCAGCGTCTGCGCGCTGGGTGCGTGCGCGCTGCTGTTGCGCGAGCGCGAGCGGCCGTGGGGCGCGATGGCGCTGTGCGTGCTGGCGGTGCTGAGCAAGCCGACGGCGGCGCTGCTGCCGCTGGGTCTGCTCGCTGGCTGGTGGGCCGCGCGCGAGCGCCCGGCGCGCTGGCTGCGGCCGCTCGTCGTCGCTGCGGTGGTGACCCTCGGTGTCGGCGTGCTGAGCAAGATCAGCCACGACGTGGTGATCGCCGATCCGGCGCGCGTGCCCGGCGGGCCGCTCAGCGCGCTGTTGGCGCTGGGCTACCAGGCAGCACACCTCGTGTGGCCAGCGGCGCTGCATCCGCAGTACTTCATCGATCGGGCGGCGGGCTTTTCCGACGCGCACGCCTTCATCGGGCTCGTGGTGCTGGCCGGCATTGCAGTTGTCGTCGTCTGGGCGGTGCGCGGCAAGCGCCGCGAACAGCCGCACGCGCTGATGCTCGGCGCGCTGGGGCTGGCGGCCTATCTGCCCGTGAGCCACCTGTTGGCCTTTCCGCGCTACGTCGCCGACAGCTATCTGTATCTGCCGCTGGCGGCGCTGCTGCTGGCGCTGGCGCCGACCTTGGCGCGCTTCGCCAAGCGCAGCGCCGGTGCACGCGCGCTGCTGATCGCTGTGCTGCTGCTGCTGTGCGTGCCGTGCGCGCTGCGTTCGCGGGCGCAGGTCGCGCGCTGGCGATCGCCGCTGGCGCTGTGGGGCCCGCTCGCGGCCGCGCACCCCACCGACGCGCGGCCGTGGCTGCTGCTCGCGCAGGGCCTGCGCTTCGCTGGCGATGCCAAACGCGCGGCGTCTGCCTACGGCCAAGCCTTCGCGCGCCAGCGCCGCGAGGGCCGACTAACCAACTACGCGCGCGCGCTGTTCGAGGCCGGACGGCTCGACGATGCCGAGTGCGTCATCATCGAAGACGCCGTCTATGGCAAGTCACAGCGTCGCGCGTTAGCCAACCTCGCGCTGCTCGCGATCAAGCACGCGCGACACACGCCACGCTGGCCGCACTACACGCGCGCCGCCCTCGCCCGCGCCGTGCCCGCTCGCTGGCCAGCGGCGCTGCGGGCAGCCGCGGCCAAGCGACGCGCGCAGCTCGGCGCCGCTGCGGCTGCGCTGCCGATTCGCGCAACGTGGCCCGCGGGGCGTTGTGCTGCGCTGCGCACGGCGCGCCTCAGCTTCGCGCGTTGGCAGGCATCCTACTGAGGCCGTCCAGTGTTCCGGGGCGCTGAACGCCGGGGGGATGGGCGTGGAGGGCCGCCTCGCGCGCTGGAGGTGCGCGAGCCTGGGAGGCCGGCCGGCTAGAGACGGGATGGGAGGCTGGCGGTCTGCGTGCGTTTGACGTGGTTGGCGGGGCGTGGAGGGCGCTGCAGGCGTGCCTTTCGCGGGCCGTGGCGAGACGCCTCTGGGCGTTGTGCGTACGCGGGCGTTGGGGGCGCGGCGCTGATGGACTGTCGTCTTGGACTGCGGGCCGAGTTGCAGGGTCGCAGCGTCGGGGGGACTTCGCGGCGTGTTTGAATGCAACCGCAGGCTTTTTAGTTGACATACGCAGCATCTCGCGATAAGCTAGCGGATATCTAGATGGCTATTTCGACACTAAATCGCCGCAAGCCTCGCCAGCTCGAGCTGAGGCGCAAACCGCCAGCCACGTGGGGTGGATGGCGACCGGGAGCTGGGCGGCCGCGCAAACCCGGAGCCGAGCAGAAGGTGGCGCGCGAGCGGTTTTCGCGGCCTGCGGTCGTGCACGTCACGGCGAAGGTGCACGAGGATGTGCCCAATCTGCGGGCGCGGGAGGTGGCGCGAAAGGTCGCTATCGCATTGTGGCTAGGCGCCCGACGCGAAGACTTTCGCCTGGTGCACTTCAGCATCCAGAGCAATCACCTGCACCTCATCGTCGAGGCGGATGATTGGCGGGCTCTTTCGCGTGGTGTGCACGCTCTCTCGGTGCGCGTCGCGCGGGCCATCAACCGCGCCGCCGAGCGTAAGGGCAAGGTGTTCGCGCAGCGCTACCACGCGCACATCCTTCGCACGCCAACACAGGTACGAAACGCCCTGCGCTACGTGCTGAACAATCGGCGCAGGCACCAAGGCCAACGCCAGGCGCACCCCGGCTGGCTCGACCCGCTATCCACCGCGTGCTGGTTCGACGGCTATCGCGACCGCGAGCCCAACGAGGCCAACCCCTGGCCCACGGCGCGCACCTTCCTGCTCACCACCGGCTGGCGCCGCGGTCGAGGCGGCCGCTTCAGCGTCAACGACATCCCAGGCAAGCGCCACTAACGCAGTCCCC
>JAGQIK010000572.1 GCA_020431405.1 Myxococcales bacterium
GAGCGAGAACACCTGCTCGCTCTTTTTCTCCAGCGCCTCGTAGGTCTTCTGCGCGCGCGCTGGCGAGGGCAACGCCATTAGCAGCGCCGTCGCGACCCACATACTGCGTCTTTTCATCGAGTTCTCCACGAGCGCGGCGGTTTTACCCACACTTGGCGACGGCGTCAACGCTTCGTAACCGGTGCCGCGCCGCTCGTCAGTTGGGACACACCTGAACTTCAAAGAACTCGGCGGCGACGTTGTCGACGAACAGCGCCAGCGCCGCGCGCGTGCTCCACCACCCGGGCGTCGGCACGAAGACGCTGCTCTTGCCGTCGACCGTGCAATGAATGCCGTCGGTGGCGAACGACAGCTCTACTTGATGGGTCCCCACCGCGGGCACGTTGGGCGTGCCGCGCAGCGAGACGCACGGGGGGCTGCTCGGGTCACAATCACCGGCCAGCGCGCGCGCGGCGCCACCGGTCGTCTCGCCGTAGACCCCGCAGAACAGCAGCGGCACGGTGGGATCTTGCAGCAGCCCGCTGTCGAACACCGCCAGGCCAGCCCCCGCGAGCGGATCGACGCGCCCGACGGTGAGCACCGCGGTGGCGCGAAAGCTCGCCCCGAGCAACGGCGACGCCGCCGGATAGCGCAGATACTGCGCCGCGGCGGAGCCGGTCGAGACGGCTCGCACCGAGCCGCCGGCGACGATCCACACGTTGACGTCCGGCGCCTCCGGCCACGGCGGAAAGAGCTGGTTGTCGAACGTCTCGCGCTCGCAGCCGCTGCCGATGTCGCCAGAGGTGACGTGATCGACGCTCTGATCGCCGCTGGGCGTCACCACCGGCGCATCGACAACGCCGACGCCGCCCTCCGCCGCCTCGCCGGCGTCGCCGGCGCGATAGGTCGCGACAAGGTTGCAACCGGCCATCGCTGTCACGAGCGCGGTCGCCGCGATCAAGCCATGAGCGCGCGCGTGAAGCAGCGTGGTGGTCAGAGGCACGCGCCGATCTTGCGGCACGCGCGGGGATAAAAAAAACCCCCGACGGTCTCTTTCCGCCGGGGGGCCACCGATCTGCTGCAACGCGAGAATAGAGCAGAAGGTAGACGGGCAACTCGTGGCGAAAGCCACGCTACTCCCACGCGATCTCGCGGGCAATTTTTTTGCTCTCGCGTGCGCGTTGCAAAGAAAACGGCCGCTTGTTATACACGCCGCCGAAGTAGCTAACACAACAAAACTTGGTCACTTTCTCGGACCTTCGCCGGTCCGGGAGAGCGGCGCGATCCCCCCGCAGGGAGAGACAGTCTTGGCCGACTACCAGAAGCTCACGCCGCCCAGCAGCGGCACCAAGATCACCTTCAAAGACGGCGAGCCCGTCGTGCCCAACGATCCCATCGTTCCGTTCATCCGCGGCGACGGTATCGGCGTCGACATCTGGCCGGCGACTCAGCGCGTGGTCGACGAGGCCGTCAAGAAGGCCTACTCGGGCGAGCGCCGCATCGAGTGGTTCAAAGTCTACGCGGGCGACGAAGCGTGCGAGCAGTACGGCGCGCTGCAGTACCTGCCCGAAGACACGCTGAAGGCGATCCGCGAGTACGGCGTCGCGATCAAAGGCCCGCTGACGACGCCCATCGGCGGCGGCATCCGCTCGCTCAACGTCGCCCTGCGCCAGATCTTCGACCTCTACGCCTGCGTGCGTCCCTGCCGCTACTACAAGGGCACGCCGTCGCCGCACCGCAGCCCTGAGAAGCTCGACGTCATCGTCTATCGCGAGAACACCGAGGACATCTACCTCGGCATCGAGTGGGCCGCCAACACCGAGATCGCCACCAAGCTCATCGCGCACCTCAACAGCGAGCTCATCCCGAGCACGCCCGAGCACGGCGACAAGCAGATCCGCGCCGACTCGGGCATC
>JAGQIK010000573.1 GCA_020431405.1 Myxococcales bacterium
GACGCCAGCGTCGACAGCGCCAGCACGCCCGATGCGGGCCCGACGCCCGCGGACGACGCGAGCAGCTCGGGCGCCGACGCGGCCGCCGACGCCGCGCAGAGCAGCGGCTCGGGCGATGGCTGCAGCGCCGCGCCCGCCAGCGCGCGCGCCTCGCTCGCCTCGCTCGCCTCGCTGCTGCTGCTGCTCTTGGCGGCGCTGGCGCTGCGCGCGCGTCGTCGCTCGTCGCGCACGCGCTGAGCGCTACACTCCCGCCGTGACCGAATCCTCGCGCTGGCCTCACAAGACACCACCCCATCTCCCACGCGAAGTCCCCGAGAGCACCGTCCGCTTCGAGACCGACGACGGCGTGGTGCTCGAGGGCCTGCTGCACGTCCCCGAGCGCCCGAGGGGGCGCGCCGTGATCTGTCATCCCAACCCGCCGCAGGGTGGGACGATGGACAACAAGGTCGTCGAGATCGTGCAGCGCGTCTTCGCGCACTGCGAGCTTTGCACGCTGCGATTCAACTTCCGCGGCGTCGGCGCCTCGAGCGGCATGCACACGGCGGGCTCGGCCGAGCCGCTCGACGTGGCCGCCGCCCTCGAGCACGTCGACGCGCGCTTCGCCGAGGCGCTCGAGCAGCCCTCGGCCGGCGACGGTGCGCCGCGGCTGCGCGTGCTGGCCGGCTTTTCGTTTGGCAGCGCGATGGCGGCGCAGGCCGTGCGCGATGGCGCCGAGGTCGACGGCTTGCTGCTCGTCGGCGTGCCGCTGACCTGGCGCGACGTGGTGCCGCCGCCGCTGCCGCGCCTGCGGCTCGAGCTGATCGTCGGCGATCACGATGACTTCTGCCCCGTCGGTCACGCGCGGCGCTTCGTCGCCGACTACCAGGACGCCCGCGCCCGCCTGACCGTCATCGACGACGCGGAGCACTTCTTTCACGGCCGGCTCGCGCAGCTGGCGCGCGCCGTCTACGACTTCGTGATGCAGCCGTAGCGCCTTCGCGCGCGTCGTTGTACACCTATCGGGTGGGTACGGGCTGGAGCCACCTTCTGCGCGTCGTCGGCGCGTTGGTCGTCATCGCGGGGCTTTCGGGGCTGGCGGTCTACAGCGTCGGCGATGTGATGATGTGGATCATCACGGCGGTGGGCGTCGTGCTCGTCGCCGGCGCCAAGCTGTTCTACCTCGACGTGCGCGTCGAGGCGGCCGACGCCTCCAAGCGCGCCGTGACCCCGCAGCGCGCGCTCGCCGACGAGCAGCGCGAGCGGCTGCAGGCGCTGGCGGCGCGCGCGCGGCTGCGCGTGGGCGATGGCACGCGTCGCGCCGCGGGCTTCGGCTTGGTGGTGGGCGCCGGCCTGCTCGCGGGGCTGCTCGCGCGCGCCGTGGTCGCGCCGTTTCCGCCGATCATCGCGGTGCCGGCGTTCGTGCTGGGCCTCGCCGTGGCTTACGCCGCGAGCACGTGGCTGCGCCTGCGCCGCGCCGCCATCGCGCCCGGGCTTTACTGCGACGGCGAGCACTTGATCTACGCCACCGTCGACGAGGTGCTGCTGCGCCGGCTGGGCGGCGGCGCGCTGATCACCCTCGCCACCGCGCACCGCGACGACGGCAGCACCGCGGTGAGCCTCGCGCTGCGTGACAACACCATCGAGACGGTGGTGCTGCGCGACACGCGCGCGGCCGACGAGCTGGTGGTGCTGCTGCGCGTGGGCGCCGACGGTGACGACGGCGCGCCAGGCAGCGCCGACGAGCCGCTCGAGGGGCCCCCGGCGCCGGGACACATCTATCGCGCGCTCGACGAGCCGGCCGACGCGCGCGAGCAGCGTATCGTCGAGAGCCTCGAGCGCGGCGCACGAGGCGCCTCGGCGCAGCGCGTGCGGGCGCGCCGCAAGCGCGCGGTGGTCGCGAGCGGCGTCGCGCTGGCCAGCGCGCTGGCGCTGCTGACGATCTGCACCGTGGTCGAGCAGCGCCATTTCCTCGCCCACTGCGTGGTCAAGCCGGAGGTCACCTACAGCTATCCGCCGGCGTGCCACCGCTACTTCGAGCGCTTCAGCGTGCGCATCCTCGCCGGCAGCGCGCGCGATCGCATCGCCGCGATCCATCGCGCGCGCTTCGAGGCCGCCCGCGACACGCCAGCAGCGCTGCGCACGCTGATCAAGATCGACCCGCACAACATCGCGGGCCTTGACGAAGAGCGCGCCGACGCGCTCGGCAAGCTGCTCAAGATCGGCGGCGCGCGCCGGCTGCGCGAGCTCTACGGGCTCGCGCAGAAGCGGCTCGGCTCGACGCGCTGTCGCGGCGTGCCACAAAAGGTCGCGCGTGCGCTGCACGACAAGCTCGCGCTGGCGCGCGCCGGCAGCAAGCCCGAGCTTCCCGTGGTGGTGCACGCGTTCACCGAGGGCACCGAGCGCGAGGTCAAGCTCGGCGCGCTGGTCGTCGGCGCCAACGTGCGCGTGGCGCCGCCGGCCAAGGTCTTCGACACGCCCAAGAACGCGCGTCGCGCGCGGGCCATCGCCGCCGGCGTGGGCCACGCGCTGGCGCGGCTACTCGGTAACGGCACGCTGCAGACCCCGGCGCGCTGGCGCGTCGACAGCTCGGCGCTGCACGCGGTCGTCATCTACAAGGTGACGCCCGACGCGGGGCGGCTCTTTCGGCAGAAGGGCACCTTCGCCTACGGCGCCAAGCAGGTCTATGTCGGCCTGCGCTTCGCGTGGAGCTTCGAGCTGTACCATCGCGGCCAGCGCGTCTTTCGCTTCGAGCGCGTGGTCGAGCCGCCGCCTTCGCTGACGGTCACCACCTACAGCTACGGCTCGATGTTGGCGCGCATGTTCGGCGCCAGCGCCAGCAGCATCTACGAGCGCATGGCGCAGATCGCCATCGTGCGCTTCATCGAGCAGCTCGGAGCGGCCCTCGGCCACTGTTGATCGCGCGGGGCGGCGTCGGTGGTATCGTCGCCCGTCAATGCGTGCTGTGCTCGCCATAGGCTCGTCGTTTCGCGCCCTCGCGGCGATCGCGACGCTGTTGGCGGCGGCCGTCGCGAGCTGCAACAGCAGCTCGATCAAAGACTGCCCCAGCGAGCCCTTCGCGCAGGGCGAGCGCTGCGAGGGGCTCGAGCTGCGCACCTGCCTGTTCATCGGCAGCAAGTGCGGTCGCACGACCTGCACCTGCAAAAACGACCTCGGCGGCTTCACCTGGCAGTGTGACGTGGCCAACTGCAGCTGCTCGTGCCCCTGCGGCTTTCTGGTCACCACCAGCTGCGACGCGCTGGGCTGCACCAAGCCGGAGGACAGCTGCCCGCAAGACGTGATCGACGAGCGCTGCGGCACGGTCTGCGCGGGGCTCGATGACGGCGGCGACGGCGACGTCGGTGATGGGGGCGGTGACGCGGTTGACGGCGACATCGGGGATGGGGGCGACGCGGGCGACGCGGGTGACGCGGGTGACGGCGGCGACGCGGGCGACGTTGGCGTTGGCGACGGGGGCGACGGCGGTGACGGGGGCGACGCCGGTGACGCGGGCGACGCGGCGGGCGACGGGCCCGCCGACGGCACGGGCTGATCGCCGCGACCTGACCGACGCGACCTGTGACACACCCCACGCTCCACGCGGGGCGCCTGCGGTATCATGCAAGCATGCGGAAAAGCACTCTTCGGTGTGAGCGTTGGCTCGGCCTGGGGGCCCTGCTGACGGTAGTGGTGCTCGCCGACGCGCCCGCGCGCGCCGACGACGCGGCGCCGGCGCCTCCCTCGCCGACAACCGATCCGACGCTGTCGATCCCCGGCATGCCCGCCTTGCCTTCGGGCAGCCTCGGCGGGCCCACGCCGCCTCCCACCGCGCAGCCGCGCCCGAGCGGCATCTCGGGCAGCTTCGGCGGCAGCATCACCTTCGAGAAGGTGCAGGAGGACTACTTCATCACGCCGACGATCTTCAACCAGACCACCATCGGGCCGGTGACCTTCGGCGTGCAGGTGCCGATCCGGCTGCGCGTCTGGGACCGCGATCCGCAAGACGATGGCGTGCTGCGCAAAGAGGACTGGGACGAGCCCTCCGACTACCTGCGCCTGCTGCGCTTCGTCGAGGTCAACCTCGGCGGCAAGACGTGGCGCTTCCGCGGCCGCTTCGGCGCACTCGACGGCGAGAGTATCGGCCACGGCACGATCATGGCGGGCTACTACAACTGGCTCGACGTCAACCACTACCAGGGCGGCCTCGTGCTCGACGCGGCCATCCGCTGGGGTGGGCTGTACTTCATGGTCGACAACATCTTCCGCCCCGAGATCTTCGGCTTCCGCCTGCACGTGCGGCCGCTGTCGTTCATCACCAAGAACAGCTGGGCCAACAAGCTGATCGTCGGCTTCTCGACCGTCGTCGACACGCGCGCGCCGCTCGCGCTCGCCGACATCGACAACGACCCCAACACGCCGGCGCAGGCCGCGCTCGACGACGATCAGAACTTCGTCGTCAGCAGCCGCAAGGCGGTCAAGATCATCGGCTTCGACATCGAGTACGCGCTGATCCAGAACAAGCTGATCGATCTGGTGCCCTACATCGACATCAACGTGCTCGCCGCCGGCGACACGGGCGTCGGCATGCACCTCGGCACGTTCTTCAACATCCGCATCCCCACGCCGGTGGGACCGACGCTGCTGACGCGCCTCGAGTACCGCGTCGTCGGCGACGGCTACGCGCCGCGCTACATCGACAGCGTCTACGAGGCGCAGCGCTACCAGTTCGATCCCAACAACAACATCGACGCCACCACCGGCCTGCCGCTGACCAAGCTGGGCTGGCTGCGCAGCACCGATCCGGGCACCCACGGCTGGCTCGGCGAGCTGTACTTCGACTTCGCCGGTTGGGTGAAGGTCGGCGGCACCTACGAGGACTACCAAGGCCCCAACAACGCGGCGCTGACCCTCGGCCTGCACCTGCCCAAGTTCTCGTTCGCGCAGCTCGGCGGCTACTTCACGCGGCGCGGCTTCGACGGCTTCGGCGACGCCTTCGATCTCGATGGCGCGCTGCTGATCGGCTACCTGCGCGTCAAGGTCTGGGGCCCGCTCGCGCTCACCGGCGTCTATCGCCGCACCTGGCGCGCGCGCGAAGACGGCACCTACACCGCGCAGAGCGACTTCAGCGTCGGTGTCGGCGTCTCCTTCGGCTACTAGCCGCTCGCCGCTCGCTCGCCGCCAGCTCGCTCGCCGCCGGCTCGGCCGCGTGATCCGCGGCGAAGCCGTTGCCCCCGCGCTACATGTCGGAGGGGCTCCCACTGGCTCTCGCGGGAGTCATTGTCACGCTGCTGTGCCTGCCGCCAGTGATGACAGAAAGCTGCAGCGCCGGGGCAAACCCCCAGAGATTGGTCGTGGCAGGCGCGAGATCGCGACCTTCGCGCGCGGCACACCCGTTGCAATCGTCGAGGGCGTCGTCGAAGGAGACCGCCGTGACCTCTCGCCGCACCGAAAAGAACCCGCCCCTCGAGCTGCTCCAACGCTGTTATCGGCTGCTCCTGCTGCGCGCCCGCGAGCGCGCCGGCGTGACGCTCGACCTGCTCGAGCTCGACGAGCTCTACCGCCTCGACCGCGATCTGCGCAGCGAGCCCGAAGGTGCCGCGCCGCGCGCCGCTGCCGTCGACGACGACGCTGACGGCGACGACGAGCCGGAGCGGCGCACGTTTCGTCGCGAGCGCACGGCGCTTCCCGCCACGGTGGCCGCTGGCGCCGGCGAGCACATGCCCACCACCGTGCTCGATCTGTCGGGCAGCGGCGCGCTGGTCGACACCGGCGAGACGCTGAGCGTCGGCGACAAGATCTCGCTGCGGCTCGGGCGTGCGGGCGCCACCGCCACGCGCTACGTGTTTCCGTGCGAGGTCGTGCGCGAGGTGACGCCGGGCGAGGTCTACGCGCTGCGCTTCTGCGGCACGCCGCTCGAGGTGCGCTACCAGAGCTACGCCAGCCGCGAGATGCACACCTCGTGGCTGCTCGGCTTCGGCGAGGGTGTCATCGTCGGCAACGGCTAGATATAGTCGGGGTCGGTGTCCGACTACGAGCCCACGAGCCACACGATACTGCTCGTCGACAGCGATGGCGCGCGCCGCCAGCTGTTCACCCATCACCTTGCACGCCAGCGCTACCTCGTCTTTCAGGCTGCCAAGCTCGCCGAGGCGCGCGTGCTGCTGTCGCGCCAGCGCTTCGACGCGCTGGTGCTCGATCGCGACCTCAGCGACGGCGAAGGGCTCTCGCTGCTGCGCGAGCTGATGACGAGCGCGGCTGACTCGGCAGGCGCTGACTCGGCGGGGGCCGACGCGGCGGCAGCCGGCACGGCCGCCGGCGGTGACGGCGAAGACGACGACGGCCCGCCGCCGCCGCCGCGGGTGCGCATCTACGTCGAGAGCGAGTGGCCGAGCGCCGAGCGGCTGCGCGAGCTGACCGACGCGCTGCGCGTCAGCCGCGTGCTGCAGAAGCCGCTCACGCCGGGCGAGCTGTCGCTGCAGCTCGAGGCCTCGCTGAGCGGCGGTCCGCCTCCGACGCCGCGCGAGCTGCCGGGCGCGATGACGCCGGCGTGGCCGCTGCACGACACCATCCGAGAGCGGCCGCGCGATCTGCGAGGCGAAGACCAGGGCGAAGACGAAAGCAAAGACCAAGACCAAGACCAAGGCCGCGACCAAGGCCAGGGCCAAGACCAAGACCAGGGCCAAGACCAAGACGGCGAGCGCGGGGTGCTCGAGTTCGTGCCGAGCACGGAGCTTTTGCGCGAGAGTCACCCCGACATCGACGTCGGACCGCCGCCGCTGCCCGACGAGCAGGACGGCACCGAGCGCGAGCTCGCCGCGCTCAAGGACGAGTACGCGCGCGCGCTCGAGGGCAAGCTCGACGCGCTGCGCGAGATGCTCGCGTCGAGCCACGAGGCGCTCGAGGGGCGCGCGCAGCTTCGTCGCGCCAGCGCGCTGGCCCACGAGATTCACGGCACCGCCGGCTCGTTCGGCTACATGCGCGTCAGCGCGGCAGCGGCGGTAGTCGAGAGCGCGCTCGACGACATCCTCGCCGGCAACGTCGACCGGCGCGAGCTGCGCATCTGGCGCGAGATCGACGCCGCCCTCGAGCGCGCCCTGACCAGCGCGCGCGAGGGCACGCCGCAGGGCGTGGCGCCGCTCAGGCGCTCGCGCCACACCACGACGCTGCTCGTCGTCGACGAGGACCCCGATCTGCTCGCCGAAGCGCAGCGTATCGGCCGCGACAACCTGCTGCAGGTGCTGGTGGCGCAGTCGACGAAGCGCGCGTTGGCGCTGGCCACGGCGCACCCGCTCGACGGCGCGATCATCGACGTGGAGCTGTCTAGCGACGACGCCGATGGCGCCGGCGAGGGCACCGACGGCAGCGCGAGCGCAGCCGCGAGCGTCAGCGTGCCCGGCGCCTCGAGCGACCCGCGCCACGAAGGCGGCCTCGCCTTGGCGCGCGCGCTGCGCGAGCTCGAGGGCTGCGCCGAGCTGCCGCTGGCCTTTGTCTCGCGCGCCGGCGCGATCCCCGACCGCGTCGCCGCGGCGCACGCCGGCGCGGCGCTCTTTCTGACCAAGCCGCTGGTGGCCGACGAGCTGATGCAGACGGCGCGTAGCTTCAGCTCGTCGCGCTATCGCGAGCAGCCGCGCGTGCTCATCATCGACGACGACGATGGCTTCGTCGCGCAGATCAGCGCCGTGCTCGAGGCGCGGCGCATGCGCGTCGAGCACCTGCGCGAGCCGCAGCGCACGCTCGAGGCGCTCGAGACGCTGCGGCCCGACCTGCTGCTGCTCGACACGGTGCTGCCGCACCTTTCGGGCTACGACATCTGCAAGCTGCTGCGCGCCTCGCCGCGCTGGCAGAAGCTGCCGGTGATCTTTCTGACGCGCCAGACCACGCGCCGCGCGCGACTGGCTTGCTTCGAGGTCGGCGGCGACGACTATCTGCAGAAGCCGGTGCTCATCGAGGAGCTGCTGGCGCGCCTGCAGGTGCGCCTCGAGCGCCAGCGCCTCGACCGCGCCGGCAGCGGGCGCGATCCGCTGACCGGCCTGATGACACGCTCGGCGATGCTGTCGGCCATCGAGCGACGCCTCGCCGAGTGCCGCCGCCGCGCGCGGCCGCTCTCGCTGGCGCTGATCGAGGTCGACGACCTCGGCGCGATCAACCACGAGCACGGCGCGCGCGTGGGCGACGAGGTTTTGATCGGCCTCGGGCGCCTGCTGGCGCGGCGCTTCCGGCTCGAGGACCTGCGCTGTCGCTGGAGCGGCTCGGAGTTCGTCGTCGCCTGGGCCGACGAGCTGAAGGACAGCGCGCAGCGCATCCTCGCGCGCGCGCTGGTCGAGTATCGTCAGATGCTGGTCGAAGCGCCCGGCGGCGAGCTGATAAGCCCCGGCTTCGCCGCCGGCGTGGCGTGCTTCCCCGAAGATGGCGGCTCGGTAGGCGACCTGGTGCGCGTGGCCGACGCGCGGCTGAGCTTCGCGCGCGAGACGCCCGGCCGCGAGCGCATCGTGCTCAGCACGTCACAGTAGTCACCGTAGTCGTGGTGGCGATGCGCGCGCGGCCGCGCGTAGGCGGCGGCGCGGCGTGCGACGCGCGGTGGCGCTACTTGCAGCCCTTGTCGAGGCGCGCCTGCGGGTCGTTGACGCCGACGCAGTTGCCCGACGGCAGGTGCTTGGGCGTGTAGCGACTGAGCTTGTTGTCGTAGAGGCCGTCCTCGACGAACGCGACGAGATCGTCGACCTCCGCCTCGCTCAGCCCGAGCGGCTTGAACAGCGGCGAGAGCTTGGACGTCGGCACGAAGGTGTTTTCGGAGACGCCGGCGTTGAAGTACTCGACGACCTCGCGCACCGAGCGCTTCGAGCCGCCGTGGCCCAGAAACAGCGCGTCGCGCAGGTTGTAGAGCTGCGGCGTCTTGAAGGCGAAGTCCTGCGCGGGATTGTCGGTGAAGGCGCCGCGCCCACGACGCGTGTCAGCCGGCACGGTGCCGCCGAACGGTCGCAGGTCGACGCGCGACGGATCCCACGCGCCGTCGATGTCCTTGAAGCCCATGGCGTGAAACGTCAGCGAGTTGAGCGCCGGTCCGCTGTGACAGCTCACGCAGCCCGCCTTGCCGAAGAACAGCAGCGCGCCGCGCTTTTCCTGCGCGGTCATCGCGTGGCGCACGCCGCGCAGCCAGCGCTGAAACGGCGCGCGATCGGTGACGACCGTGCGCTCGTAGGCCGCGATGGCCTTCGCCGCGTTGAGGCGCGTGATCGGCGCCGGGTCGGCGGGGTACGCGCGCCGGAACATCCGCTGGTAGCGCTTGATCTGCGCCACGCGCGAATTCTGGATGTCCGCCATGCGGTGCACGCCGAGGCCCGCGACGGCCTGCGTCTCGACACCCTCGAGCCCGAGGTGGTTGAACTCGAGCGGCGTGCCGCTGACCCACTTGGCCTCGGTGCCGAGGTTGTCACCGACGCCGCCAAACATGCCGTTCCACAGCATCAGCTGCTGGTAGGCCGTGTTGGCGATGGTCGGCGTGCGGATCGCGAGCACGTCGGGCTTGTCGGGGTTGGAGTCGTATGCCGCGAGCAGCACGCGACCGTCGCCGACGGCGCCGAAGCCGCTGCCGCCTTCGGCGATCCCCTGCGGGATGTTCGCCATGAAGGCGCCCTGCACGGGGTGGCAGGCAGCGCAGCTATAGGTCTCGCGTCCCTCGGGGCGGACGTTGTTCACGCCGAGCGCCGTCTCGTGAAAGAGCAGCTGGCCGAGCTGCACCTTGGCGCGCGTGATGGGGTTTTTGGGATCGGCCGGGTAGTGGGATAGGGGCGATGCAGGTGTGGGTAATCTGAAGCGGTGGATCCCTCCGTTGTGCGCGAGCACGCTGGCCAGCTGCTTGTCGAGCGAGTGACCAGAAAGCTTCGCTTGTTGATGGTTTACGTCGTCTTCTTCAATTGGCGCGCCGCAAGCGCTCATCGCCAACGACACAGCCAACCACCACGCTCCGATGCGGCCCATCATCACCTCCGCACTATTTGGGTGGTTAGCCTACACATTAGTCGCTCAGTGATAATTGCGCAACCCCTGTAAGGCAGGTACTCCGGCGTCGTTGGCAGATCATCGACCTCAGGAGCGCGCGCGATGCCCAACCGCTGGATCCTCTCTCTGCTCGCCCTCGCCACCGGCCTGCCGCCCGCCGGCTGCGCCTCGAGCCGCCTGCTCGAGCGCCCGCGCGGCACGCTCGTCGCGGCGAACAACGCCACCGGCCGTGCCTCCGACGCCTCGCGCGCAACCCCGCCGCCGAGCGCGGCGAACCGCCTGCAGCAGCCGCGGCACGGCGCGCGCGCCAAGGCGCCGCCCAACAGCCAGCGCTACGTGATCTATCGCGCGCGGCTGACGCTCGCGGTGTTCAAGCGCAGCGAGGCGCTGTCACGCGCGCGCGCGGTGGCCAAGCGCCTCGGCGGCTACATGACCGTGCTCACCGAGCGCAGCATCACGCTGCGCGTGCCGAGCTCGCGCCTCGACGCGGCGCTCTCGGCGCTGGGCAAGCTCGGCGAGCTTCTCCGTCGCGACATCCGCGGTCAGGACGTCACCGAGCAGTACCTCGACCTCGAGATCCGCCTCAAGAACGCGCGCGCCGTGCGCGTGCGCCTGCTGGCGCTGCTCGCCAAGGCCAAGGGCGTCAAGGACTCGGTGCTCATCGAGCGCGAGCTGGCGCGCGTCACCGAGCAGATCGAGCGGCTCGAGGGTCGCCTCGACTACCTCAAGAAGAACGTCGCGTACTCGACGGTGACCGTCGAGCTCGCCCACAAGCGCAGCGCGCGCGCGCGCGCCTTGCGGCGGCGGCTGCCGTTTCGCTGGGTGCGCGAGGTGGGTGTCGACTCGCTGCTGCGTGCCTACTAGGAGGCGTCGCCATGTGCAAACCGAACGTGATCTCGTTTCCGCTGCTCGTGCTCTCGGCGCTCGCCGGCGCCAGCGGCTGCGCTACCTTCGCCGTCGCTACCCCTGAAGGCTACGTGGCGCTCGAGAAGAGCAGCCTGCCCTACAAGGCCGTCTCGGCCGAAGGCGCCGTGCTCGCCGTGCGCGTCTTCGACAACCGGCCGCGCGCCACGCTGCGCTTCTGGGCCCACGTGCTCGACGCCGAGCTGCGCTCGCGGCAAGGCTATCGACCGACCATCGTCCGGCCGATCACGGCGCACGGCGCCGCGGGCATCGAGCGCCACTATATCACCGAGATCGGCGGCAAGAAGCAGGTCCACATCGTGGCGCTGTTCGTCACTGACAAGCGCATCTACTGCGTCGAGGCGACGGCCGAAGCGGCGCAGCTGCAACGCGAGCGCGCGCGCTTCGACGCGTTCATACAATCCTTCAAGCCCCTGTCGTAGCCGCGGCGAGATCGCCGCGCGGGCCTCGTATACCTCGGCCACACAAGGCTGACTGACTGCCGAGGAGGAGCCCGCGATGCGTCGCAAGCTATCGGCCCTGCTGATCATTTTCGCCCTGCTGGGCACGTCTGGCTGCGGTCTGCTGATCGCCGGCGGCATCGCTGGCGGCGTGGCGCTCAAGCGCCGCTCGGCGCGCAAGGACGCGCTGGCGGCGATGAGGCCGCACAACGACGCGGCCGAAAGCGCGATGCGCGGCGGCAAGCCGCGCGCGGCGATGGGCCACTTCCAGGCGGCCCAGCGCGCGCTCTTCCGCTACACGTTCCGCTGGGACAAGCGCGCCACGCTCGGCTCGCTGGCGGCGGAGTATCCCGAGATCGCGCGCACGGCGCGCGGCCTGGTGCGCGCGCAAGAAGCGCTCGGCGACACGTCGGGCGCGGCCGCCGTCGCCGCGGCGATGCTGCCGCCGTCCGACGCCAAGGTCGTGCTGCGGCGGCTGAAGATGGTCAAGGCCGGCACGCTGCAGGTGCGCACGGCGCCGCACATCTATCGCGGCATGCACACCGCGTGGCACGGCGAGGTCGCCTTCGCGCGCCACGATCCGAGCGCCAACGTCACGCGCCTGATGGTCGTGCCCTACCGCTTCGTGCGCCGCATGAGCGGCTATCGCCGCCAGCGCTACTACGACACGACCTACAAGATCTGGCGCGACCGCCTGGTGCCCATCTATCGCAACTACAAGGTCTCGGTGCGCCACCGCGCCTTCATGGTCGAGCTCAAGGGCTACAACGAGCTGATCATGCCCGGAACCGCGGCGACGTTCTGCGGCCAGCTCGACGACAACGGCGCGCTCAGCGAGGCCGTGCCGAGCAAGATCCAGCGTCGCCCTGGTGGCCGCACGATCTGGTATCTCGGCGTCGAGGTCCCCACCGCCTAGCTGCACCCCAGGCCAACGCCACCGTCACGGTCACGGTCACGGCCCACGGTCACGCCCACCGCCGTCGCAGCCACACCCATACCAGCAACAACACCACGCCACCGAGCAGCCCATCGCGGCCTCGCGCTGCCACGGCGCAGCCGCTGGCGGTCTCGTCCGCGTCGGCGCCGTTGTTCGCTGCAGGCAGCAGCGACAGCTCGCCGCAGTCGACGTCGCGCTCGCAGCGCGTATTGCAATGTCCGTCGCGCGCGCAGCAGTCCGAGTCGGCGGCGCTGTCGCCGCCGCCCTCGCCGCACAGCGACAGCTCCGAGCGGCGTGGATCGAGCGCGCCGAGGGTCTGCTCGAGCCACGCCCGCGCGCGATCGATGCGCACCGCGCCGCTCGCGCCGCGCGTGCAGTCCGCCTCCGTGCCGAACGAGCTGACGCCGATCACGCGCTCGACGCCGTCGCCTTCGCGCGCCAGCAGCGGCGCACCCGAGTCGCCGAAGCAGCTCTTGGCGCCGTCGCGCCCGTAGTAGACGACGTAGCCCTTGCGCGGCCAGCTCGAGCTCGCGGCGAACACCGGGCCTTCGGACAGCGCGTCGAGGTGCGTGACGCCGCTGCGCTTTCGATCTTGGTCCTCGCGATCGTTGGCGGTGGCGCCGAAGCCGACGACGCGCGCGGCGCGGCCGAGGTCGGTGTGCTCGAGCTCGGCGAGGGTCAGCTGCAGCGGGAGCGTCGGACCGTTGTCGTCGAGCAGCAGCAGCACCAGATCGGCGTCGGGCGCCTCGTGCTTGGCGATCACCTGGCGCTCGAAGCCGACGTCGCCGCGGCCGCTGACCACGTGGCTGCCGAAGATCACGCGCAGCTCGGTGACGTCGAACGCGACGGTGGAGTGCGCGGCGGCGAGCACCACGCGCGGCGCGACGAGCGTGCCGCTAGCGCAGCTCGCCTGCGATGGCTTGTAGAGGCAGACCACGGCGGGATCGGCGCTGCGCGCGACGGGCTTGCCGCCGACGATGGCGCTGCGCGACTGCTCGGTGCTAGGGTCGGCGCCGCCGCAGGCGCTCGCTCCGGCGACGCCGACGACGATCAGCGCGCAGGCGACGACGCCTCGCTTTGGGTGGGCCCGCATGAGGCCCCGGCGTATACGACGCGGCGCTCCAGAAGAAAACTACAAAAAGTAGTATTTATTTCTGAGGCGCCGGTCCGGCCGGTGGCTGGCCCTTGATCTCGGCGCTCACGCGCCCGTTTTCACAGCGCGTGTAGAGGAACTGGCCGCCGGGAAGCGCGGTCCAGACGAGCGCGAAATCGACGCCCTCGCTGCGCGCCAGGCGCCGCGCCACCGCGTCGGTCATGGCGCTGGCGTTGACCACGAGGCCGCGCTTGTTGCCTTCGACGCGCGCGTAGGCGCCGCGCGCGACCTGCTCGACGAGGCGCGCCCGCTCGCGCTTGATCGCCGCGCGCGCGTGCTTGGCGAGCTTGCGCGACAGCGCGGGCGGGCGGCGAATGCGCGCGATGGCGGCCTTGCTCGGCGCGGTGGGTGCCTTGCCGCCGGAGAGCACCGCGAAGGGCAGCCCGTCGGTGGTGAAGCCAGCCGCGTTGGGGTGGCCGCCGCCGCCGGGGAAGGCCTTGGCGATCGCCGAGACGTCGGCGCCGCCGTCCTTTTCGGAGCGCAACGAGAGCTTGATACGGCCGTCGGGCTCCTGCAGCCACATCACGCTGAAGGCGCGGCCCTTGGCCAGCGCGTGCGCGGTGTCGTTGGAGATCTCCTTGCCGTTGACGTTGGCGGCGAGCACGCGATGGCCCGCCAGCTCGACCTCGACGGCGCCGCTGACGGCGGCAGCGACGAGCTTCTTGCGCTCGGCGAGGATCGCCGCGCCTTCCTGCACGAGCGACTTGCTCGGCGCGTGCTGGGGCGCGCGGCGCAGGCGTCGATCGAGGTGCCTGAAGTTTTCGAAGCTCTTGGGGTAGCTCGCGATGGCGGCGTTGATCTCTTTGGAGCTGGGCAGCGCGAAGCGCCACAGGTCGTAGTCCTCGGCGTAGGCGACGAGGCCGGGCGCGGGCTTGTTGCCGAAGAAGCGCTCCCAGGTGAGGCGCGCGCCAGCCTTCTTCATGTCGAAGGTGCAGAAGGGCAGGCCCTCGAGGCGCTCTTTGGCGCTCTTGTGGTGATCGAGCACGGTCAGCGAGTGCGCGATCTTCGACAGCGAGAGCAGCTGGTCGCGCGGAAACGAAAAGTCGACCACGTAGACGTCGTGGCCGGAGAGGTTTTTGGGCGGCGCGTCGCCGTAGGTCGAGGCGATGTAGCGCACGTCGCCGCGGGCCTGGGCGCGGCGGCCGCTGGCCGAGCTGCGAAAGAAGCGCTCGGCGACGTAGCGCGAGGTGTAGCCGTCGGTGCAGCCGGCGCCGTGATAGATGACCGTCACCGGGCGACGGCGCGCGCGCCCGCGCCGGCCGTCGGCGTGCGCGAGGCCGGCGAGCAACCACAGCGCGGCGGCGAGCAGCAGCAACAGATCGAGCAGCCGATGGCGGCGAATAGCCATGGCGGATCCACTGTGCAACCCCTGTTCCCGCCCAGCGCCTAGCGTTATCAGTGGCTTGCGGGAGCCGCCGCGTTCGGTTTCGAGGTGCGGGGCTGGCTACTTCTGCCGGCCCTCGCGGCGCTCGCGGCGAGCCTTGCGCACGGCGAGCATCGCCGGCAGAAACATCGTCGACGTCACCAAACAGGCGCCGACGCCGAGCAGCAGCAGCAGGCCCAGCGACGAGGCGCCGCGGTGTGACGAGAGCGCCACCGAGCCGAAGCCGACCATCGTCGTCGCCGCCGAGAGGAAGATCGCCAGACCCGTGTGGCGCACCACCGGGGCGATGTCGCCTTCGCCGTCCTGCCGGTAACGGTGCAGGATGTGAACACCCGAGGCGACGCCGATGCCGACGATCAACGGGAAAGCGATGACGTTGGCGAAGTTGTAGGTCTGATCGGCGAGCGCCATCGCGCCGAGCATCCAGGCGATGCCGAGCGCCAGCGGCGCGGCGGCGAAGGCGGCGAACAGCGGGCGGCGAAAGTCGATCAGCAGCAGCAGCATCAGCAGCGCCACGGCGATGATCGACGCGTCGCGAAAGCCGCTGCGGATGAGCACGTTGGCTTCCCAGTGGATCACCGTAAAGCCGGTGGCGTCGCCCTTGACGCTGCGCACGTCGGCGACGAAGTGCTCGAGCATGTTGCCGCGCCACACCGAGGTCTTGGGGTGGATGTAGAGCGCGTAGTGAAGCTTGCCGTCCTTGCCGCGCGTGACGAGGCGCTCGCGGATGCCGGCGGGCAGGCTCGACAGCAGCGTCGTGGCCGTCAGCTGTGGGCCACGCACGTTGGCGACGAGCAGCTCGTAGCCGCGGTCGGCCTTGCGCAGAAGCTCGCGCTGCAGCAGCGCGAGGCGCGCGCGCGCGGCGCCGTGGTCCTTTTTGATCGCGGCGCGCAGCTTGGCCAGCGCGGCGATGGGGCCAGCGAGCAGCTTGGCCTGCGCGTGCTGGTTGGCGCGCGTCGCCGAAAAGCGCGCGTCCTGCAGGTTGTCGGCGAGCGACTCGAGCGCGCTGTCGAAGCGCGTTAGATCGAAGCCCGCGGCGCGCGCGCTCGGCTGCGAGCTCGGCGTGCTCGGCTGCGAGGTGCTCGGCTGTGAGGTGCTCGGCTGCGACGTGGCGCGCTGCCAGGCGGGCGTGTGAATGCGCGGCGAGAGCGTGGCGAGCAGCGCGCGCTTGGCTTGCTGTCCTTCGGGCAGGAAGCTGATGATCGACTCGACGCGCCCCACGCTCGGCTTTTTGACGAGCGCGGCCACCAGCCGGCGCGCTTCGGCGAGGCTCGTCGCCTCGAGCGCGGCGACCTCGCCCGAAAAGTCACTGCGCTCGGCGAGGGTCACGATGCCTTTGACCGCCGGGCGGTCCTGCGGCAGCAGCGCGATGTAGTTGTACGACCAAGGCGTCTTGCGCGCCTCGAAGAGCAGCGCCGCCGAGAGCAGAAGGCCCACGCCGATCACGACCCAGCGACGCCGCTCGACCATGCGCGCCAGCCGGATGCCGAAGGTCAGGCCGTCGTCGCGCGGCGGGCGCGCCTTGGGCGGCACTTGCAGCCAGCGCGTGCGCTTCCACGAAAGCGCCGCCGCCGTGACGGTCAGCGTGGCGATCAGCGACAGGCCGAGGCCGATCGCCGTGATCAGCCCCAGCTCGGCGAAGCCCTTGAAGCGGTTGATGATGAGCGCCGCGAAGGCGCCCGCCGTGGTCAACGCGCCGGTGAGGATGCCCGGGCCCGCGCCGAGGATCGACAGCTTGACGCCCTCGCGCGCGTCGGCGCCGCCGTGGCGCGCCTCGTTGTAGCGCGCCAGCAGGTGCACGGAGAAGTCGATGCCGAGCCCGAGCACGGTGGGGATCGCCGCCGAGGTGACGAGGTTGAGCCCGCCCACGGCGAAGCGCGTGATCGCCAGCGCGCACAGCAGCGCGCAGCCCAGCGCGACCATCGCCAGCACGCCTTGGCGCACCGAGCGAAAGGCGAAGACGAACAGCAGCAGGATGCCCACGGCGGCCACCGTCGACGTCAACGGCACGTCGCGCGAGAGCGCTTGCCGCTCGTCGGCGACCAGCGCAGGCAGCCCGGTGAGCACGACCTTGATCGGGCCCGCCTTGCTGGAGGCGAAGCGCTTGTTGACGTCGGCGACGGCGGCGTCGGCGAAGCGGCGCACGTACTCGACGAACGGCGCGAGGATGTCGGGCTCGTCGGAGTCGGAGCGCGGGCGCACCATGGCGATGGCGATCTTGCCGTCGCGCGAGGCGAAGTAGCCTTGGGCATCGACGCCGCGTCGAACCGCGTCGAGCGTGCCCGGTGGCGCCAGCGCTTGCTCGATGGGCAGCTTGGCGCGCGCGGCCTGCTCGACGCGCAGGCGCAGCTCGTCGATCACGCGCGTGGCCATCGCCATCGCTTGCTTGGCCTGCTCGGCGGCCTTGCCGGTGGGCGCTTGGCCAGCGGCGCGGCGCTCGACCTCGGCCGCGACGAGCTTGATCAAGTCGGGCAGGTCGCGCAGGGCGAGCAGCTGATCGAGGCCGAGCTTCTTGTCGGCCAGCTGGGCGACGAGCTGCTTCAGATCGCGAAGCGGCGCGTAGAGCAGGCCGTAGCGCTCGAGGGCTTTCATGTCGACGCGCGCCAGCACGCTGCGCACGCAGCCGGGGTGGTTGGCGGCGCCGCGTGGATCGCACGTGGTGCTGCTGGCGCCGCTGCCGCTGCGCGTGACCGACGGCGGCGCCGGTAGCTTGGCGCGCAGCGCGTCGACCACGGCGTGGCGGCCGGCGCGCGTGCCGCCCGAGGCGAGCACGAAGAGCACGTTGGGCGAGCCGAAGCGCGAGAGGAACGCCTTGAAGCGGCGCTGATGTTTGTCGCGCGGGTCGAAGATGCTCGAGTGGCCTGCTTCGACGCGCAGCCCTGGCACGAGCGTGGCAGCGACGATCGTCATCGCGAGGGCTGTGCCGAGGATCGCCGCCGGGCGTGCCAGCACGCCTCGTGCTAGCCAGGCGAGGAATCGATCGCGCATCGGCGCGCAGAATAGGGGTCGAGGTGGCTTTGTTCAATGGCAGCGATCTCCGTTATGCTGGCTGTCATGTCCGACGAGAAGAAGACGATCTTCGGCGTGGGTGCGCCGGTGCTCGACGGCGGCGATGCCGGTGCAGCGAGCGACGACGCGTCCGCAGCAACGGCGGACGAGCCGAAGAAGCCCAAGTCGGTCAAGTCCAAGCTCGCGGCGCTCGCGATCCCCAAGCCCGGCTCGGCCGCGCCGAAATCGACGGCGCCCAAATCGACGGCGCCGAAATCGACGGCGCCGAAATCGACGGCGCCCAAGTCGACGGCGCCGAAGTCGACGGTGCCCAAGTCGACGGCGCCCAAGTCGACGGCGCCCGAGTCGACGGCGCCCGAGTCGACGGCGCCCGAGTCGACGGCGCCCGAGGCGGCGGAGCCCGAGTCGACGGAGCCGGCGGCGCCCGAGTCGAAAGAAGAGGCGCCCAAGCCCAAGACCACCGCGCCGCTCGGATCGGCGACGCGCAGCCCCGACCCGACCTCGCCGGGTGCCGCCACGCAGCCCGACGAGGACCAGCTCGCCGCGGCCGCCGCCGAAGCGGTCGCCGACGCGCCCAAGTCGGTGGTGCCCAAGTCCGTGGCGCCGCCCGACCACCAGCAGATCGTCAAGCCGTCGGGCTTTCCCACCGTCGACGACGCGGCCAAGACCATCGTGCCGGGCATGCAGCACGCCGTCGCGCTGGCGGTCAATCCCAAGGTGGGCGGCGCCGCCGCGCCGAGCGACGAGGACCAGGCCAAGACGCTGGTGCCGGGCGCCATGTCGGCGCACCCCGGCGTTGCCGGAGCGCAGCCGAGCGGCGACAAGAAGCGCGACATGATGGCCGCCGCCGTGGGTCTGCCGCCGCCGCCCGCCGCGCCCGACAACATCGACGACATGGCCAAGACGCTGGTGCCTGGCCAGATCATGGCGCCCAGCATCAAGCCGCCGGCGTCCCACGCGGGCAAGGACCCCTCGGCGCTCGCCGACGTGCCGACCACGCCGTCGGGTGAGGTCGAGCTCAAGCCCAAGCCGATGCAAGCCGGCCACGTCAGCGCCGATGACGTCGGCTTTGCCAAGACGCTGATGCCCGGCGTGATGATGGCGCCCGCCGTCAACGCCGTGACCACCGGCGCGCGCCAGGCGCCCGTCGCCGTGCCCATCGCCACGCCGCCGACCAACGCGGGCGGCGTCGCCACAACCGACACCGATCCGCAGCACGCGCCCGCCGCCGCCGCAGCGCCCGCGTCGGCAGCACCGGCGCCCGCGGTCGATCCCCACGTAGGCCGCGTGGCGACGCCGGCGCCAGACGCGGTCGCGGTCGCCAAGCCGATGGCGCTCACCGGGCCCGAGATGCCGGCCGTCGACGCCGCCGCGGCCGCCGCTTCGCAGCAGCAGCCGCAGCCGCAGCAACCCGCGCTGACGGAGCTCGGCTCGGAGCAGATGGTGATCGGCTCGGCGCCCACCGAGCGCAGCGGCATCGACGGCCTGACCCTTCACGAGGGCGAGCGCCTGATCGCCGTCGAGAAGCCAGGCGCCTTCTTCTGGGGCCTGTTCGTCATCTTCCTGTTGATGGTGATCACCATCCCCATCGCGCTGTGGATGCTGCTGGGCGCCACCGGACGGCAGTACGTCATCACCAACCGCCGCTCGATCCGCATCAGCCGCGGCGGCAAGCTGAGCGAGCTGCCCCACGACAAGCTCGACCGCTACGCTGTCTCCGGCTTCATGGGCGCCTCCAACGTCTCGCTCAAGCTGATCCCCAAGCAGGGCAGCGGAGCGCAGCCGCTGACGTTCGGGCTATGCGGCCCGATGGGGGCGATGGCGCGGCTGTGGGGCGTGATCTACTTCTGGGTGCTCGGCGAGCACGTCGACGTCAACGACGCGCCCGAGGTCGACACCGACGGCAAGCTCGCGCTGACGCTGCACGCGCTCGATATCGCGATCTTCGACGACACGATGTATCGCAAAGGCGTCAACCTGACGCAGATGCAGCAGCGCGGCGCGACGGTGTTCACGCCCACGCGCGTGATCTGGCTGCGCGAGCAAGACTTCGGCACCGACGGCAAGGTGCACGCGGCGATGCCGGTCTACGGCTTTCTGCAGAGCGTGGCGCAGCGCGCGCCGACGGTGGAAGCCTTCGAGCAAGAGGTCGAGCGCGTGGCGCGCGGCGGCGGCCTCGCCGAGGTGATGTCGCGCGAGTGGTCGACGCTGTCGGACTTCAAGTACGGCAAGCTCAAGGGCCTGTCGTACGTCGACGGCAAGGACCAGAAGCGCGCGCACATCGTCATCCCTGGCCGCTACGAGCAGGCGGTGCAGACGTACCTCGGCAAGCTCGGGATCAACCCGAGCTGAGCCGCGAGGCGGCGCAACTGCAGCGGAGGCGCGCGCGGCGCACCAGGGCCCGAGCGAAGCGTGCAATGCGTTCGCGCACGATCCTGTGGTCCGTGGCCTCGAGCCCGTGGCCTCGGGGGTCGAGCCGGAGGCCGGAGGCCCGAGGCCGGAGGCCCGAGGCCCGGCCGCTAGCTCGGCAGCGGCACCTGGATAACCTGCCCCTCGCGGCCGACCTCGGCGCGCGGGTGCACCGCCTGCGCGAGCTTGCGGATGCGCTTGAGCTCGCGGTTTTCGTAGCGCGGGCTGATGTGCAGCAGCACGAGGCGGTCGACCTCGGCCTCGAGCGCCGCTTGCGCCGACTGCTCGCAGGTCATGTGCTTCTTGTCGGCAGCGTCCTCGGTGTGCTCGGGCAAGAACATGCTCTCGACGAAGGCGATGTCGACCTTGTGCATCAGCGGCTGCATCGAGGCGCAGGGCACGGTGTCGGTGACGAAGGCGACGTGGCGGCCGCGGCGCGTCTCGCCGACGACCTGGTCGGGCCGGATCTCGCGCCCGTCGTCGAGGCTCACCGTCTTGCCGGCCTGCAGCTGGCCGTACAGCGGTCCGGGCGGGATGCCCAGCGCGCGCGCCGCTTCGGGATCGAAGCGCCCGGGCCGGATGTGCTCTTCGAGGCGAAAGCCGAGGCAGAACACCGAGTGCTCGAGCGGGTGCCACAGCACGCGCACGTTGCCGTCTTCGAAGGCGACGTCGCCGGCGTCGCGCGTCCACTCGACGTAGTTGATCGGGTAGCGAATGTGCATGCGCAGGTCGGCGCGCACGTTCTTGACGAAGCGAGACAGCCCGGGCGGACCGACGAGCGTCAGCGGCTCGGGATCGGGCATCTGCGCGCGCAGCATCAGCATGCCGGGCAGCCCGAGCACGTGGTCGGCGTGCAGGTGCGAGATGAAGACGACGTCGAGGTTGCGCAGGCCGAGGTGCAGCTCTTTGTAGGGCACCTGCGTGCCCTCGCCGCAGTCGAACAGGTAGATCGATCCGCCGGTGCGCACAGCGACGGACGAGAGGCGCCGGTGGGGCATGGGCATCATGCCGCCGATGCCTAGAACGAAGCAGTCCATATCCGCGGCGTTGTGACGCGACGGGCGCGAAACGTCAAGCGGTGCGGCGCGCCGCGCCGAGCAGCGCGTCGAGGCGCGCGCGCGTCGCCTCGAAGCGCGCTTCGAGCGCGTCGAGACGTGCGCCGTGCTCGTCGAGCCAACGCGACATGAGGCTCACGCGGCCCGACTGCACGTCGAGCTCGCTGTCGATGCGTTCGAGGGCGCTGAGGATGCGGTCGTGAGTCATGCCCGCAATGTATGACGCTGTAGGTCAGTGGGCCAATTCTCTAGCCGCGGAGCCCTCGTCCGCGGCGAACTCTCTAGCCGGCGCGCGTACCAAGGCCATGGCCCGCCTGGCGCTCGCGCTCGCGCTCCTGCTATGCCTCGCTGTACCCAGCCCGGCCAGCGCGGCCGATCTAGACGTGATCTACGCCCGCGCCGCGCGCGATATCCAGGCCGGCAAGCCGCTGGTGGTCACCGTGCACGTGGCGTTGTGTGACAACCGCAGCCTCGCCTGCGGCGGCGGCGGCCTCGGCAACGGCGACGTACCCAAGCGCAACCTCTACTGGGGCGGCGGCGCGGGCCTGCGCGCCTTCTTCGATCACCTCGGGCGTGGCTTTCGCCGCGTACACGTCGACGCCGGCGACAAGAAGCGCGTGCTCGAGCGCGTGGTCTATCGCATGCGCGTCAAGCGGCCCTCGGCGCGCTGGCGGCGCCTCGGCGTGACGCAGCCGTTCGACGTCTATCTCGTGGGCCTCGCCTGGCGCGGGCGCGCCATCGGCGGCGCCACGCGTGCCTTCGTCGACGAGGTGGCGGGTGTCGCCGCGGCGCGCGCGCTGACGCTGCGCTCGGGGCTGAGGCTGCGCTTCGGCAGCGCGAGCCACGTCGTGGGCTACGCCGGCCACAATCACATGATGGACGTGCTCGGCTACCGCTTCCCCAAGGTCAAGCGCCGCGCCGCCGTCGGCTACTTCGCGCTGTCGTGCATCAACGCGCGCTACCTCGCGCCGCTGCGCGCCGCCGCCACGCGCGCGCTGCTGCTCACGCGCGTGCTGATGTACCCGGGCGCCTTCACGGCCTACGGCCTCGTGCGCGGCTTCGCGCGCGCCGAGCCGGCCAAGCGCGTCTACCAGCGCGGCGTGTTTCAGTACGCGCGTTACCAGAAGCGCACCAAGCGCCTCGCCGCGCGCTTCTTCACGCGCTAGCCGCGGTCCCGACAGCGCGCTAGCGTGCTATCGTCGTGTAGGCGATCTCGCATGGGCCAACGCGCTGCCATCGCGATAGTAGTGCTGGCGGTCGTCGTGCCGTCTTGCCGTCGTGAGCGAAGCGCGGCGCCGGCGAAACGGCGCGCCGCGGCCGCCGCGGTGGCGTCCAAGATCAACGCGGGCAAGAACGCGGCGCCGCGCACGGGGCTGTGCTTTCCGCCCGACATCGACTTCGCAGTGACGGGCGTGCGCGCGCGCGGCGCGGCGGCTGTCGACTTCTGCGCACGCGCCGTCAACCGCACCGGCTCGAAGGCCGATGACGTCAAGCGCTTCGCCAGGCTCGGCGTCGGTCGACTCATCTGCATGACGTTTGACACCACGCATCGCCGGTTCTCGCAGATGACGGGCAGCGTGCCGACTCGGCGAGCAGCCCGCGATTCGCCGGACGCGGCGCGCGACGCGCGCGTCGACTTCGACAGGCGCAAGGTGACGTTCTGCGCCAACGCTGGGCGCCCGCCGTGCAAGTCGTTCACAACCGCGTATCGACGCGAGGTGCGCCCCCACCCGATGATGAGGACCGGCATGGCCGCGAACGCACGCGGCAGCCGCGTGGCGGTCATCACCATGCGCGCGCACCGAAACCCCAACAAGGTTCAGCTGTGGATCGAGGCCTTCGCGGTGCGCGCGGCGCGGCCCATCGGGCGCATTCGCCTCGACGACTCGGACGCGTTCGAAGCGACTGTCCTGGTGTTTGTCGACGACGACGTGCTCGTGGCACGACGGAACGTGGACGACGACAGCAGCGCGTGGCTTGTCGATCTAAAGCGCCGCCGTAGCCTGCTTCTGACAAGGCCTGATGGCACGCCGATGAACGCGATGCAGCGTGCCTTGCAAGACCTCGGTGGCGGTCATTGGGCCTTGCTGGATACCTCGGCGGGCGGCCTCGCGATCTACAGCTTGGCGGCAGGCAAGCGCGTGGCGTACTTCGGTCTCGACAAGCGCTACCACGCGATCGACGCCGACGCGGACGGCACGTTGCTATCGGGAAGCATGCTGGTCGCCGCGGGGTCGCGGGCCGTCGTCGTCAGCGGCGGTCGGCCCGGCGCGATCCTCATCGGTGCCGTGGGCCAGCGCGCCATCGAAGTCGATCTGCCGGTCTGCGGCCCGGGCGTCAAACCGATCGGCAGGCGATAGCGCCAGCGCGACGAGCCACTTGCTTGTGCGAGCTGACCCGTGGTCAGCTAGATCGCGTGACCCGGCGGAAGCGACAGACACGCGCTCGCGGCGACGCGGACAAGGCGGCGCGACGCAAAGCGATCCTGCACGCAGCGGCACGCGTCTTCGAAGGCAGCCAGTACGCCGATATCACCATGGCGCAGATCGCGCGCGCCGCCGAGCTCGCCAAGGGGACGCTGTATCTCTACTTTCCGAGCAAAGAAGAGCTCTTCCTGCAGCTGACCATCGACGCCCTGCTCGGCTGGATGCTCAAGCTGGGCGGCGAGCTGTCGCCTGGCGCCGGCATCGAGCCGCTGTCACGGCGCATCGCCGAGACCTTCGTCGAGCGGCCGCAGCTGGCGCGCTTGCTGGCCCTGATGCACAGCGTGCTCGAGCAGAACATCACCGTCGAGACGGCGCTGCGCTTCAAGCGCGCCCTCGTCTCGCTGCTGGTGCTCTCGGCGCAGGCCATCGAGCTCATCGCCGAGCTTCAGCCCGGCGAGGGCACGCGCTTTCTGCTGCGGCTGCACGCCGTGATGGTGGGGCTGTCGCAGATGTGCGATCCGTCGGCGCCGGTGGCCGAGGCGCGGGCGCGCTCTCAGGAGATCGAGGTGCTGTTTATCGATCTCGGCGAGGAGCTGCGCGTGGTGGCGAAGATGCTGCTCGAAGGGGCCGCTAGCAGCGCTAGAACTTGATCTTGAGCTTGATCATGCCGCCGGTGACGCCCACGTCGAGCGGCTCGTCACCTTTGATCGCCTTGAAGAAGTTCTGCTTGATGTCGACGCTGCCCGAGACGACGACGCTCTCGACGTTCAGCGCGCGCTCGAGGCCGCGTAGGCGCAGGCCCTTGTTGCGGATCACGTCGGCGACGAGGTGAAGGCCCAGGTCGTCAGCGATCTCGACGGCCTTGTTGTCCTTCTTCTTCTTCTTGCCGAGCGGCTCGTGGTTGGCGAAGACGCCGTTCCAGCGCTGCACCAGCCGCTCGGTGTCCCCGGTGGGCAGGCCGTTGATCAGGCTGCGGTCGAGATCGCGCAACAGACAACAGAGATCGTCTTCGTTCATCGCTCACCCCGGCATTGCGTGCGGAACAGTAAGCCTAGCACGCACAGCGCAACTAACTACCCCTCGCCCTCGCGCGCCCGCGCGCCTCAGGCCTTCTCGGCGGCGGCGAGGTAGAAGATCGTGCCCTGCGCGCCGCCGATCACCATGCCGTCGCCGTGGGCCTTGCAGCACCACAGCATGTCGCTGGTCAGCCCGTGCTTGAGCTTCTTGAAGGAGGCGCCGTCGTCGTCGGAGACGAGCACGGCGCCGCGATCGCCGACCGCGACGAGGCGGCCGTCGGCGAGGATGTCGATGCCGGTGAGGTGGCCTTTGACCGGACACTTGATCGTCTCGAAGGTCTTGCCGCGGTCGGTGGAGCGATAGATCTGGCCGCTGAGGCCGACCACGACGAGGCTGCCGGCCTCGGTGACGCAGGCGTACATCAGGTCTTGGCCGGCCTTGAGGCCCTTGCAGCGCTCGACGGACTTGTCGTTGACGATGTAGAGGTAGCCCGGCTTGTCGGTGGGCACGAGGATGCCGAGCGGGCTGTTGCTGATGCGCGCGATGTACTGCGCCACGCCGCCGACCTTGCGGAACGTCTCGCCGTCGTGGCTCACCGCGAGAAAGCCCGCGTCGCCCGCGGTCCAGATGTGGCCTGCGTCGTCGGCGACGATGCCGAACAAGCAGGCGCGCGCGCCCGTGTCGATGCGCGTCCATGTCTTGCCGCGGTCTGGCGACTTGGCGACGTAGCCGTACTCGCCGCAGACCCACAGCGTGTCGCCGTCGAGGTACGCCGAGCGCAGGCCGGGGCCAGGCGACTTCTTCTTGCTGTACTTGCCGCCCGTCGCCGACAGGTAGAACAGATCGCTGCCCTGGCCGCCCACGGCGGCGACGCGCTTGCCCGACACGCCGAGCCCCAGCACCAGGCCATAGTGAAGCTGCCGCGGCTCGACCTGCGCCGTCAGCTGCAAAGGGGCCAATCGCGACTTGGTCTTGGTCTTGGTCTTCGTCTTCGGCGTGGCCTTCGTCTTCGTCTTCGACGGCGTCTCGATCGCCGTCTGCGCCGCCGCCGCCGCCGCGCCGCCGTCCGTCTCGACGTAGCCCTTCTTGACCTTCTGCCCGATGAGCTTTTCCGCTTCGGCGTTGGCCTTGGCCTCGTCGTCGAAGTCTTTGCGCTTGGTCTGGCCGTCGCTGCCGATGCGGCCGTAGCTGACCGTCATCGTCGCGCCGCTGACGGCGACGCTCCAGAACTTGGCCGACTTGTCGTCGCGATACTCGAACCGTCGCATCTGTTCCTCTCTATCGTCGTTTGCCGCCGGCGGCGGCGAGCTCTCGCAGTAGCTGCGCTGCGGCGCTGCGCTGCATGGTGGCCAGCTCGCCGTCGTCGAGCCACATGCCCCCGCAGCGACCGCAGCGATCGACCTCGGTGTCGGGCGCGGCCCGCAGCTCGAAGGTGTCGAGCTCGCAGCCGCAGTTGGGGCAGTCGACGCCGCTGTCGCCGACGCGCGCGCCGAGCAGCGACGGCAGCTGCGGCGCGAGCTCCGACTTGAGCCCCACCAGCGACGACGCCACCAGCCGCCCGGCTTCGCCGAAGTCGAGCCAGATGCCGCGGCAGGACAGGCAGCGATCGACCTCGATGTCCTCGGCGAACGACGTCGGCACCAACAGCTCGCGGCAGCGCGGGCAGCTGCGCGTCTGCGGCGTGCTGGTGACCTCGCGGAAGGTCACCTCCTCGTGCGGGTCGCCGCTGCCAGCACGGTCGCCCTCGTCGGCGCTGCGCTCGGCGGCGACGGTGCTGGCGACGCCGAGCTCCTCCGCGTGCTCGGCCGCTGCCTCCGAGATAGCCGCCGCCAGCAGCGCCGCGCGATCGTCGCGGCCAGCCACGCGCGTAGGCGGCACGGCGCGCGCGTCCTCGCTCGCGAGCATGGTCTTGGGGATCGTGCGCTCGTCTTGCGCTCGCGCCAGCGACGCCTCGAGCGCCCGACGCAGCGCGGCGGCGAAGTGCGAGGCGCGCTCGTAGCGCGCGCTGGGCTTCTTGGCGAGCGCGCGCGTGACGGCCGCCGCGGCGTCGGCGCCGACGTCCGGCGCGACCGCGTACAGATCGGGTACCGGCTCGTACTGGTGCATCGCCATCAGCCGCCCAGCGCCCTCGGCCTCGAACGGCGGGCGCCCGCACAGCGCCTCGTAGGCGATGGCGCCCAGCGCGTAGATGTCCGAGCGCGCGTCGACGTGCTTGGCGCTGGCGCACTGCTCGGGCGACATGTAGAGCGGCGTGCCGACGATCAAGTTGCTGTGCGTGCGGCGCGGCGCGTTGGCGCGCTGCAGCTGCGCCACGCCGAAGTCGAGCACCTTGACGCGATCGTCGGGCAGGCAGAGAAAGAGGTTATCGGGCTTGAGATCGCGGTGCACGATGCCCGCCGCGTGCGTGGCGTCGAGCGCTTCCGAGACGCGCTCGACCAGCCGCGTGACCTCGGCCAGCGGCAGCGTGCGGCGCTGCGCGAGCCGCTCGCCCAGCGACTCGCCTTCGAGCAGCTCCATCACCAGATAGGGGCCCTGGCTGGCGTCGATGCCGCAGTCGTAGACCTCGACGATGCTCTCGTGGCCGACCTTGTGCGCGGCGCGCGCCTCGTCGAAAAAGCGCGCCACGATCTCCTTGTTGGCGGCGGCCTCGGCGCTGAGCACTTTGATCGCCGCGGCGCGGCCGATGACCACGTGCTCGGCGCGCCACACCACGCCCATCGCGCCTTCGCCGATGCGCGACAGCAGCGTGTAGTTGCCAAGCTGTGTGGCCGTGGTCATCCGCGACGCTGCCGTGCGCGTGGGTTTTGCTGCTTCTAGAAGTGGGTCAAAGACACGTTGAGCCCAAATCCATCGCGGCTCACCAATCCCGGCTGAAAGCGCAACTTGGCAGCTCTCGGCCCTTCGCCGAGCGACAGCACGGGAACCTGCACGTCGCGCTTGAGCACCAGACCCGCGACAAAAGCGGCGGCTGCGATGATCTGAAAGACGCCTGCGACGATCAACGGTGCGGCGTAGTCATCCGCGAGCGGACACTCGTTGACGCCCTTGAGCACGAACGGGCCCGCGATGGGGATCAGCATCACGCCGAGGGCCTTGCCGCGCTCGCTGTCGCACGACGTCCCCGCGGCGACGCCGATGCCCGTCAGGTAGTCGAGGCCCCAGACCACCAAGCCCGTCACCCAAAGCCAGGTGATGCTCTCTTTGACCGTTCGCGTTTGTAGGCGCACCGTGCCCGCGCTCGCTGCCCCGGCAGGCATCGTGCACTTGGCAGCGCGACAGATCTGATTGCCTGGGCAGTCGGTGTCTTTGCTACACGAAGCGTCGACACACGCGCCCGCCTGGCAGGCCCGCCCACCTTTGCAGTCCGCGTTCGACGTGCACTGCGCCCAAGCCGTCGAGGAGAGGAGCGCACCCGCGATCACCAGCACCAGTACCGACGCTCGTAGCATCGAGCCTCCCTTCTTCACGACAAGACTACCGGCGCACGATACGCATGCATACCTTGCATTTCTGCGAGCTCACACTCCGGAGCGGGGTGTGGTCATCGCGGCGTGGTCGCGCTGTCTCAGCCCAAAAAGGAGAAGCGCGACAGCTCGCGCGCGCGTGAAAAGCTCGGATCGTCGGCGAAGATGCGCGCGGTCTGCTCGGGGTGCGTGGCGTGCGCGCGCCTGAGCAGCGTCTCGGCCTCGTCGTAGCGCTCCTGCGAGCAGTACAGCACGGCGAGGTTGTAGTAGGTGTTGAAGTGGCCGCTGTCGACGGCGAGCGCCTCGCGCAGGCAGTCCTCGCCGCGATCGGGCGCACCGCTGCACAGGTACGCCAGCCCGAGGCTCGACCACGCGGCCGCGTCGTCGGGCGTGATCTCGACCTGCTCGAGCAGCACCGCGATGGCCGCGTCGAAGCGGCCGCTCTCGCCGAGCACGTTGCCCAGCGCCGAGCGCGCGCCGGCGAACTCGGGACACAGCGCGACGAGCGTCTCGAGCGTCTCGACCGCCATCGGGTAGTCGCCGACCTCGTGGTAGGTGGTGCCGAGGTTGAACAGCGCCACCGGGTTTTCGGGGTCGCGCAGCAGCGCCTCGCGGTAGGCGTCGATCGCTTTGTGTGGAAGGCCCATGCGGCCGAAGACCACGCCCTGGTTGACCAGCGGGCTCGACCAGGCCTCGTCGTAGTCGGCGGCGCGCTTGAAGGCGAACAGCGCGCGCTCGTGCTGTCCCGCCTCGGCGAGCTCGAGCCCCTCGCTGCCGTAGGTGCGCGCGAGGCCGAGCCGCGCGGCCTGCTCCTCTTCGGCCACCGAGTCGAACGCGGCGCGCGCGCGCGTGACGTCGCCGTCCTCGAGGTAGAGCTCGCCGCGGATGACCTCGAGCGCGCGCGCCTCGGGGTGCTTTTCGATGAACGCGTCGAGCAGCCGAAACGCTTCGTCGCGCCCGCCGATGTGCAGGCCGATGACGCGCGCCAGCGCGGCGACCGTGGCGACGCTGTCGGGCGATGCGTCGAGCGCGCGCCGCAGCAGCTGTTCGGCTTCGCCGTAGCGCTGCGCGCGCATGCGCTCGCGGCCGAGCGCGAGCAGGACCTCGGGCTCGTCGGGTGCCTCGCCGAGCGCGCGCTCGAAGGCGTCGCTGGCGCGCTGGTAGTCGCCGCGCTTGAGCTCGCGTACGCCGCGCCTCAGATGCAGCCGCCAACCAGACAGTGGGATGAGGTTACTCGCCAATCGCCCCGTGCTCGCGATGCCCAAGCCACGCTAGCATTCGCGATCTAGAGGGTCAACGCGCAGAGAGGCCCAATCGGCGCGCGCGTGATACCATCGGGCGTTTTGACGCGCCGCGACCGGCGCGCATGTGGAAAAGGGAGACGATGGCGCTCGGACCACGGGTCGGTCCCTTCCGCGGGCTCGCACCCTACGCCGAAGAAGACGAGTCGCTGCTGTTCGGGCGCGACCAGGAACGTCGCGCGCTGTTGGATCTCATGCGCGACTCTCCGACGCCGGTGCTCGTCACCGGCGAGCCCGGCGTGGGCAAAACGTCTCTGCTTTGCGCGGGCTTGATCCCGGCGGCGCGCAAGGCGGGCCTGGTGCCGATCTATCTCGAAGCTGGATCCAACTGGCGCCGGCAATTTCGCGAGGCGCTCGCCACGATCATCGGTCGCCCGCCGAGCCCCGACGAGGATCCGATCCAGCTGCTCGCCGCGCAGGGCAAGCCGATGATCATCTGCGATCACCTCGAAGAGCTCTTGTGGCTGCACGACGAGCGTATCGCCGACATGGCCGACCTGCTGGCCAAGCTGCGCGGCATCGACAGCGCGCGCACCGTGCTCGCCGCTGACCTCGGCACCAGCCACGCCATCGGGCGGCTCTCCGAGCGGCTCGCGCACGTGCCCGACCAGCGCACGCTGACGGTGGAGCGTTGGGACGGCGACAAGGCCTCGCAGGTGCTCGAGCAGGCGGTGCTCGCCGGCGGGGGCTACATGGAGGCGGGCCTGCCCGAGGCCATCGCGCGCGAGGTCTGCGAGCCCGGCCCGGCGCTGCCGGCGCAGCTGCAGATCGTCGGACACGCCGCGGCGCTCGCCGGCGTGACGCGGCTCAAGACGTTCTCGCGCGTGGGCGGCGCCGAGGTGCTCTCGACGACCTACGTCGAGCGGCTGGCCAAACGCGCCGGCGCCTGGCGCGCGCGGCGCGCGCTGGCGGTCATCGCCGAGCAGCCCGACCCACGCGCGCGGCTGACGCCCGACGAGATCGCCGAGCGTGCCGGCCTGCCCGACGGCGCGGCGCTGCCGTTGCTCGGCGCGCTGGCGCGCGAGGGGCTGGTGCGCCCGCACGTCGATCTCGAGCCGCGCCGCCGTAGCCAGAGCACGTCGACGGTGGTGCCGCTCTCCGACGGCGCGCAGCACGCCGGCGCGTTCTCGCTGATGCACCCTTATCTGATGCAGTCGGTGCGCGACCTGTGCGCCAGCGTGCAGCGCGGCCGCGCGCGCGCCAAGCTGCACCTGCGCCAGCGCATCCACGGCGGCAAGGCGCTGCGCCCGCACGAGCTGACCACCATCTGGCGCTATCTCGGCGAGACGCTCGTCGATCGCGAGCGCGAGAAGATCCGCCGCAGCCTGAGGCTGTGGATCTTGATCATCCTCGGCGCTTTCGCCGTGCCCTTCGCGGTGCTCGGCGGCCTCTATCTCGGCAACACGACGGCGAGCTATCTACACGCGGCGCGCGCCATCCGCGGCGTGCAGCGCGTCGTCGTGCGCGCCGGCCGGCCGTCGCTCGACTTTTCCTTCGGGCTCTCCAAGCGCTTCGGTGGCGTGGAGATCGACAGCGGCATCGCACTCGCTTCGCTGCCCAAAAAGACCGCCGACGCCGTGCGCAAGCGCGCCTACGCCGGCGCCATCGCCAAGGCCAAGCCCGGCGCCAAGCTGCCGCGCTGGCTCGACGCGCTGGTCGGCGCGATGCGTCCGATCCGCCGCGGCGCCTGGCTGCTCATCGCCGGCGACCGCGCGCGCGGAGAGCAGGTGCTGCTCGCGGCCGCCAAGCAGGCCGAGACGCGCCAGCGCGCGGCGCGCACGCTGGCGACGCTCGACGGTCCGAGCAAGGCCACGCGCGAGGCGCTGCTGCTGTGTGTCGGCGACGCGCGGCCGGCCGTGCGCCGCATGGCGGTGCGCGAGGCCAAGCGCCTCGGCGCGCAGGGCGGGCTCGACGTGCTGGGGCGCGCGCTCAAAGACCGCGACGCGCAAGTGCGGCTCGAGGCGCTCGTCGCGGTGCACGAGCTCGATCGCAAGGCGGCGCTGTCGCTGCTTCACGAGCGGCTGCGCGACATCGACACGCGCGTGCAGACCAAGGCGCTCGAGCTGCTCGAGGCGGCCGCCGAGAAGGGCCCGGCGCTGGCCTTTCGCATCCTCGAGCGCGCCGCGCGCGGTCCGGCGTCAGCGCTGGCGCCGATCGCCGATAAGCTCGCCGCGCTGCGCCAGCGGCTGCTGCGCGAGCACCCCAAGGTGATGGCGCGCGAGATCGCCGCCGCGCTCGGCGCCGAGACGCGCGGTGCGCGGCGCGCCGAGCTGGTGCGCCGGCTGATCGCCATCTCGGGCAAGCTCGGCGCCAGCGAGGTGCTGCCCACGGCGAGCCAGCTGGCCAAGGACAAAAACCCCGACGTGCGCGCGGCCGCTATCGCGCTCGAAGCGCGCTTCGCCAAGGAGGCCGAGCCGATGCTCGAGCGACTGCAGCAGCACGCGCGCGATCTGCGGCGCGGGCGCGCGCGCACGGCGATGCGCCGTGCGGCAGCGGCGGGGCTCGGCCTACTGTCCGGCGGCGATCGCAAAGAGCGCGTCAAGACGCTCAAGAAGTTGCTGACGGACTGGGACAGCGGCGTGCGCGGCGCGGCGGCGGCGTCGCTTCTGCGGCTGGGCTTTCTCGGCCAGCGCGAGGTGGTCAAGGTGATGAAGCGGCGCGCCGATATCGCGCGTGCCGCGCTGCGTGCGGTGTGCTCGGAGCTCGAGCCCAACCGGCGGCTCGCGACGGTGGTGCTCTCGCAGGCGTGGTCGACCAAGCGCGCCGAGCTGCGCTCGCAGGCGCTGCGCTGCGCGCGCACGCTCGCCTCGGCGAGCTGGCGCCTGTCGATGTGGCTCGCGGATCAGGCCGCTGTCAGCAAGGAGCCCGAGGTGCGGCGCGCCGCCGCCGAGGCCGTGGCGCTGGCGCTGGCGCTCAAGGGGCGCGCGCTAGGGCGGCTGGCGCGCGTCTACCTGCGCGACCGCGATCCCGCCACGCGCGTGGCGGTGCTGCGCGCGATCAGCCGGCGTCCACCCAAACACCCCGGCTTTATCTTCCCGCACGTGCAGCGCCTGGTCGCCGACGAGGTGCCCGCCGTGCGCGCGGCGACGGCCAAGGTGCTGGTGCAGACCGCGCCGCGCAAGAAGCTCGCCGTGCCGCTGCTCGAGCAGCTGCTGCGCGACAAGAAGCGCGTGGTGCGGCGCGAGGCGCTGGCGGCGATCGCGATGCTCGACAAGCCGGCGCTGGCGGCGCCGCTCGACAAGACGGTGGCGCAGTTTCTCGCCAGCGCGCGCACGCGCGACGCGCTGCGCGCGCTTGAGGTGGCCAAGCAGCTCGACCTGCGCGCGCCGGTGGAGCAAGCGGCGCGTCACTCCGAGACGGCGGTGCGCGCGGCAGCCATCGCGCTGCTCGCGCCGCACGGCGAGCGCAAAAAGACGCTCTCGGTGCTCGAGTCGGCGCTGCGCGAGTCCGAGCGGCGCCTCAGGCTCGCCGCCATCGAGGCACTGGCCGAGCAGAGCGCGCGGCTCGGCGAGGTCGTCGCCAACCTGATCTGGCGCGAGACGCGCGCCGAAGATCCCACCGAGCGCTTCCGCGCCTTCGAGGCGATGGCCAAGCTGCAGGGCGCGGCGCGCGCGCGTGCGGTGACGCTGTTGCTCGAGGCGGCGCGCCACCGCAGCGAGGAGCGGCGCGCGCTGGCGTTTCGCGCGCTGGGCAAGCTCGCCGCCCACGACGCCCGCGCCGCGCAGGCGCTGGTGGCCGGCGCGGTCGATCCAGCCATCGACGTGCGCAATGCGGCGCAGGCGGCGCTGGCGGCGCACCTCGCGCGGCGCACCAAGCCCGAGCGGCTGTTTTCGATCCTCGTCGGCGCGCGCCGCAACAGCCTGCTCAGGCGCATGATGGTCGCGTCGCTGGCGCGCACGCGCAAACCCGAGTGGCTCGCCAAGAAGGTGCAGAGCTACGACAAGAACGGCTCCATCGCAACGCGCGCCGCCGCGCAGCTGGCGCTGGCGCTGGCGCGCCGCGGGGCAGCTCCGCAGCCGCTCATCGACTGGCTCTACGGCTGGTAACAAGCAGCCGTTAGTGCGTGCGTCCATCGGCGTTCGCGTAGCGCGCTGACGCGAAGGAGGCGCCGTGCTCGAAAGGCCACGGGCTCACGGCCACGGGCCACGGGGGTCGAGCGCGAGCGCAGTGCACGCTTCGCCGCGCACGGGTTGGCCCTCGACACGAGCTGACTAGCTGACAACGCTTCGGCGAAGCGCGCTTTCGTCCGGCTGCGAACCTGTGGCCTGTGGCCTGTGGCCTGTGGCCTCGCCGAGCCACGAGCGCGCGCAACGGGTGGTAGTGCGCGCGACTCGGCGGCGCTACAGTAGCGCCGATCTCGGGGGCCTCCCATGACGACCGAAAACCACTCCGACCGAATCGTCTTGAACATCGCCGGCGCCGACCGCCCTGGCGTCACCGCGCGGCTGACGCAGATCATCGCCGAAGAGAAAGCGCAGCTGGTCACCATCGGCCAGTCGGTGCTGCACGGCTATCTGATGCTGTCGGCGATCATCGACATCCCAGCCGAGTCGCGCGCGCTGAGCCGGCTCTTGTTCGCCGTCTCCGAGCTCGGGCTGCGCCTCGACGTCACGACCTACCGGCCCGAGCACGCCCAGAAGCATCACGACAACCCGGTGCTGACCGTGACGATGCTCGGCGAGCTCGCCACCGGTCGCTGCATCGCCGACGTGACGAGCTTTCTAGCGCAGCGCGACATGAACATCCTCGACATCCGCAGCCTCACCGACGAGCGGCTCGCGGGGCTCGAGCTGTTCGTCGAGCTGCCAGGCGGCAGCGAGATGAAGGACGCCGCGCTGGCCGAGCTGCGCGGCGAGATCCTCGGCCTCGGGCGCACGTTGGGTGTCGACATCGCGGTGCAGAAGGACGACATCTTCCGCCGTAACAAGCGCCTGGTCTGCATGGACGTCGACTCGACGTTCATGCGCGGCGAGCTCATCGACGAGCTGGCCGACCTGTGCGGCGTGCGCGACCGCGTGGCCGCCATCACCGAGCGCGCCATGCGCGGCGAGCTGCTCTTCGAAGACGCGCTGCGCGAGCGCGTGCGCCTGCTCGAGGGCCTCGAGGTGCAGCGCGCGCTCGAGCTCGCCGCCAGCATCGAGACCACGCCTGGCGCCGATCGCTTTGCCACCACGCTCAAGAGCCTCGGCTTTCGCGTGGGGCTGGTCAGCGGCGGCTTCGACTTCTTCGTCGACAAGCTCAAGGAGCGCTTCGGGCTCGACTTCGCCTTCGCCAACGAGCTCGAGGTCGAAAACGGCCGCTTCACCGGGCGCGTGCAGGGCACGATCGTCACGCCCGAGCGCAAGGGGCAGATCCTGCGCGACATGACCAAGATCTACAAATTCCGCCTCGAGCAGAGCATCGCCATCGGCGACGGCGCCAACGACATGCTGATGCTGCAGACCGCGGGGCTGGGCATCGCCTACCGCGGCAAGCCCAAGCTGCAGGCGGTGGCCGACATGAGCCTCAACCACAACGTGGAATTGGACACGTTGCTGTTCCTGATGGGCTTCACCGGCCGCGAGCTGGCCTGGCTCGAGCGCGAGTAGGAGGGCTGGGACAGCCTCCTAGAGATAACGCCCTGGGGCTGCAGACCGCAGCCGCGGACGGCTGGCCACGTCGCGAGCCGCCAACAGCGGGTCGCACCGCTGCATAAGCCATTGAAAACACGTGCCGCAGATCGCCATCGATCTCGGCGCCCCACTTGCACGTACACCCGGTGCCGCCCCTTTCCGGAGGTCCGAACATGCGTCGCGTGCTGGCCGTTAGCTCGATCCTCGCCGCCGCCCTGCTGCTGTCCGTCGGTTGTGGTGGGCTGCCCTCGCCCGAGATGAAGGCGCCGCCCAAGACATTCTCCGGCACCTGGAACACCAACTGGGGAACGCTCGAGCTGGCCCAGCAGCGCACCGGGCTGGTGATCGGCAAGTTCAGCGGCTTTCGCCACGGCCACGTCAGCGGCCGCGTCGAAGGCAACCGCTTCGTCTTCACCTGGAGCCAGCGCGAGCACGGCCATCGCGGCAAGGGCTACATGCTGATGACCCGCGACGGCGACGAGCTCGACGGCCGCTGGGGCTACGGTAAGAACTTCGATGGCGGCGGCCGCTGGTGGGCCAACCGTATCGAGTAGCGGCAGTATCGAGTAGCAGCCGTCTAGCCGCCACACACGCCAGCCGGGAGATCGATGGACGCGCGCGATCGGCAGCGCATCTGCCGCGAAGTGCCGCAGCGTATCGTCGACGGCGTGCGCGCGCGCGCCGGTGACGACCACGATTACAGCGCAGCCCTGCTCAACGAGACGATCTTCGCCGAGCGCGAGCGCCTGCGTCGCAAGCGCACGCCGGCGCGCGCCGAGCAGAAGTACTACGACGCGCTGCACCGGCGCCTGCTCGAGTCGACGCCCGAGCAGCAGCTGACGCTCGTCGGCGAGCTCGCCGAGCGTTTCGTCTCGCAGATCGTCGGGCCGAGCAGCCAGCGCGTCTACCGCGCAGCCACCACGGTGGTGCCGGCGGCGCTGGCGATGCTGCTAAACCTCAGAGAACCGCAACGCCTGCTCTCGCTCGACAACATCACCGGCGGCCTCTCGCATCAGATCGCGCTCGCCAGCGTCTTCGGCGACAGCAGCGACGAGGGCATCGCGGCGCTTCGCGCGCTGAGCGAGCGCGGCACGCTGATCGTGGTGCCAACGCACGTCTCCAACCTCGATCCGATGATCATGGCCTACGGCCTCAGCCTCGCCGGGCTGCCGCGCTTTCAGTTCGGCGGCAAGGCCGAGCTGTTCGCCAATCGCGCCACGGCGTTCTTCATGCACACCATCGGCGCCTACCGCGTCGAGCGCAAAAAGAACGCCGCGCTCTACAAGGACGTGCTCAAGCAGTACGTCACGCGCGCGCTCGAGCTCGGCTACCACAACATCTTCTTTCCCGGCGGCACGCGCAGCCGCAGCGGCGCCATCGAGTCGCGCCTCAAGAAAGGGCTGCTCGGCACCGCCGTCGGCGCGTTCACGCGCTCGCTGTGCGAGGCGCGCGCGCGCGGCGACGAGCAGCTCGGGCGCCCGATCTACATCGTGCCCTGCGCGATCTCGTACAAGCTCGTGCTCGAGGCCGAGACGCTGATCGACAGCCACCTCTCGGCCGAGGGCCAGGGCGCCTACATCATCGAGGACGACGAGCTGGCGCGACCGACGCGCGTCGCGTCTTACCTTTCCCGCCTCGTCTCGCACGGCGGCAAGATCACCGTCACCCTCGGCGTGCCGCGCGACATCGTCGGCAACCGCGTCGACAGCACCGGCCGCAGTCTCGACGCGCGCGGCCGGCCGGTCAGCACCCGCGACTACGTGCTGCGCGACGGCGAGCCGCACGTCGACCCGCAGCGCGACCGCGTCTACACCGACGAGCTCGGCGAGCGCATCGTCGAGGACTTTCGCCGCCTCGACGTGCTGCGCAGCACCCACGTGGTCGCCTCGGCGCTGCTCGACGAGCTGCGCCGGCGCAGCCCCGAGCTGTCGATCTACCGGCTCTTGCAGACTGGCGGCGAGACGCGCTCGCTGCGCATCGAGGAGGTCCATCAGGCCACCGCGCGGCGCGTCGGCGAGATCGCGGCCCTCGCCGACGCCGGGCCGCGCCTCGGCAGCGACGTCAAAGGCGTCGCCGCCGAGACCGTGGTCGATGACGCCCTCGAGCACTTCGCGATCTATCACCGCCGCCCCGCTGCGCGACGGCGCGGTGACCGCGTGTTTCTCGACAATCGCAACCTCGTCGCCTACTACGCCAACCGCGTCGCGCCCTACTGGGACGCCAACGCGCTGCGACGCTTTTCCCCGTCCTGAGCACTCTGCCCAGTGTTAGCGTGCGCGCCATGGGAGCCATCAAACGGGCATGCGTTGTAGCTGCCGCCACGTCGCTCGTGCTCGCGTCCGGGTGCAAGCGAGAGGCGTCGCAGTCGGCGAACAACAACGGCACCGCCAAGCCGTCGAAGACAGCGCGCGCGACGTCGCCGCCGAGCGCGCCCGCCAAGGCAAAATCGAAGGCCGCGCGCGCGACCACCGCGCCCGCGGCTTCGGGCAGCGCGGGCGCGTCGACGGGTAGCGCGGCGGGGAGCGCGGCGGGAAGCGCAGCGGCCGACCCGCTCGCCCTTCGCGGCGAAGGCGCCTTTCGCACCAGCTTCAAACCGGCACCGCCGGTCGCGCCCGCGAAGAAGGCCGCGGCCGCCGCCGCGAGCACGGTGAGCAAGGCCACGGCCAAGCCCAAGGCCACGACGAAGCCCAAGGCGGCGGCGAAGCCCAAGTCGGCACCGCTGCCCGCCGCGCTCAACCAGGCGCTGCTCGCGACGACGCTGAGCAACTGGGATCCGGTCGACCCCCAGCTCGGCAAGCGAGACGCCCGTCGCTGGTACACGGTGCGCGTTCAGAAGCGGCCCAGCGGCGCGCCGTGGGCCATCGCCTGCGCCACGACCACCGACGGCCACGCCAGCTGCGGGCTGTGGGTGCCGCGCGGCAAAGGCAAGCCGTACGAGCGCAGCGTCGAGGTCGAGAGCGATCAAGGTCGCGAGCCCGGCGGGCTCAGCTTCGCCTCCTCGCGCGGCGACGGCTACGAGGATCTCGTGATCAAGCTCGAGACCCACCAAGACAGCACCTGCTGTGACCACCAGGTCGACCCGTGGAGCCTGACGCACACGTTCTATCGGCTCGAAAAGGACGACGGGCGCGCGCTCGGCAAGACCAAGCTCACCTTCAGCCGCAAAGAGGGCCGCGCCAAGGACAGCGGCGTCGACGTCGTCGCTCGCCCCGGCGAGCCGCTGCGCGTCGCCTTTCGCCGCTTCGGTCACGTGATCTATGTCTTGCGCGCGCACGGCGACACGCTCGGCTGCGAGGACGCGCGCGCCCAGCGCTTCGCCGCCGCGCTGGCGATGACGCTGGCGGGCGAGCCGCTCGAGGCGGACCTGCTCGATGGCCTCGAAAAGCCCAAGCTCGTGCTGCTGCGCAACGCGATCTACGTGCGCCACGGACGCGCCTTCAAGAGCGCCAAGCTGACCGCGTTCTTCTACGGCCCCAAGCGCGACAAGGCGCTGTCCAAGCTCCGCGTGGACACGGGCTTTTCGCAGCGCAAGCTGACCAAGGCCGACTGGGCCAACGGCAAGACGGTGCGCGAGGCGGAAAAAGCCCTGCGCGCGCGCCCGGACTGCAGCTAGCCGGCGGCAGGCGCCGCACGCGCGACGCGGTTGCCGACCCCCCTGACATCCCGTATGTTCCAGACGACTTGCTCGTCGCATGGGCGGCGACACGATGGACCGATCGAGGCGAGACATGTTCAAGTCAGCGCTAGATAAGATCCGACAGCAGGTACGCACCACGCGCGCGACGGTGGCCGACATCGCCGAGTCGGTGGGCGCCCCGCAGGTGCTGACCTCGCTTCTGCGTCCGGAGGATGACGGTATGAAGAAGGACCCTTGGGCCAACCCGCGCTCCGTCCAGTCCGCTGACGCCAGCGAGAACATCACGCCGCCGGCGCAGAACCGCGCCGCCGC
>JAGQIK010000574.1 GCA_020431405.1 Myxococcales bacterium
CCCACCACGTCGGCCACATCCGAGGCCGCGCGCGAGCCAGAGCGTCCGGCGGCGCCGCGCGCGCTGGCGACGCCGCGACCGCGGCTGGCGGCGCTGCGCCGCGTCAGCCCGTAGGCCACGGCGCCGGCGACGGCGGCGAGCAGCAGGAACGGAATGGTCGGCAGCCCGGGGACGATCGCCAGCAGCGCCAGCAGCGCGGCGGCGATGCCGATGGCGCGCGGCTGCGCCAGCACCTGCTCGCCGATGTCGCGCCCGAGGTGCGCGCCCTGCTTGTCTTCGGAAGCCACGCGCGTGACGACGATGCCCGCCGCGACGGAGATCAGCAGCGCCGGGATCTGGCTCACCAGCCCGTCGCCCACCGTCAGCAGCGTGTAGATCGTGCCCGCCTCCGCCGCCGACATGCCGCGCTGCAGCACGCCGATCAGCAGTCCCCCGACGATGTTGATGATGGTGATCAGGATGCCCGCGATGGCGTCGCCTTTGACGAACTTCATCGCGCCGTCCATCGAGCCATAGAGCTGCGACTCGCGCTGCAGCGCGGCGCGCTGGCGCCGGGCGCCGTCCATGTCGATGGCGCCCCCGCGCAGGTCGGCGTCGATCGCCATCTGCTTGCCCGGCATGGCGTCGAGGGTGAAACGGGCCGCCACCTCGGCGACGCGCTCGGAGCCTTTGGCGACCACCACGAACTGAATGATGGTCAGGATCAGAAACACCACCACGCCGACGACCAGGTTGCCGGCGACGACGAACTCGCCGAACGAGTAGATCACCTGCCCGGCGTCGGCCTGCAGCAGGATCAGGCGCGTCGACGAGACGTTGAGCCCCAGGCGCAGCAGGGTCGTGATCAGCAGGATGCTAGGGAAGGTGGCGATGCTGAGCGCGTCCGACACATAGATGCTGACCAGCAGCAGCGTGACGGAGATCGCGATGTTGGCGCTGATGAGGATATCCAGCAGCAGCGTCGGCAGCGGGATGATCATCATCGCGACGATGCCGACCACCGTGCCAGCCAGCATCAGGTCGCTGTAGCGCGACAGGGCGCCGCGAAGATCGGGTGCAGGGCTGTTCGCTCGGGCGGCCATGGCGTGGGGCCGATGCTATCATCTGTGGTGGGAGCTCAGCGATGGATCCCCTAGAGAACCTACGCCATCACCGCAAGAGCAGCGTCGAGCACTTCATCAAGGTGCTGCAGGGGCTCGAGGCCGTGCCGCCGCGGCACATCTTCGAGCGCCTCGAGCAGCTCGGCTATCGCGGCCAGCCGGCGGCGCGGCGCGCGCTGTCGCTGATGGCCTATCGCCACGTGCGGCGCATTCGGCGCGTCTACCTCGAGGGCAAGAGCCGTCACGACGTGATGCCGAAGGCCAACTACCTGCTGCTCGGGCCCACCGGCTGCGGCAAGACCTACCTGGTCGAGCTGTTGTTCGGCGAGATCCTCAAGCTGCCGACGGTGGTGCTCGACGTCACGACCTACTCGGAGACCGGCTACGTCGGTCAGGACACGAGCAGCGTGCTGACGCGGCTTTTGCACGCGGCCGAGGACAACCCGCTGGTGGCCGCCATCGGCGTCATCTGCCTCGACGAGTTCGACAAGATCGCATCCGGGCAGAACAACGCCGTCTTCGCCGGCGCCGGCACCACCAAGGACGTCACCGGGCTCGGCGTGCAGCGCGAGCTGCTCAAGATGCTCGAGAGCACCGAGGTGGTCGTCCCCACCGAGCTGTCGCACGCGGCGTACGGCGATCACCTCGTGATGTCCACCGCTGACATCGCCTTCATCGCCGCGGGCGCCTTCTCCGGGCTGCCGCAGATCCTGCGGCGCCGCGGCCGCGACGGATCGATCGGCTTCGCGGCGCTGGGCGGCACGCCGCTGCGCGACGACGCCATCGCCGTCAGCCTCGCGCCCGAGGACGTCGACGACATCGCGCATTTCCAGGCCTACGGCTTTCTGCCCGAGCTGATGGCGCGCTTCACGCGCATCGTGCCCTTCGCCGCGCTCTCGCGCGAGACGCTGCGCAAGATTCTCGACGACAACGTGGTCGGGCGGCTGGTGCGCGAGTTCGAAGATGAAGGCCTCGAGCTGCAGGTCGGCGAGGACGTGCTCGACTTCATCGTCGACCGCGCCGTCAAACGCGAGACCGGCGCGCGCGGCCTCGCCGCGGTGCTCACCGCCGCGCTCGAGGACGCCGCCTTCGAGCACTTCGCGCAGCCCAAGGACGCGGGCGCCGCCATCGAGGTTTACGTCGATGGCGACGCCGTGCACACGCGCCGCCGCTAGCAGCAGCTAGAGCCCGTTGAAGCAGCTCAGGTCGGAGGGCAAGCACTGATAGGCGGTGCTGCCTTTGACCGGCACCTGCTGGCAGACCATGCCCTGCGGACAGCTCTTGTTGGGCCCACACGCCGGCGCGCAGTAGGTCTCGAAGCTGTTGTTGGTGATGCACCTGCCGCTCTGGCACTCCGGCTTGTGCGGGTTGCAGTAGTCGCACGGCTTGCCCGCGCTGGCGGGGCAGATCTGGCCGTCGGTGCCGGCGGGGATGATGCAGTCGGGCCGCTCGCAGCAAGTCGGGTTGAAGAAGAAGTGGTAGCAGCCGCACAAGGTGTTGGGTCGCCGGCCGTCCTCCTCCTTGCAGTCGAGCATGCCCTTGCTGTTGAACGGCCATTTCCCGCTGGGTAGGCAGGTGACGGTGCCCCAGCCGCAGAAGGTCGGCCCGTCACACCAGCGCTTGGTGCCGGGCACGCATACGTCGGAAGGCTGAGGCACGGGCGTCGGCGTGGTGGTGGTGGTGTCGCAGATCGTACCGCCGAGCTCGCTGCTGCTGACGCAGGCCCAGCTTCCGCCGCCGGGCGGGCGCGGCGGCGTGCGGTTGTTGCAGACCCAGCGCGTGGCCTCGTTGGGCAGCTTGGTGCATTGCCAGCCGCCGCTGCCGCCCGGGTTCTTCGGACTGTCGCCGGTGCAGACGAGCACACGCTCGCCGCCGATCACGCGCTCGCTGCACGTCCAGTTGCCGCCGCCCGCGGGCAGCGTCGAGTCGCTCTCGCAGCGCGTGGGGGCGGTAGGCGAGTTGCAACGCCAGTTGCCGCCGCCGCCGCCACCGCCGCCGCTGTCGTCGCCCGAGCCCGCGTCGGCGCTCGGCGGCGGCGGGCGCGTGCACACCAGCGAGGTGATGCCCTCGCTGACGCTGGGCCTGCACGTCCAGCTGCCGTCGCCGGTGGGCACGCTCGGCGTGGTCTCGTGGCAGACCACCTGGTTGCTTTCGGCGACGACGACGCAGCGATAACGCCCGTTGCCGTCGGGCGCGTCCTTGCCGGGGCGGCGGCAGATCACGCCCTGAAACTCGTCGTACTGATCGCAGCGCCAGCCGCCGTTTCCATCGGGCGGCTGGACCGGCTGGCGGCACTTGCTGCGGATCGGGTTGCAGTCCCAAACCTTGTGGCAGGTGCAGACGTAGCCGCGATCGGGATCGCCCGTACAGGCGATCTCGTTGGCCGAGCAGCACTTCGCCGCGTCGGTGCACGGCTCGCCGGGTGGCTGCGGCTGCGGTGGGTTTCCGCCGAGCCTCGGATTGTCGCCGGCACAGCCGAACAACAGGACAAACGCGCACAGACATCCCGCTCGCCTCAAGCGACGCATCACTCCTCCACGTGCTGCTCCGGCGGCGTGCGCGCAGTGTGTTCGCAAGAGCGGTGCCACGCGCGATCGCAGCGCAAAGGCACGAAACCCGTGCGCGCGGGTGGGGAGCCTCTCCGCGCTGCGTCGACACGCGAACACGGGGAGCGCTCACGCCACCCCTCGTCGTCAGCTGTCCACGCTCGGCGCGGCAATGGCTTGCCGCGGCCCCCTCGTCGATGCAACCGTCGCACCGTTGGCATATCGGTGATGTCAGGCAAGAGAGGACGAGGTGGATCATGGGCATGGGCATCCGCGTCAAGGCGAGCATCGTCGTCACGCTCGTCGTGGGCAGCGCCGCCTGCGGCAGCGTTCGCACGGCAGCAGAGCGCGCAGCCATCGAACAGCGCAAGCTGTGGTCTCACGAGTTCAAGAACGCCGCCCTGCGCGTGCAGCTGACGCGCTCGGGTTGGGTGCACGTGGTGACGCACCCAGGCGACGACGTCGGCAAACCCGGCACGCATCATCTCTTCACGCCGCGCGGCAAGCTCGCCTGGCAGGGCACCACGGCACAACAAGCGCTGCTCGCGCACCTGCCGGGCGCGCTGGCGCTGCAGCGTCAGGCTGGGCGCTACACGCTGCGATCGGTGGCTGGCAGCCCCTGGACGCTCGCCCTCGCGGGCACGCCTTTGTCCCTTGCAGCCGACGAGCGCGGTGAGGGCCTGGCGCTCGTCGAAGCAGCCGGCGCCAAGGTGACGCTCTCGCTGATCGACGCGCGCAGCGGCAAGCGGACGTGGCAGCAGGAGCTGGCCGGCGCGTCGACGCAGCACGCGGCGCTTCACGTCGGCGGCGGACGCGTCTGGGTCGCCGCCGGCTCGTTCGTCGGCGCCTTTGATCGCAAGGGCGGCGCGCCGGCGTGGCGTGCCTCGACGCCGGCGCCGGCCGACGTGCGCGGAGAGCGCTGGCTAGCGGCCAGCGGCGAGCCGCTGCTGGTGCAAGGTGGGACCGTGCGCGCTTTCGGCGCGCAGGGCCAGCGCTGGCAGATCGCGCTGCCCGGTCACGTGCTCGCCGCGCAGCGTGCGGCCGGCAAGGTCGCCGTGCTCGCCGTCGCAGGCGCCACGGCGCACGTCGCCCTCGTCGACGAGCAGGGCAAGAAGCTGTGGTCGGCGACGCAGGCGACCGGCGGCAAGGTGCTGCGCGGTCTGGCGAGCGACGGCACACACGTCGCGGCCGGGCTCGGCGGTGCGCTAGTCGGCTTCGCCGGCGGACGCGCCGCCTACTCGAGGCCGATCCCCGACCCCGACACCGCGCTGCCGCGGGCGGTGGTGGCCAAGGCCGGAAACGCCGTCGTGCTGGGAGCGCGCGCGATCCACGCCTTCTCGCTGGCTGACGGCACGCCGCGCTGGTCAAAGACGGGGCTTCACGTGCCGGTGCTGTGGCACATCAAGCAGGTCAAGCTCGGCGCGGCGGCCGCCTCGGCGGTGTTGGCCAGCGATCAGTGGGTGGCCACCGGCAGCAGCAGCGTCGGCGGCACGACGTACACCACGTATCGACTGATCAAGAGCAAGGAAGAGGACGCGCGCGAGTGGAACGCGCTCTTCTCGGGGCTCACCAGCGCCGTGCGCATTCCGTCGATGACGCGCTCCTACCGCGCGAGCCCCGACGTCGCGGCGCGGGCGCGCATCCTCGACGACAACCGCCTCAGCTTCAATCCGGGCGTCGTCGTCAACGCCGTGCTCGTCGATCTGGCCAGCGGCCGCGCGCGCGAGGTCGGCGTGCTCAAGTCCGACGCCGCGTGCGTGACGATGCTCATCGTCGATCCCGTCGGCAAGAAGGTCGTGCAGGCGTATCAGCAGTTCGGCCTCGCCTGCGGCTCCGAAAAGCGCATCGACGTGCTGCGGCTGCAGTAGCTGCGCCTTCCCACCTTCGCGCGGCGCGCGCGCGCACGATGTTGGCAGCTCGTTGCCGGCAAGAACTTGCCCGTGCGGCACCTGCCTTCGCTACCCACCCGCGATCACTCGACGCCAGCGCATGGCACGCGCGCTGCTTCTCGTCGCGTCACGACACCACCTGGAGGAACCCATGTCGCGACGCTGGATTCTGTTCGCCTTCACGATCATCACCCTTTCTGCGATGACCACGTCGCGCGCGCACGCTGCATGCAGCGCCAACTCCGACTGCAAGGGCAGCCGAGTCTGCCAGGCCGGCCGCTGCGTGGACGCCGGCGGTTGCAGCAAGGACAGCGACTGCCCCGGCGATCAGATCTGCAGCGCGTCACGTTGCAGCCTGCCTGGCGCCGTTGCTGCGAGCGCGCTTCCGGCGCGCACCCCTGTGCGCACGGTGATGCGCGAGGAACGTATCCTCGGTCTGTGGCTCTCGGGTGCAATCGCGCTGCCGCTGGCCTACTTCGCGACGATCGGTGTCACCGCCGGCGTTGGAGGGCGAGGCGGCCTCGTCGGAATTGCGTGCATCCCTGTCTTTGGCCCCATCGCCATGATGGCGAGCAGCTACGACACCAGCGAGTACACCGGGGCGCTCGTCGCGTCGACCGTGGTGCAGATCGCCGCGACGGCGCTGCTGGTGACCGGCATCGCCTACACGCGCAAGGTCCCCACACCGGTCTTCGCGCTCTCGGAAGATACAAAGCGCGGTCCGCTGCTGTCGATCCTGCCGACGCCCATCGGCGAGCGGGGTTTTGGCCTAGGCCTCTCGGTGACGCGCTTCTAGCTCGCTCAGTCGCGATGGTAGGGCGCGCCCTGCTGGATGCTCACGGCGCGGTAGAGCTGCTCGGCGAAGACAACGCGCGCCACGCGGTGCGCGAGCGTCATGGTCGACAGCGAGATCGTCGCGTCGGCGCGCGCACGCAACGCGTCGCCGAGGCCGTCGGCGCCGCCGACGAGGAACACCAGGCGCGAGGCGTCGGCGCGAGCACGCCAGCTAGCCAGGCGTGCGGCGAAGTCGCGGCTCGTCAGCTGCTCGCCGCGCTCGTCGAGGGCGACGACGAAGGCACGGCGGCCGCGCTCCAGATCGCGCGCCACGTCCTCGATGGACGAGACTTCGCGCTCGTGGACTTCGATCGACTGCTTGCAGCGCCGGTAATAGTCATCGCACAGCGCGCGCAGGCCGCGTTCCTTGAGTCGGCCAACGACCAGGATCTCGACGCGCTTCACGGGCGGGAGGACGAAGGGCGCGCCCGACGATGGCGACTGCGACAAGCGCATCGCCGGGCGCGTCGTCAATACAGCGAAGCCACTCGCTGCTCGGGCGGGACGTCGAGCTCGACCTCTTCGGCTTCGTCGTGCAAGCCGCGCAGGTCGTAGTAGTCCCGCATGGGGTGGTGGAAGATGTTGATCACCAGGTTGCCGTAGTCGAGCAACACCCAGTGCCCCCCGCGCTCGCCTTCGACGCCGAGGGGGTTTTCACCCTCTCGCTTGAGCGCGAGCTGGAGGGCCTCGCCGATCGCCTCGACCTGTCGCATCGAGCGACCGCTGAGGATCAAAATGAAGTCCGTGTATGACGAGTTTGCCCGCACGTCGAGAAGCACAGGCTCGAGCGCGTGCTTTTCGATCGCAGCCGTTGCTGCGAAGAGCGCGAGGTCCCTCGATGTCTCGAACCTGCTCTTCCCCATTCGGTCCATTTCCCTCCTGTGACTAGGAGCACTCGCACGTCGGCTCTCCGACGTTTGAATCATCTAACCCCTCCACGAGCTCGTGCGCTCGATGACCTGCGCCCTCATGAGGCAGTGTCTTCGTCCGCGCTTTCGTCGTGACTATCAGATTGGGCTACCTATGCCCCTCTGTCCCAATAAACCACTGCTGTAATCTTTCGCCTACATAGACCTGCAGCGGGGACAGGGAAAGTGGTCGGGCGTCGGAGTCCAAGCCTTGGCGCGCCCGTGTGGGGTGCGTGATGCGCACGAGCTAAGTATATCAGTCTGATCGAAAGCGCCAAGCGGAACGTGCAGGCGCTGGGATCGACTAGAGGTCGCGTAACGCGCGGCAACCGATCTTGAAGCGCCGCACCTTGCCGTTGCGCGTGTCGTAGCGCACGGCGAGCTTGCTCATGACGTGTTGGTCGGGACAGATCAGCGTGTGCTCCGTGCTGGCAGAGCCGAAATTCAGCGCCCAACCTGAACCGCTCTGGTCCGCGTAGCCCGTGACATAGGCCAACGGGCCCGGAACCATGATCATCGTGCCGTACACGAGCTCGAAGTCCTTGACGTAGCCGTTGCCCGAGTTGCGGTTAAAGCGAAACCCGATCGGCAGATCGGCGCTGCCCGACAGCGACGTGCTGCCTGACGTGGAGCGGTACGCGCCGCTGTAGAGCGTCGCCCAGTCGACCGTGGTGGTGCGCCGAAGGTAGCCGTAGCTCTGCTTGTACTCGCTGCATCGCACCGTCATGCGCGCGGTGAAGTTGTCGGCGTTGCCCGATCGCTCGCGCCAGCCCTTGACCTCGGCCGGCATGTACAGCGAGCCGAGGTCGCTATAGCAGTCGCGCGTCTGCCAGGGCGAGAGGCTGGTCGTCTTGCCCGAGCTCCACTCGCGCTCGGTCTCCACTCCGCTGACGCTCCAGGTGGCTGCCCGACGCGTTCTGATATTCGCGTTGGCCGGACGCTCGAGCTCGCTACCGCACGCGGACAGCATCGCGGCGGCGAGCAGCAGCGCTCCGACCGTGGCAGCTTCTCGACCCATATCTGCGCTCATCGTCTCCTCCTGTGTGGGTTCGCCGACGTCGCGGTGGACGCGCGCCCGTCGAGAGCACGGTTCGTGCCACGCGCACGCGCGCGTGATGACGAGCCCTTGGGGTGCTCGGCGAGCGAGCGCCCGGAAACGCGCTTCCGAGCGCGCGAGCGACCTCGGATCCCCCGTTCCGAGATCGCTGTTCAGGGCGCGAAGGGCAGCGGACCGAAGGTGGTGATGCGCCCGTCGAGCGTGCAGCGGCGCGTCCCGTCGTGGTTGTCGAGCAAGCGCACCGCGCGAAATGTGACGTCGCACTCGCCGCGGGCGCTCGAAAACCGCTTCACGATGATCTCGCCGCCGACCGCGCCGCGCGACGAGCCGCGGCCGTCGAAGTCGGCGTAAAGGGCGCCGTAGCGATGCTTGCTGTCGTAGGTGCTGAGGATCAGACGCGGCGATCTCCTGCTGACGACCCGATGGCGCCCGAGCGGTAGCTGCATGCTGATCGCGGCGTTGATCCCGAAGCCGCCCGGCGCAGTGCGGGGGCTGTACGCGATGACGCGCAGCAAGCTCGGCGAAGCGAAGACCGCCAGCCGCCCGCCGTTGAAACGGGCCGAGCAGCCGTTGATACGTAGCGCGACGCGCGGCTGGCGTCGCGGTTGGGGCGCGCGCGGTTTTGGCGTGGGCTTACCCTTCCACGCCGCGCTGTCTACCGCGGCCGTCGGGGCGCCGCTGCGCTCTACGGCGCCGTCGATGCGGCAGACCTTGCCTTGGCGCGAGGCGAGCTCGACGGCGGCGAAGCGAACGTCGATGCGGCCGACGACGCGATCGAAACGCTTGAAAACGAGACGGCCGCGCGAAGCGCCGAACACCCCGCCAAAACGCTCGAGCGGCGTCTGGGCCATCACCGTGACGGCCGCGCCGGGCTCTGCGAGATCGACGCGCGCCGGCTGCGCGCCGACCTTGGTGTAGATGGAAAGTGAGAAGGCGTATTTCGAGCGACCGTGATCGCGCGCGTGGCACATCAGCACCAAGCCGGCGCGGTGCGGGTAGACCACCCAAGTGCAGCGGCTGGCGTCGCGCACGCCGCAGCCATCGAGCCGCAGACTCACACGCGATGAGGGGACGCGCGCCGTGCCGCTACCGCCGGGCAGCACGGGCGCCGTGGCGTCAACAGCAGCGATAGATCGCTTGGCCATCGCGGCGTCGGATCTGCCTTGGCCCGTTGCTGGCGGGGCGGCGGGCGTGGCCGTGCGCGTGGCGAAAAAGATCCCCGCCGCACTGCCGCCGACGGCGGCGAGGATCACCACCGCGAGCCACGGGCTCAGCGAGCGGCGCGGCGTTGGCGTCGCGGGCTCGGCGAGCCAGCCCTGCAGGCGTGGCCAGTGCGCCGGCAGCTGAGGGTGAGAGAAGACGAGCGCGTCGTCGTCGCGCGCGAGCACGCCGCCGTCGACGAGCACTCGCAACGCGGCGCCGCTGACACCCTCTTGGGAAAGCTCGGCGAGCGAGCGAGCGCGTGAACAACCGCTGTCGTCTACGAAGCACGAGAGCGCCGCGCGCAGCTCGGCGAGCGGCACGTCCGCGCGCCCGATGACGCCATCGGCGTGGGCGGCAACGATGCCCGCGGCGCCACCGAGGTCACGGTAGACCGTTCGGAGCAGCGCCTCGTGCTGCCGATCGCGGCGCTGCCACAGCGCGTCGCCGACGAGCTGCAGCAGCGCGAGCGGCGCCGGCGCGCCGACGATCTCGTCGGCGACCTCCCGCGCGAGATCGGCGGGCACGCTGCAGCCGCCGGCGGCGGCGAGCGAGCTCAGCGCGCTGCCGAGGGCCGGCCCGTCGAGCTCGGCGAGCTCGACACGGCGCATCTGGATCCGCAAGCCAGCGTCCTCGAGCGCGGCCAAAGCCTCCTCGCTCGCGGCGATCAGCAGCGCCAGGGGATCGCTCGCCACGGCGCAGCGCTGCAGCGTCTCGGCGAGCAGGCTCAGGTCGCCCGGCGGAGCATCGCGCACGTAGGCGTCGACGTCGTCGATGATCAGCGCGACGGGCTTGCCATGGGCGCGAGCCTTGTCGCCGAGCCAGCGAGCCAGCTCCTGGGGCTGCTCGCGCAAACGCTCGGCGATCAGCAGCCGGTCGGCCGCGGCGAGATCGCCACTGGCGCTGCGCGTGTCGGCCATCGCCACGTCGCTGTGCCCGGACGCGGCGACTGACAGCAGGCTGACGCTGGCGACCGCGGCGAGCTCGCGCGCGAGCGCATACAACGGGCGCTCGCCGCAATCGACGCGCAACACCGCACAGTAGCCGCCCTGTTCGAGCCGCGGCACCAAGCCGGCACGGATCAGCGAGCTGCGCCCCGAGCGCGCAGGCCCTACCAACACCGTTGGTCCCTGCGAGAGCGCCTGCTGCAGCTGCTGCACAACCTCGTCACGGCCAGGCAGCGAGCGCGGCGCCGCGATCGGTCGCAGGCCTGCGAAAGGCGAAGCATCGATCCCGACGTCCGCCGCGACAGCGGCGCCGAGCAGCGCGTCGATGCTGGCGAGCAGCTCGCGCGCGCTCGGACGCGCGCCTGGCTCCTCGGCGAGGCACGCGACCACCAAGCGCTCGAAACGCTCGTCGAGCGCGCCCACCTCGCGCGCGAGATCTGCGAGCAGCGCGCTGCTGTGCATGCGCTCGGGGCTCGGTCTGCGTCCCACGACCAACTCGAAGAGCATCACGCCGAGCGCCCAGACATCGACCGCCGGGGTGATCGTCGCGCCGCGGCGCCACTGCTCGGGCGCGATGTAGCCGACGGTGCCGACTACACCCGCGCGCTGGTGTGGGCTGGTGTCGCGATCGAGCCGCTTGGCCAGGCCAAAATCGAGCACCCGCACGCGCCCGTCCTCGGGCAAGAACACGTTCTCCGGCTTGACGTCGCGGTGGATCAGCGCGCGCTGATGGGCGTGCGCGAGCGCGTCGACGACCGGACGCAGCGTGGTCAGCGCCTCGCGCAGCGACATCGCGCCGGCGCGCAGCCGCGCGCGCAGCGTCTCGCCCGACAGCAGCTCGAGCGCCACGTAGGGCATCGCGCCGACACGACCGATGCCGTAGAGCGTGACGATGTGGGGGTGATTGAAGCTCGCCGTCGCGCGCGCCTCGCGCAGCAGGCGGTCGACTGCGTCGGCAGAGAGCTGGTCGGCGCGGATGACCTTGATCGCGGCGCGCCGGCCGAGCTCGCGGTCGATCGCTTCGTAGACCCAGCCCATGCCGCCCTCGCCGATCTGAGCGACGATCTCGTACTGATCGAGCGTGCTGCCTGGCGACAGTGGTGCGTGGCTGCTGTTCATCTGTCCGAGGGACGATGCCGTAGTGGTCGTCATTCTAACCGAGGCGAGAAGATTGCTCCGAAAGCACCGTCGTCTCCGGTGGCGTTGCTTCCGTCGCTTTGTCGATCGTGCTAGGAAATGCCCCGCATGAGCGAGGCGCACCTCTCGATCGTCGAGCCCACCGCGCGACCGCGCATTGCCGCCGTCGAAGCGCTCCCGTGCACCATCGGATCCAGTGCACACGCCGACGTGCAGCTAGCAGACCCCGACGTCGCCGAGGTGCACGCCGAGATCCAACGCTGCGAGCTGGGTCTACGCCTGGTGCGGCACGCGTCGCCGCTATGGGTCAACGGCAGGCGCGTGCGCGAGCACGTGCTCGCGGTGGGCGACCTCGTCACCATCGGTCGAAGCGCGCTGTCGCTGCGCCTCGGGGCGCCGCCCGCTAGCTACCCCGACGGCTCGAGCGACGCGCTGGAGGTTTGTCGCCGGCTCTACCAGTTCGCGCGACGCCTCGGCAGCGACAGCTCGCTCGACCCGCTGATGGACCAGCTCTTGGCCGATGTCGTGATGCTCACCGGCGCTAGCCGCGGAACGCTGGTGCTGCTCGAAGGCGACGACCCCGTGCTGGCGCGCGTCAGATCGCGACACAAGCAGCGCGGCGAGTTCAGCGGCGACGAAGAACAGCTCAGTCGCACCGCCATCGCGGCGGTTTTCGACCAGCGGCGCCCGCTGTTGTGGCAGGACGCGCAGGCCGATAGCCGCCTCGCGCTGGCGCCGAGCGTCGTCGGCGCGCGCCTGCGCTCGCTGATGTGTGCGCCGATCGTGCACGGCGACGCGACGCTCGGCGCGCTCTACGTCAGCGCCAGCGAGCAGGTCGGCGCTTTCGACCAGCACGCGCTCGATCTGCTCACGCTGTACTCGGCGCTCGCCGCGCAGCTGCTGACCAGCGCCGACCGCCAGCAGCGCTTGCGTCACGAGGTGGCGCAGCTGACGAGCAAGCTCGACGCGATCGCCGAGCAGCCTCGGCGCCTCGTCGGATCGTCGCAGCAAATGCAGACGCTGATGAAGCGTGGCAGCAAGGCAGCGCGCTCGGGCATCGCCGTGCTGCTGCTCGGCGAGACGGGCAGCGGCAAGGGCATGCTGGCGCGCGAGCTTCATCGCGCCAGCACGCGCAGCGACGGGCCGTTCGTCTCCGTGCATTGCGGTGCGATCCCGTCGCAGCTGCTCGAGAGCGAGCTGTTCGGCCACGTACGCGGCGCGTTCACTGGCGCCTCGCAGGAGCGCCCTGGCCGTATCCGCTCGGCTGACGGCGGGACACTGTTTCTCGACGAGATCGGCGAGATGCCGCTCGAGCAGCAGACCAAGCTGCTCAAGGTGCTCGAGGACAACGAGGTACGCCCCGTGGGTGGCGAGCAGAGCTATCGCGTCGACTTCCGGCTGGTCTGCGCGACAAACCGCGACCTCGAGCAGGCCGTCAAGGATGGCACCTTCCGCGGCGATCTCTATTACCGCGTCGCCGGCCTGCCGCTCGAGCTGCCGCCGCTGCGCGAACGCGGCGACGACGCCGTCGAGCTGGCGCAGTTCTTCGTCAAGCGCGACCGCGCCGAGCTAGAGAATCCGGCGGCGCGCCTCTCGGCGGAGTCGCTTGGCGCCATCCGCGGCCACGACTGGCCTGGAAACGTGCGCGAGCTCGAGACGGCAGTGCGGCGAGCGATCGTGCTCGCCGATGGCGAGACGATCGAGCCCTCGGATCTCGGCATCGCGGCGCCCGCCGTGCCGCCGCAACGCGTCGGCGACGTGCCGGGAGCCGCGACCGACGGCGAGATCGAGCCGCTGACGCGAGCGCGCGATCAGTTCATCGCCCGCTACATCCGCCAGGCCGTCGAGCGCAACGGCGGCAACCGCAGCGCCGCCGCCAAGGCGCTCGGTGTCTCGGCACGCACGGTCTACAAATACCTCGAAGAATTCTAGGCCGACAGGTGCTAGGGTGCGCCCTTCGTGGAGGTATCCGATGCGCTTGTACTCGCGCCTCGCCTTGGCTTGTGTCGCCGTCCTAGCAACCGCTTGCAGCAAGTCGAACGACCCGTGCGCCGACTTCGACTGCTCGGGCCACGGGCGCTGCACGATGGTCGCGCCAACGGCAGGCGCGGCAGCGGTGCCGACCTGCAGCTGCGACAGCGGCTACGCGCCCTCGCCTTCCGGCTGGCTGTGTCTGCGCGGCGATGACACGTCGCTGTGCGCCGGGGTGACCTGCTCGGGCCACGGCACCTGCGTCTCGGCCGCAGGCAAGCCACGCTGCGTGTGCGACGCCAGCACGACGCTCGGCGCCGACGGCACGAGCTGCGTCGATCCGTGCGCCAAGGTCGGCTGCTCGGGACACGGCCTGTGCGCCATGGACCCCAACACGCAGGCGGCGCTGTGCGGCTGCGATGCGGGCTATCGGCCGTCGGTGGACGGGCTCGCTTGCGAGGCCACATCCGATCCGTCGTCGCTGCTGACGTGGGTGCTCACGTCTACCGACCGCCCCGACAGCGGCTCGTTCGGCCACATCAGCCTCGACGTCTCGCAGATGTCCACGGGCCGGCTGGTGGAGACCGAGAGCCTCGACTACTTCGTGCTCGGCGCCAAGCTGCGCGCGGTCTACCAGCTCGACGCCAGCGGCAGCGCGCTCGCATCGCTGACGTTCGACGAGCAAGCCTCGGAGGGCAAGGTCAGCCGCCGCCGCGCGGGGACAGCGACGGTCAGCGCGTCCTCGGTGGCGCTGAGCTTCCAGCGCGACGCGAGCGTGGCGATGGTGCTTCTGCCCATCGCGAGCGGCGCGGCCGCCCCGCTGCCGATGCTCGGCGGCTACGACCATCCCGGCTGGACGCTGGGCTGCTTCTCGCCGGTGTTCTACCGCCTCGTGCTGCAGCGCTATGACAGCAAGGCTGGCGGCGAACAGCAGATCGACACGTTCGTTCCCGAGGCGGGCCTCGCACAGCAAGTGCGCGTCGTCGCCGACGCGAAGTCCACCGATGCCAAGCCGGTGCTGTCGTTTCCCGACTACCGCACGGTCGTGACCTACAACAAAGACGGTTGGCCCGAGACGGTCGAGCTTTCCAACGAGGGTGTGATCTGGACGCTGACGCTGGCGACGCCCGTGGCGCTCAACATGGCGCCGCTGCCCGCGGGGACGCCGTTTATGCCGGCGGCGCCGCCGAGCGGGGCCGTCGAGACGACGATCACCTTCACGTCGAAGGACAGCACGCAGCTCGCCGGCACGCTCGCCGCACCGCCGCAGACGACGGGCAGCACGCCGACCCCGCAGCCGGCGGTGCTGCTGGTCGCCGACATGCGCGGCGCCGACCGCGACACGCCGCTGTCGGAGCTCCCGACGTCTGCGCTGTACCGGCACCTCGCCGCGCACCTCGCGGCAGCCGGCTTCGCCTCGCTGCGCTACGACCCGCGCGGCAAGGGCAGCAGCGCCGCCGGGCCCCAGTCGCTGACGGCGTTTCGCGACGACGCGCGTGCGGCGCTGACGGCGCTCGCCGGCTCGGCCAACATCGACACCTCGCGCCTCTATCTGCTCAGCCTCGGCGCAGGCTCGACCATCGCCATCGACCTGCTCGCCAGCGGCGACGGCAACGGCGCGGCGGTCAAGGGCTACATCGCGCTGGCGCCGCTGGTCAACGACGCGCCGGCGGCCTTCATCTACGCCGCGACCTCTCACATGCAGGCGGCCGGCTTCTCGAAGAACTTCATCTCGCACCAGACCAAGCCCATCGACGACGCGATCAAGGCGATCGTCGACGACACCTTCAGCGAGAGCGAGTGGAACGGCCTGCCGGTGCCGATGTGGAAGGAGCTGCTGACGTTCGACGGCGCCGCCGCGCTCGGCGCGTTCGGTGGTCCAACGTTGGTGCTCGCCGGCGACGAAGACCTCGTGACGCCGCCCGAGCAGCTCAAAGCGGCCACCGACGCCGCGACAGCTGCCAACAAGAGCAACCTGACGCTCACGACGCTGCCCGGCGTGGCCTACACCCTCGCCGCCGGCAAGAAGGCCGACCTGTGGGAGCGCGCGCTGCTGCCCTACGCCATCGACTCGAGCGCTGTGACCGCCATCGTCGGCTGGCTGCAGGCCAACTGAGCAACACCATGAGACGTACGATGACCCAGGCTCTCCGTTATCGATTCGTGCTGGCGCTCGTCGCCGGCTGCGCCGTCGTCGCGCTCGACGCCCTGCCCGCGGCGGCGGCTGCGGCCGATGGCGACGAGGTACGCACGCGGCTGTCACTGACGCCCGGGCGCGTGGACGTGGCGCAGCTGACCATCAAGGGCTTCACGCCCAACCGCACGCCGGGCCAGCCGGCGCTGCCGCAGCGTGACGTGCGCGTGGCGCTGCATCCGCGTGCCGACCTCGCCACGCTGCGCCTCGAGATCAGCTCGGGGCCCGTCGACAGCGTCGGCGCCGGTCGCTCGCTGGCGGCCAATCCCCCGTTTCGTTTCGCCCTGCGCGGGCGCGTGATCGAGTCGTGGGGCAGCGCGGCGACACGCGTCGCCGGCGGGCGCGACGTCGACGCCTACGGGCGGGCGGTCTGGCCAGCGCGTGTGCTGACACGTGGGCGGGTCAGCAACCGTCGCGGGCTGCGCGTCTTGCACCTCAGCTACGCGCCGCTGCGCTACCGCGCCAGCACCGGCGAGCTCTTGCTCGACCGCGCGACGACGGTGACCGTGCGCTACCGGCTTCGGTCGGGTAATAAGTTCGCCGCCGACCCGCAGCTTCGACCCTACTTCGCGCGGCTGCAGAACAGCGCGCAGGCCAAGGTCTGGTACAACGCCGCCTACGCGCGCGACACCGCCGTCAAGCCGGGCTACGCGATCGTGATCTCCGACGCGCTGGCGAAGGACAGCAAGCAGCTGGCGCCCTTCATCGCGCAGAAGCAGCGCCTCGGCTACGCCGTGACGGTCGTCAGCGACAAGGACCGCGCGTCGGTGCAGCTCGCCGATCCCAACGCCGGCGACGCGGTGCGGCTGCGCACCTGGCTGCAGAACAACTACAAGCCGCTCAACCTGCGCTACGTGCTGATCGTCGGCAACCCCGACCCGCGCCGCGACGGCGTGCCGATGCTGATGACCAAGTCGCTGATCAACCAGGCCGCCAACTACATCCCAGCGCCCTCGGACTCGTTCTTCGCTGACCTCACCGGCGACTGGGACGTCGACAAGGACGGCAACTACGCCGTCTATCCGAACGACGGCGGCAACGGCGGCGTCGACTTCGCCGTCGAGGTCTACGTCGGACGCATCCCGATCTACGACGGCGACGTCAAGGTGCTCGACTCGATCCTCGCCAAGACCATCGCCTATATCGACGAGCCCGGCGACCGCGCGTGGCGCAAGCGCGTGCTGCAGCCGGCGGCGATGCTGTTTTTCGACAAGCAATACGGCGATCCGACCAAGCGCATGGACGGCGCCGATGTCGCCGACCCGATCTACAAGCAGGTCATCGAAAGCCACGGCCTCACGCAGACCACGCTCTACGAGACGCAGGGCCTTTCGATCTCCAACTACACGCCCGACATCCCGCTCACGCGCGAGAACCTCATCGCCGAGTGGAAGAAGGGCTATGGTCTGGTCACGATGGTCGGCCACGGCTCGTCGTCGGGGATCTTTCGCCACATCTGGCTCAAGGACGGCAACAAGGACGGCATCCCCGACTATCAGGAAGTGCTCGACCCGCCGTTCTTCAGCTACGACGACCTGATCCAGCTCGACGACAGCCGCCCCTCGATCGTGTTTCACAACAGCTGCTCCAACGGCACGCCCGAAGACCCCACCAACCTTGGCGCGGGATTGCTTCGACACGGCGCGGTGGCGACCGTCTCGTCGACGCGCGAGGCCTACGTCGTGCTCGACTCGAGCATCTTCAACCTGGTGCGCGACACCATCGGCCTGATGATGCAGAACAAGTCGCTCGGCGAGGCGCTGTTCGTCGCCAAGGAGCAACTCTCGGACAAGGCAGGCGCCATCGCCTGGTTTACGCGGCTCGAGACGTCGCTCTACGGCGACCCGTCGATCTCGCTCGTGTCGTGCTCGGCCAACGCCGACTGCGACGACGGCAAGCTCTGCAACGGCGCCGAGAAGTGCACGCAGGGACAGTGCGTGCCAGGCGAGGCGGTCGCGTGCACCTCGGACGACCCGTGCACCGAGTCGCGCTGCGACGAGAGCAAAGGCGGCAAGTGCGTCGCGACGGCGCGTCCCGATGGCGAGGCCTGCGACGATCAGAAGTTCTGCACCGTCGGCGAGACGTGCCAGGCAGGCGCCTGCGTCGGCGCGCCGCGCTGCGCTGCACCCGGCAACCCGTGCGTGGCTTCGGCCTGCGACGAAGCGAAGAAGACGTGCGACGTCACGCCGACGGCAGAAAACGAGACCTGCCACGCCGGCACCGACCGCGAGGGCGTGTGCAACGCGGGCATCTGCGAGCCCTCGTCCTCGTGCGCTGTCGGCGGCGCGCCGGCCGACGCGCCGGGCACGCTGGCCGGCTGGGCGCTGCTCGCCCTGCTCGGCTTGGCCTTCGCCGCGACGAGGCGAAAGCTGCGCGGGCGCCGCTAGCGGTTCGCGTCGCGCGCAGCGTTAATGCCTTCCAAGGCCAGGCGGAGCCTGCTTCCTCGATTCGACAACGCCGCGCGGCGTGCGCGGCTCGTCGAACGCCACTGCCTGCGCTGCGACGCCGCAGACGTCGCGGATGCCGTGCGCGCGCTGCTGGCGTTGCACTCCAGCGACCCCATCACGCCTTACCTCGCGCTGCGCGCGCGCGTCCCAGGCTTCGCCGTGGCCAGTCTCGAGCACGCGCTCTACCAGGCGCGTTCGCTGTGGCGGATGCACGGCATGCGCCGCACGCTGTTCGTGGTGGACAGCGACGACGCGCTGCTCGTCGGCGTCGCCGCGGCGCGGCCCGTGGCGGCCAAGGAACGCCAACGCCTCGAAGGCTGGCTCGCACCGTTGGTCGAAGCCACGGCCGGCTGGCTGGCTGACGTCGAGCGCAGCGTGCTCGGCGCGATCGCTGCGGCGGGCGGCGAGCCGAGCACCGCAGAGCTATGCGAGTCCGTTCCCGCGCTGGCCACCAAGATCACCGTCGGCTCGGGCAAGTGGACGCAAGACGTGCCCCTCGCCTCGCGCCTGCTGCTCGTGCTGGCCATGGAGGGCAAGATCGTGCGCACGCGCACCGCGGGCACCTGGCGAGCCAGTCAGTATCGTTGGGCCAACACCGCGTCCTGGTTTGCAGAGCGCGCGCTGCGCAAGCCCGCCGACGAAGCCAGCGCCCGCGCGGCGCTGCTTCGTCGCTACGTCGAGACGCATGGACCAGTGACCATGACCGACCTGCGCTGGTGGACAGGCTGGAGCAAGTCTCACGTCACGGCGGCGCTCGCTGCCAACGCGGCGCTCACCGTCGCGCTCGACGACGGCGCCGAAGGCTACGTGCTGCCCGGCGACGAAAGTCCCCGCGCCGGGCCCCCACGCGGGGTCGCCTTGCTCCCCGGCCTCGACTCGACCCCCATGGGCTATAAAGAGCGCGCGTTCTTTCTGCCCGAACCGTCAGACGTGCACTTCGACCGCAGCGGCAACATCGGCCCCACGGTCTGGCTCGACGGCCGCGTCGTCGGCGTCTGGGCCCAGCGCACGAGCGGCGAAGTGGCCTACCGCCTCCTCGAAGACATCGGCACCGCAGCACAGCGCGACATCGCCCAGGCCGCCGCCGAGCTCACGCGCTGGATGGACGGCGTCGTAGCGACACCTCGCTTTCGTACCCCACTCGAACGCGAGCTCGCCGGCACTTAGCTCGCTGTGCGGCGTTCTACGGCACTGAACGCTCGTCGCGGCGCTGCCCGCGCGGCGCGAGCGTGGTGTGGACGCCTCCTGCGTTGGTGCTTCGGGTGCGTTCGGGCGCGGCTGGGCTATTGACGGGAGAGGGAGGCTGGCGGCCTGCGAGGCGTTTGGCGCGCGTAGACGGAGCGCGGAGGTGCGCGGGCGTGCCTTTCGCGGGCCGTGGCGAGACGCCTCGGGGCGTTGTGCGTGTGCGG
>JAGQIK010000001.1 GCA_020431405.1 Myxococcales bacterium
CGCCAGCAGCAGCGCCTCGTGCACCTGGCGCTGGCGCCGCGCCGAGACATGTCGCCGCGCGACGCTGGCCAGCGCGCGGTGGCGCGGCTCGAAGGCATCCCAGCGCCCGCGCCGCGCCGGCGCCACGAGCCCATCGAGCTCGAGCGCGGCCAACGCCCGCGCGACCTCGACTTCGCCCTCGGCGGTGCCTGCGCTGTCTTCAGCGACGGCGGCGGCGAGCATGCTGACGGTCAGCGGCGCGGCGGCGAGCGCGAGCAGCTCGAGCAAGCGCTGCTCGAGCGCTGCCCGCGCCTGAAAGCGCGTCAGCAACAGTGCGTCGAGATCGAGCGCAGGTCGCCCTGCCGGCAGCTGCGCGTGGCTGGCGGCGTGAGCCAGCTCGCAGACCACCAGCGGCGAGGCACGGTCGCGCAAGAGCTCGCACGCCAGCGCGTGTGCGTGCTCCGCGACGAGACCGTCTTGCTCGCAGCGCGAGACGAACAGCGCGCGTGCCGCCTGCACATCGAGCGGCTCGAGCAGCACGTGGTGCACGCTGCGCAGGCTCGGGTCGAGACGGCGCCCACCGCCAAAGCGCGCCGCGACTTCTGCGGCTCGCCGCGCGTCGTCGTCGCTCGCGCGCTCGAGCGTGCCGACGAGCAGCAGTCGCGTCTGCTCTGCGCCCACCACCAGCTCTGAAAGCAACGTCAGGCTATCGTCGTCGATACGATGCAGGTCCTGCACGTAGAGCAGCAGCGGTCGTGCGCGCGCCACCTGCGACAGCAGCTTCCCCAGCGCGACCATCAGCTCGCTCAGCGCACGCGCGCCCTGACGCTGCAGCGGCGCTGCGAGCGCGTCGGCGGAGAGCAGCGGCAGGAGCTGCGGAAAGGTGCGCGCCAGCGGCGCGACGAGCGCGTCGAGGTCAGCGCTGGCGGCGCGGCGCAACAGCACGTCGCAGAGGCCATCGACCAGCGCGTCGAGCGCCTGGAAGGGAATACGCTCGCGCTCGACGCAGCGGCTGCGCAGCACTTGCGGCGGCTCCCATGAGGACGCGAGGTCGGCCAACAGCTGCTCGACCAGCGCCCGTTTGCCAGAGCCAGGCGCACCGTGCAGCAGCACCGCGGTGGCGCCATCGCGCGCGCACGTGTCGTCGTAGAGCGCGCGCAGCTCGGCGAGCTCGTTGTCGCGTCCGATCAGCGCGCGGCGGCTCGCGCCTGCGCTCGGCTGGCTGCGGCTGTCTGCTGCCGCGTCCGAGCGCGGCGCGTCGAGCCGGCGCAGGACCTCGCCCGCCGAGGGGCGTTGCCGCGGATCGCGCCGCAGCAGCAACTCGACGAGCTCGACCAGGTCGGCGGGCAGATCGCCCGCGTGCAAGCGCGCCGTCGGCGCGTCGCGACGCTGCTTGTCGTGCAGGATCTCGCGCATGGTGCCGACGAACGGCCGCGTGCCGGTGAGCGCCTCGTAGAGCACCACGCCGGCGGCGTAGCAGTCGGCCTGTGCCGTAGGGCGCTCGCCGGCCGCTTGCTCCGGCGCCATGTAGGCCGCCGTGCCGGTGACCGCGCCGGCCCGCGCGCCGCGCAGCACCTGCGCGTCATCGAGCACGAGACCGAAGTCGAGCAGCACCACTCGCTCGTCCGATGTGAGCCACACGTTGGAGGGCTTGATGTCGCGATGCACCTTGCCGGCGGCGTGAAGCGCGGCGAGCCCCGAAAAAAGCTGCGCGAAGGCGCGCCGCACCTGCTGCCAGTCGGTGCGCACCGGCGCAGCGGCGGCCGCGTCATCAACCGCGTCGCCCGCCCCAGCGCTCGCCGCCGGCCGCAGTGACGTCGGCTCGTCGACGACGGTGGCCATCGCTGCGGCTGCGGCGCCATCGACGTGTGACGTGGTCGCCATCGCCTCCGTCGTCGTCGCTCGCGACGAAGGCACCCTGAGCTGATCGAGCAGCTCGCCGCCGCGCAGCAGCTCCATCGTGAAGAACCACTGGCCCTGGTCTTCGTAGAGCTCGCCGAAACGCACCAGGTTGGGGTGGCGCAGATCACGCAGCGCGCGAAACTCGCGCTTGAAGCGCACCAGACCGCGCGGCGTCATCTTGCGCAGCGTCTTGGCCGCGACGCTGCGGCCGAGCACGCGGTCTCTGACCTCGTAGACGATGCCCATGCCGCCAGCGCCGAGGCAGCTTCTGACCTCGAAGCGCTGCGTGCCTCTGAACGCCGCCATCTCCATCGCGCCGCCCTCCGCCCTTTGCCCGTGCGCCGACGCTAGGCCAGCGCGCGCACTGGCAGCGCGCCGTCCTGCTGCGCCGCGCGCTGGGCGCCGCGCTCGCGTTCCTTGTCGAGCGCCGCCAAGTAGTCGTCGAAGTCGACCTGCATGGTGTGGCGCGACGACGTGACGTAGCGGCGCGCCATCGCATCGCGCTCCTCGTCGATGTCACGCTGCATCTCGTCGAGACGTGGCAGCGCGTACTCGCCCAGCAGGTAGTCGGCGATCCACTTGCTCTGCGCCTCGGCGATGGGCATCACGGCGCCTAGCGGCTGGCACAGCCCGATGAAGAACACGTCGGCGAGCCCCGGCTTGAAGACGCGCCGAAAGAGCGGCAGCTCGTTGTCGGGCGCCGAGATAAACGTGTCCTCGAAAAACGGGAACGTCACGTTGTAGCCGGTGCAGTAGATCGCCGCGTCCACCAGCTCGGAGCTGCCGTCGACAAAAGACACGCGCGGCCCGTCGAGCCGCTCGATGTTGGGCTTGGGCGTGATGCGGCCCTTTTCGAGCAACGGCAGAAGCTCGCTGGAGATGGTCGGATGCGCCTGCTCGATGCGGTGGTCGGGTCGCGGAAGGCCGTAGTCCTCGACGCGCCCGACCGTAAAGCGATAGATCGTGCGCAGCAGCGCGACGCGGGCGCGGATATCGACCCAGGTGGGCAGCGCGCCGAGCTGATCGAGGGGACGGCCTAGCAGATAGTTGGGCAGCACGTAGGCGCCGCGGCGTGCCGAGAGGAACACGCGCGCCGCGCCGTCGGCACGACCCAGCTCGCAGGCGATATCCATCGCGCTGTTGCCCATCCCGACCACGACGACGTTCTTGCCGCGCAGCGCAAGCGGCTCGTCGGGATCGATGTAGCTGTGCGAGTGGATCTCGTCGCCGTCGAGCGTCCCCTCGAATGGCGGGTCGGGCCAGCGCGGGTCCCAGTGGTGGCCGTTGCAGACCATCAGCGCGTCATAACGGCGCGTCTCGCGCACGCCCGACGCGCTGGCGATGTCGACCTGGTAGACCCCGTCGGCGCCGCGCGCGCAGCGCTCGACGGTGGTCGCGAACGTGATGTGCTGGCGAAACCCGAAGTGGTCGACGTAGTCCTCGAAGTAGCGCGCGATGAGCGAGTGGTGTGGAAAGTCGGGGTAGTCCGACGGCATCGCGTAGTCGCGGTACTGCATGCGGTCGCGCGACGTGTTGATGTGCAGCGAGCGGTAGGCCGCCGACACGCCGTTCGAGTTCTGAAAGACCCAGTTGCCGCCCACGCGGTCGCCGCGCTCGAAGCAGTCGAACGGGATGCCGCGCTCGTAGAGCGCCTTAGCGGCGGCGATGCCGCTCGATCCGGCGCCGATGATGCACACGCGCGGCAAACGCCACAGGCGTGCCAGCGGCGAGGTGGCGCTCTGCTGCGTCATGATGGGCGCTCCAGCTGAGCGCCGAGCGCGGCGAACGCGCGCGCGAGCTCGCGCGCACCGTCGTCGGTGGCGCGCTCGCAGGCAGGCACCGCCGGCGAGAGTGACGCGTAGCCGTGGATCAACGCGTCGTAGCACTTGTAGCGCACCGGCACCGCCGCGGCGGCGAGGCGATCGGCGTAGGCGCGGCCCTCGTCGAGCAGCGGGTCAAAGCCGGCGGTGAGCACGATGGCTGGCGCCACACGCGCCAGGTGGGCGACGCGCGCGAAGGCGGGAGAGACCGCGGGGTCGCGCGGGTCGGCGCCGCTCAGGTAGTGGCGTCGAAAGTACGCCAGCACGGGCGCCGTCAGCAGATAGCCGGCGCCGAACGTCGTCATCGACGGCTGCGAGCCGCTCAGATCGAGCCACGGATAGAGCAGATATTGCAGCGCCGGCTGCGGCTCGTCGCGGGCGGCGCGGTGAAGACACAGCGCCGCGGCGAGGTTGCCGCCCAGACTGTCGCCGCCCACGGCCAGGCGGCGCGAGTCGACCCCGAGCTCGGTGGCGCGCGCCTCGAGCCAAGCAAACGCCGCGCGCGCGTCCTCGACCGCGGCGGGAAACGGGTTTTCGGGCGCCAGCCGGTAGTCCACCGATATCACCACCGCGCGCGCACCGCGGCACAGGCGAGAGCAGAGGTCGTGGTGCGTATCGATGTTGCCGATCACGCCACCGCCACCGTGGAAGTAGAGCAGCGCCGGCGGGCGTGCCCCATCGGCGGCGCCGCCGCGCGGGCGATAGATGCGCAGCGCCAGGCGCGCGGCCGCGCCGTGCTGGCCGGCGGCGATGTGATCGCCCTCGATGAGCACGTCGTCAAAACGCCGCGCGCCGAGCAGCCGCACGCTCTGCGCCAGGTCGGCGCGCGCCTGGTCGGGCGACAGACGCGTCGTGTCGCGGCCGATGAAGCGCTCGATGCGAAGCAGCAGGCGCAGGTGCGGATCGAGCGTCTTGCCCTCCACCGCGTTGCTGGACCCCACCGCCCGCACCACCGTCGGTGGCGCGCCGTGCAGCGCGTGCAGGATCGAGCGCTTGATCGCTTCGAAGGCCTCGGCCATCGTCGGGCTCAGCGTACACGAAATCCAGCGCGGATTCGCCCGCTGACGTGGCCCAATTCCACACTGGAATCCCATCACCCATGGACACCGCCGCCTTCGTCGACGAGATCATCGCGCGCCTCGAGGCTGCGCACAGTCCGGCGCGCCGCGAGCACGCCGAAGGCTACACGCCGACCGCCATGCGCCACATCGGCGTGACCGTGCCGGACATGCGCGCGGTGGTGCGCGACGTGAGCAAGCGCATCAAGGGCGAGCCCGCCGACGCGGTGCTCGCGCTCGCGCAAGCGCTGATCGCCGCCGGCACCTTCGAAGGCCAGCTCGCGGCCTTCGAGATCGTGGCGCGACACGCACCGGCGGTGGCGACGCTCGACGCGACGACCCTCGAGGCGCTCGGCTCGGGTATCGACAACTGGGCCTCCGTCGACACCTTCGCCACCAACCTCAGCGGCCAGGCCTGGCGCGAGGGCCGCATCAGCGACGCGCGGGTCGCACGTTGGGCGCGCTCGCGCGACCGCTGGTGGCGCCGCACCGCGCTGGTCTCGACGATCCCGCTCAACATGCGTTCACGCGGCGGCAAGGGCGACCCGGCGCGCGCGCTCGCGATCTGCGAGATGCTCGCCGAGGACCACGACGACATGGTCGTCAAGGCGCTGTCGTGGGCCCTGCGCGAGGTCCTCCCGCACGACCGCGACGCCGTCGAGCGCTTCATCGCCGAGCACGAGCAGACGCTCGCCAAGCGCGTGCTGCGCGAGGTGCGCACCAAGCTCGAGCATGGCAAGAAGAACGTCAAGAAACGCGGGAGCTGATAGGCTCGTAGCATGCGCGCCTTTTCCGCCCTCGCGCTGTCGCTGCTGCTGCTCGTGCTAGCGCTCGCGCCCGCCTGCGGTGGCGGCGTGGTCGAACGCTGCGAGGACCTCGAGCCCTGCCAAGGCGCCGTCGGCACCTGCAGCCCCGGCTACTCGTGCGCCAGCATCGGGCGCTGCGCCGGACAGCGGCTTTGCGCGCGCGAAGCCACGAACGACGCCTATCATTGCGCTGTGCAGTGCGAGCGCCCGGTCGGGGACGTGTTCGACGGCGATTGCATCTGCAGCGTCGGCCAGAGCACACCTCCCTTCATCGGCGACTGCCGCTGCAGCTGATCGCGATGGGCGAGCGTCCCACAGTCGTCCTGCTGCACGGCCTCGCGCGCTCGCACCGCTCGCTGGCGCGGCTGCGCCGCAGCCTCGAAGCCGCCGGCTATCCGACCTGGTCGCGCAGCTACCCGTCGCGCCGGCAGGGCGTCGAGCAGCTGGCGAGCGAGATCGGCGAGCAGATTCGCGAGGAGCTCGGCAACCGGCCGCTCTTCGCGGTCACGCACTCCATGGGCGGCATCATCGTGCGCCAGCTGGCGCGCGCGCTGCCCTGGCGCGGCTCGGTGCTCATCGCGCCACCCAACCGCGGCAGCGCGGTGGCGCGGCTGATGCGCGACGCCAAGATCTTCCAGTGGTTCTACGGCCCAGCGGGCCAGCAGCTGGGCGCCGAGCCCTCCGAGATCGAGCGCTGGCCAGCGCCGCCACGCCCCTGCGGCGTCATCGCCGGCACCCAGAGCTTCTCGCTGCGCAATCCCACCAGCTGGCTCACGCGCGCCACGGGGGTGCTCGACGGCCCCAGCGATGGCACCGTGGCCGTCTCCGAGACGCAGCTCGACGAGGACGCGCTCGACGGGTTCGTCACCCTCGACGCCAACCACACCTTCATCGCCAATCACCCGCAGACCGCGCGGCTGGTGGTGCGCTTCGTCAGCAGCGGGCGCTTCTAGGACCGCAGCAAGCGCGGTGGTCAGTCCCCCGGACAGGGGCTAATCTCTTCTCACCATGTTGAGCATCCCTGGCTACGAGCTCACGGAGCGGCTGCACGAGAGCCAGCGCACGCTCGTCTATCGCGGCCGGCGCATCGCCGACAACGAAGCCGTGGTGGTCAAGACGTCGCGCAGCCCGCAGCCAACGGCGGTGGAGGCGGCGCGCCTCGGCGCCGAGTTCGACATCGGACGCGAGCTCGACGCCCCGGGCTTGGTGCAGATGCTCGCGCTCGAGCGCGACGGCCAGCGCCCGGCGGTGGTGATGCGCGACTCGGGCGGCGTCGCGCTGGCGCGCGTGCTCGAAGCGGGGCGCCTACAGCTCGACGAGGCGCTCGAGCTGGCGATCTCGCTCGCGCGCTCGCTGGTCACGCTGCATCGCCGCGGCGTGATCCACCGCGACATCAACCCAGCCAACATCATCTACGACCGCGCCGAGCGCAGCGCGCAGATCGTCGACTTGGGCATCGCCTCGCTGCTCGACCGCGAGGCGGCGCCGGCGGTCTCGCCCGAGCACCTCGAGGGCACGCTGCTCTATCTCTCGCCCGAGCAGAGCGGCCGCACCGGCCGCGCGGTCGATCATCGCACCGACCTCTACGCGCTCGGCGCCACGTTCTACGAGATCCTCTGCGGTCACCCGCCGTTCCTCTCCGACGATCCGCTCGAGCTGGTGCACGCGCACCTGGCGCGCACGCCGCTCTCGCCGAGCCGCGTGGACCCGTCGATCCCCGAGCCGGTCAGCAACATCGTGCTCAAGCTGCTCGCCAAGAGCCCCGACGACCGCTACCAGAGCGCCGAAGGGCTGGTCGCCGATCTCGAGCGCTGCATCGCCGCGCTGGCCGAAGGTGACGTCGAGAGCTTTCCGCTCGGTCAATCCGATCGCAGCGCGCGGCTGCGGCTGCCCGAGCGGCTGTACGGCCGCCAGCGCGAGCTCGATCGGCTGCTCAGCGCCTACGAGCGCGCCGCCGACGGCACGCGCCAGCTCGTGGCGCTCGGCGGCGTGCCCGGCGTCGGCAAGTCCGAGCTGGTGCGCGAGCTGGCGCGCCCCATACGCGAGCGCGGTGGGCGCCTGGTCAGCGGCAAGTTCGAAAACCTGCACGGCGAGATCCCCTACGCCGCGCTGGTCGGCGCCATCGCCGACCTCACGCTGCAGATGCTCGGCGACGACGAGCAGCAGCTCGTTCAGCTCAAGCGGGGCCTGCGCGAATCGCTCGATCTCGAGGACGCCGCGCTGCTTCACAACCTCGTCAGCGCCGAGCTCGCCCACCTGATCGACCTCGAGGCCACCACGCACGGCATCTCCGAGGACGCGGCCGAGCGTCACGAGCTCGCCGGCGCCAGCGCCACGGCCGACGTCTCGACGCTGCCGCGTGCCGAGGCCGAGCGCCGCCTGGGCCGCGCCGTGCGCCGCTTCATCGCCGTCGTGACGAGCCGCCTGCAGCCGCTGGTGATCTTCATCGACGACGTGCACCTCGCCGACAACGCCTCGCTGCGCCTCATCGACAACCTGCTCGGCGACGACAACGTGCACCAGCTGCTCGTCATCGCCGCCTACCGCAGCGACATCGTCGGCGAGACGCACCCGTGGACCATCGCGCTGCGCGCGTTGCGCGACGGCACCGCCGGCGTCGAGACGATGCAGCTCGACGTGCTCGGGTCAGGTCACATCGCGCAGCTCGTCTCCGATGCCCTCGGCACCACGCCCGAGGAGGCCGCGCCGCTCGCCGAGCTGCTGGCCGAAAAGACGCACGGCAACCCGCTCTTCGTGGGGCGCTTTCTGCAATCGCTGACCGTCGACGGCACGCTCTACTTCGACGCCGACGGTCGGCGCTGGCGCTGGGACCTCGACGCCATCGCGCGGCGCGAGATCGCCGAGAACGTCGTCGATCTGCTGCTCGAGCAGATGGCGCAGCTTCCGGCGCAGACCTCGGCCGTGCTCGAGGTAGCCGCTATCGTAGGCACCCGTTTCGACGTGGCGCTCGTCGCCGAGCTCGCCGGCGAGACGGTCGCTTCCGTGGTCGCGTCGCTCGAGCCGGCGCTGCGCGACGGCATCGTCGAGGCCTGCTGCGGAGGGCTCGGCTTCTTGACCAAGGTCAAGTCCACGCCCGACGCCGCTAGCTGCTTCATGTCTGACGTGACCGTCAAGTTCGTCCACGAACGCTTCCAGCAGGCCGCCTACCAGCGCATGGACATCGCTCGACGCCAGCGCCTGCATCTGGCGGCGGCGCGCCTGCTCGACGCCCGACGCAAGCACAACGACAGCACGAGCGCGCTGTTCGACGTCGTGGGCCACTACGACGCCGCGCGCGACCTCGTCAGCGACACTGAAGAGCGCGTGCGCGTGGCGGCGCTCTATCTGGCTTCGGGCCGCAAGGCGCTCGCCACCGTGGCCTACAGCACCGCGCGCCGTCACTTCGCGCTGGGCATCGAGATGCTGCCCGAAGATCGCTGGCAGGTCTGCTACGGCCTCGCCGCCGAGCTCTACCACGAGCACCTGCACGGGCTGGCGACCTGGATCAGCGTCGACGACCAGCGCGGGCTGCAGCTCGCCGAGGAGATGCTCGCCAACGCGCGCTTGCCGCGACACAAGCTGCTCGCGCGCAGCCACCGCATCGTGCAGCTCGCGCGCAGCGGCGATCCCGAGCGCGCCGCCGACCTCGCCATCGAGACGCTGCGCGAAAGCGGCTACGAGGTCGTCTTCGACGATCCACAGCAGGCGCTGCGCGAGCGCTGGGAGGCGATACGCCCGACGCTCGCCGGCCGCAGCGCCGAAGAGCTCGCCGCGCTGCCGCTAGTGGTCGACCACGATCGCCTCGCCTACGCCGAGCTGTCGCGCAACGTGATCCTGCCGCTGTTCATGCGTCGGCCAGCCAGCGTACCTTTCGCACAGCTGATGATGCTCGAGATGGCGCTCGAGGAGGGGCTCACGCCGCACTCGAGCCTCGGCGTGGGCGGCGTCGGGCGCATCGTCGCGCACCAACTCGGCGACTACGACACCGGCTACATGCTGACACACGCGGGCAGCCTCATCGCGCAGCGCATGGGCCAGCACGCACCCGCCATCGACGCGCTCGGCGTGACCTTCGTGCGCTGGCTCAAGAAGCCGCTCTGGGAGCTCTCCGAGCCACTGCAGCGCGCCTTCCGCGCGGGCATGGAGAGCGGCGAGCCGGTCTACGCCGGCATCGCGGCGGCCGGCTTGAGCACGATGCTGCTCGAGGCGGGCTTTCCGCTCGACCAGCTCTACGTCGACATGCAGCCGCTGGCGACCTTCATCGAGGAGGTGATGGGCAACATCGGCGTGCGCGAGGTGCATCTGTCGATGCGCTTCATCGAGACGCTGCGCGGCGGGCGCGAGCTCGAAACCGCGCTCTTCGACAACCCCGAGGAGGCCGAGGCGGCGCTCGAAGTGATGCGCGTGCGCAACCGCGACGCCGCGCACTGGTATCACCTGCTCGACGCGCGCCTGTTCTTCCTGCTCGGCGGCGAGCGCGCGGCAGATCGCGCGCTCGAGCGCATCGGCGCGCTGGACGACGAGCCGGAGACGCTACCGGGTCGCTTCACATGGCACGACGCGGTCTTTCACCGCGGCGTGATCGTCGCCAGCGCGGCGCTCGCGGCGCACCGCGACGGCGACGACGCGCGGCGCGCCGAGCTGCTCGCCGCTCTCGAAGAGATCATCGACAGGTTGCAAGCGTGGGTCGACGCCGGCGCGGGGGCGAACCTGCGGCACAAGCTCACCATCGTCGAGGCGCTGCGTATGCAGCTCACGGCGCCCGACCAGGCGCCGGCGGCCTTCGAGCACGCTATCGACGCCACCGCCGACACGCGCTTTACCGCCGACCTCGCGCTGGTCAACGAGCTCGCCGGTCGCTTCTACCTGTCGCGCGGCCTCGAGAAGGTGGCGCGGGTCTACCTGCTCGACGCGCGCTACGCCTACGAGAAGTGGGGCGCCAGCGCCAAGGTCGCGCAGCTCGACGCCGAGCTCCCGGAGCTGGCACCGGTCAATACGTCCGGGCGTCCGGCCTCGTCCACCGGCACGCACACGCACACGCTCGCCGGCGGCGTGGCGCACCTGCTCGATCTGGCGTCGGTCTTCAAGGCCTCGCAAGCGATCGCGGGCGAGATGAACCTCGAGTCGCTGCTGTCGAAGCTGCTCGCGATCATCGCCGAGAACGTGGGCGCGCAGCGCGGGGCGCTCTCGCTGATGCGCGACGGAGCGCTTCACATCGAGGCGCTCTTTTCGGCCGATGGCGGCGGCGCGCGACGCGCGGGCGGCCAGCGCGTCGGCGATGACGACAGCGTCGCGAGCGGCATCGTGCACTTCGTCGCGCGCACTCGACGCACGCTGCGGCTCGAAGACGCCGCGCGTAAGGGCGAATTTCGCTCCGACGCACACGTGGCGCGCCACGGGGTGCACGCCGTGCTCGCGGCGCCGCTGATGAGCCAGGGCAAAGTCGCTGGCGTCGTCTACCTCGAGCACGACATGCCGGGCGCGTTCGGCGAGGGGCAGCACGAAGTGGTCGACCTGCTCTGCGCGCAGGCGGCGATCTCGATCGAGAACGCGCGGCTCTACGGCGAGCTCGAAGAGAGCAATCGCCAACTCGCCGACTACAGCAAAACGCTCGAGCAGAAGGTCGAGGCGCGCACGCGCGATCTGGCCGACAAGAACGCCGAGCTTGGCGAGAGCCTCGAGCGCGAGCGCGCGATGCAAAACCGGCTCGTGATGCAAGAGAAGATGGCCAGCCTGGGCAACCTCGTGGCCGGCGTGGCGCACGAGGTCAACACGCCGATCGGCGCCGTGATCAGCGCGGCTTCGACCACGCGCGCGGCGCTCGATCGCCTCGACACGATGATCACCGAGGCCGAGAGCATCGAGGCGCTGCGCGGCGCGCGTCGGCTCAAGCGCGTGCTCGACGCGCTGATCGACAGCAACAAGGTCACGCAGAGCGCCAGCCAGCGCGTGGACGACATCGTGCGGCGCCTGCGCAACTTCGCGCGGCTCGACGAGGCCGAGCTCAAGCGCGCCGATCTGCGCGAAGGCATCGAGAGCACGCTCGAGCTGGCGCGCCATCGTATCGGCCGAGACGTCGAGGTCGAGCTCGACCTCGAGCCGCTGCCGCAGATCCTGTGCTACCCGAACCAGATCAATCAGGTCTTCATGAACCTGATGGTAAACGCCGTCGACGCCATCGAGCAGCGCGTCGCTGACGAGCGCGAGCGCGGCGTCGAAGGCGCGCGCGGCAAGCTGACACTGCGGGCGCGGCCCGACGAGAACAGTGTCATCGTCGAAGTCAGCGACAACGGGCGCGGCATGGACGAGGCGACCAAGACGCGCATCTTCGATCCCGGCTTCACCACCAAGGGCGTCGGCGTGGGCACTGGCCTCGGGCTGTCGATCGTGTTCAACATCATCGAGCAGCACGCCGGCCAGATCGACGTCATCTCGAAACCGGGCGAGGGAAGCACTTTCAAGATCACGCTTCCGCTGCGACAGTAGTGGCAGTATGACGCCCGTGATCAGATGACGCCCGTGATCAGATGACGCATGATGCGATGCTGGAGCGCGGGCTGCGCAAGCGGGCCGGCGCGTTGCTGTTCGAAGGGGTCTTCGAGGGCTTGACCCGCCTGGGCAAGCTGCACCCGATGGCGAAGCCAGACCGCCACGGCGTACAAGTGCTGCGCGACATCCCCTACGCCACCGGCCCAGGGCGGCGGCGCGACCACCTGCTCGACGTCTATCGGCCGCAGGGCACGCGCGAGGGCGAGGGCCTGCCGGTGGTGCTCTACATCCACGGCGGCGCGTTTCGCATGCTCTCGAAGGACTCGCACTGGATCATGGGGCTGTCCTTCGCGCGGCGCGGCCTGTTGGTCTTCAACATCAACTACCGTCTGGCGCCCGAGCACCCCTACCCGGCCGCGGCGGTGGACGCCAGCAACGCGCTGCGCTGGGTGCTCGACAACGCGCGCGCCTACGGCGGCGACACGGACAAGCTGATCATCGCCGGCGAGTCGGCGGGCGCCAACCTCGCCTGCGTGACGACCATCGCCTGCTGCTACGAGCGCCCCGAGCCGTGGGCGCGCGCTCTGTTCGACAGGGGTGTGACGCCGCGCGCGGCGCTGCCTGCCTGCGGCATCCTGCAGGTCAGCGACACGCAGCGCTTCGCGCGCCGGCGGCCGCTGCCGCGCTGGCTCACCGACCGGCTGACGGCGCCGACGAACCACTACCTCGGCGCCGCTGACGCAGATCAGCCCGGTGGCCTCGAGCTCGCCGATCCGCTCTGCGTGATCGAGAAGGGCGAAGAACCGGCGCGGCCGCTGCCGCCGTTCTTTCTACCCGTCGGCACGCGTGACCCGCTGCTCGACGACACGCGGCGCATGGCCGCCGCGCTGCAAGCGCTCTCCGTGGACGCCGAGGCGATCTACTACCCGGGGGAGCTGCACGCCTTTCACGCGATGATCTTCCGCCCCGCGGCGCGCAAGTGCTGGCTCGACACGTGGCGCTTCCTCGGCCGCGTGATGCCCGAAACGGTCGAGCTGGCGCGCGAGCGCGAGCACCTGCTGCGGCGCAGCCCGGTGCGCATGATGCTAAGCCGGCGATGACGATCTTCGCGCTCGACGAGCGCGACCCGGCGGCGGGCGCCCCCGACGTCGACCTCGAGCACGAGGGGCAAGGCGAGCGCGAACGCGAGCGCGTGGTGGTCTGTGCCGATTGCGGCCACCACATCAGCGACAGCGCGGCGCGCCAGCCCTTCGCCGAAGGCGTCTGGCAGGAGCGTTTCGTCAACCCGCACGGCGTGCTCTTTTCGGTGGAGCGCTACGCGCGCGCGCCGGGGTGCGTCGGGCGTGGAGCGCCGTCGACAGAGTTCTCCTGGTTCGCCGGCTGCAGCTGGCAGATACAGCTCTGCGGCGCGTGTCTTACTCACCTCGGCTGGCTCTTTCGCGACCTCGCCGGCAGCGATCCCGCCTTCTTCGGGCTGCGCAGCGACAAGCTTCGCGAGTTAGACTGCCTGCGATGACGACTCATCAAGGCAAGCAGCGGCTCTCCGTGACGTCCGAGATCGGGCGGCTGCAGACGGTGCTGGTGCATCGGCCCGGTCGCGAGATCGACCGCATGGCGCCGCACATGAGCGACGAGCTGCTTTTCGACGACATCCTCTACGGCGACCGCGCGCGCGAGGAGCATCGCCGCCTCTCGCGCCTCATCGGCGCCGTCGCGGACGACGTGCTGCTGCTCGGCGATCTGCTGCGCGAGGTGCTCGCCGAAGCTGACCTGCGCGCGCGCGTGGTCGACGACATCGCCAGCCGGCTCGGCCTCGATCCCGAGCTGCGCGAGATGCTGTCCGCGGCCAACGGCGACGAGCTCACCGATCACCTCGTCGAAGGCGTACGGCGCGCGCCCGCAGATCAGCGCCCCGATGATTTCTTCCACCTGCCGCCGCTGCCCAACCTGCTCTTCCAGCGCGACCCGGCCGTCGTGATCGGCGACAAGGTGATGCTCGGCTCGATGGCGACACCAGCGCGCCTGCGCGAGCCGCTGCTGCTGTCGATCGTGTTTCACGCGCACGAGGAGCTTCGCGGCAGCGACGTCGTCTTCGAGCGCTTCGAGCCGCACTTCGGCCGCGTGCGCTCCACGGCGCATCCGCGACCGAGCATCGAAGGCGGCGACGTGATCGTCGTGCGCGAGGACATGATCCTCGTCGGCGCGTCGATCCGCACCGCGCGCCGCACCATCGAAGAGCTGGCCGCGGCGCTGCGCGAAAGCGGCAGCTCTGTGCACACGGTGCTCGTCGTCGAGCTTCCGCATCAGCGCAGCTGCATGCACCTCGACACCGTCTTCACGATGATCAGCGAGCACGAGTGCCTGGTCTACGAGCCGGTGATCCTCGAGGGCGGCGTCGAGCAAGCGGCGGTCTACGACCTCAGCGTCGACGCCGAGTCCAAGGGCGGCATGGTCTATCGCCCCAAGGTCTCGCTGCTAGCGGCCCTCGCCGAGCACGGCCTCGACCTCGAGCCGGTGCTCTGCGGCGGCTCTGACCCGATCACGCAGCAGCGCGAGCAGTGGACCGACGGCGCCAACGCCTTCGCCCTCGCGCCGGGCGTGATCCTGCTCTACGAGCGAAACGTACGCACCGCCGAGGAGCTCTCGCGCAAGGGCTACGAGATCGTGGGCGAGGACGACATCCTGCTCGGGCGAGCAGAGGTCAACCTCGACAAGACGCGCGGCAAGAAGTACGCGGTGCTGCTCAAGGGCCACGAGCTGTCTCGAGCGCGCGGTGGGCCACGCTGCCTGACGATGCCGCTCAGGCGCGAGCCGCTGTAGCCCGTGGCCTCGTGTTGTAGCCGAGTCGCAGGCTAGAAGATGTCGCTGTCGCAGGACAGACAGCGCGTCGTCTTCGGCGGCACCGTCGCGCCGCACCACGGACAGGTCGTGGCCTTGGCCGACGGCTTGGCCGACGCCGCCGCTGCGGCCGGGCGGGTGGTGAGCTGGTGATTCTCGAGGCGCCTTTGCACGCGCTGCTTGGCGCGCTTGAGGTGACGCACGCGATACGCGAAGTAGCCTGCGCCGATCAGCAGCGCCGGCACGATGGCGTACCATGACGTAACATGCCCGCTGAGCTGCAGGATGCGCAGCGTGATGTAGCCCGCTACCAGGGCGGCGCTCCCCGCCAACGCGTCGAGCTTGTGCATGCGCTTGTAGAGCCCCTGCTCCTTGTAGCCGTCGAGCATGGTGCGCGCGTCTTCGGACATCTCGAGCCCGTGGTCCCACTCGTAGAGCACCTTGCCCAGCTCGCCGTGCTCGAAGAAGAGCTTGTCGCAGCCGGCGCATCGCTCGACCACCGTCGATCCGCCGCGGTAGGTGAAGCTCGTCATCTTCTGGCGGCAGTCGGGACAGTCGCGCGGCTCGGCTGCCCAGACGGGATCGCCTGCGCCAGGAGGCGGCTGGATGCGGCGCAGCAGCGGGTCGTGCTCGGCGGGCTGATCGCGCAGGCGCAGCACGTCGTCACGCTCGACGAGCACCGAGTCGCAGCCCGAGCAAACCTCGACGCCCACGCCACCGATATCACGGCGAACGAGCTTGCCGTCACAGGCGGGGCAGCTGCGTTCCATGCTCACGCTCTCATCATACGCCCGATGGCCACGCGTTTTGCGTGACCGAGCATCGTTGTCAGTCCACACTAGCGGGATGATTGCTTATCGCGCTCGCGGCACGCTTATGTATGCACAGGTTCTGGCGCTCGCGCTCGCGCTCTCGGCTTGCGGAGACAGCGGCGGCAACACGACGCCCGACGGCGGCGGCAAGGACGGCACGGCCAGCGAGGCCGGGCCCAAGCCCGACGGCAGCGTCTCGTCACTCACCGAGCAGCAGCTCATCGACGGCTGCATCCGCGCCACGGCATGCAACGTGCGCCCCTACCCCTCGCTGAGCAACTGCGTCGGCGCGTACCGCGACCTCTACAACGACCAGGGCATCGCTCCCATCTACGACGCGATCTACACCTGCGTGAACGCGGCGCAAGGCGACTGCGCGAAGATCCGCGAGTGCTTCCAACAGCGCGCGGCCTGCACCAACACCTACCAGGCAAGCTGTCAGGGCAGCGTGGCGTACTCCTGCGACCTCATCGACAAGCGCATCTACGCCCTCGACTGCGCCATCGCGGGCCTCGAATGCCAGGTCAAGACCGACCAGACGTTCACGGCCGTCTGCACGCGCGGCACCTGCAGCGCGGGCTTTCTGAACACATGCGAAGGTGACATCGAGCTCAGCTGCTCGGCGGGCGTCATCGAGACACGCAACTGCGCGCTCGACGGCCTCAACTGCCGCAAGGGACGCGACACGTCGGCGTGCTCGGGCAACTCGACGCAGCGCTGCGATCCTCGCGTGCAGCCCAAGTGCGACGGACCGACCTCGATCCGCTGCATCAACGCCTTCGTGCACCGCGAAGACTGCGCCGCCGGCGGCGGCACCTGCCAAAACGGCACCTGCGACGTGCCGCAGCCTGCCTGCTCGGTGGGCGACAACAACCGCTGCAACGGCGAGCAGCTCGAAGCCTGCATCGACGGCGCCTGGAAGGCCTACGACTGCAAGGCCCTCGGCCTCGGCGCCTGCACCAAGCAGGCCGCCGGCTGGGCCACCTGCTCCGAGCCCTGAGACTCCGCACATCACACGGCCCGGAGTCTGTTCGTCGAGCGGTGTTCTAGAGCACTGAACGCCGGCCGCGGACGGGGGGCGGAGCGGGCGCAGCGCGAGCGTCGGAGGACGCCTCGTGCGTTGGTGGTTCGGGCGCGTTCGGGCGCGGCTGGGCTAGCGACGGGATGGGAGGCTGGCGGCCTGCGGGCGTTTGGCGCGCGTGGGCGGGGCGTGGAGGGTGCGCGGGCGTGCCTTTCGCGGGCCGTGGCGAGACGCCTCGGGGCGCTGTGCGTGCGCAGGCGTTGGGGGCGCGGCGCTGATGGACTGTCGTCTTGGCGCGGCGGGCCGAGTTGCAGGGTTCGATGCGTTGGGGGGACTTCGCAGCGTATCTAAGTGGCTCTGCCTGCTCTTTTCGCTTGACCTAAGCAGTGTTTCGGTATAAGCTAGCGGATATCTAGATGGCCATTTCGACACCAAATCGCCGCAAGCCTCGCCAACTCGAGCTGAGGCGCAGACCGCCAGCCACTTGGGGCGGATGGCGACCAGGGGCGGGCCGGCCGCGTAAGCCCGGAGCCGAGCAGAAGGTGGCGCGCGAGCGGTTTTCGCGGCCCGCGGCCGTGCATGTCACAGCGAAGGTGCACGAGGACGTTCCCAATCTGCGCGGGCGCGAGGTGGCGCGAAAGGTCGCCATCGCGCTGTGGCTAGGCGCCCGACGCGAGGACTTTCGCCTGGTGCACTTCAGCATCCAGAGCAATCACCTGCACCTCGTCGTCGAGGCGGATAATTGGCGGGCGCTTTCGCGCGGCGTACACGCGCTCTCGGTGCGCGTCGCGCGCGCCATCAACCGCGCC
>JAGQIK010000575.1 GCA_020431405.1 Myxococcales bacterium
CAGCGAGCGGCGCGACGACGAGCCGCCGCGCCGGCGACGCTCGCGCAGCGCCATCGACATCAACGCCGAGACCGAGCCCGAGGCCGTCATCACCGGCGACAGCGACAACGTCGAGAGCTTCACCACGGCCGATGGCGAGGTCGAGTACTTCGCAACCATCGACGTCGACGACAGCGACGCCTCGACCGAACGCTTCGAGCATGAAGACGACGGCGCCGACGACGACGAGGGCGCGGCCAATGGTGACAGCGAGCCGCGACGTCGCGATATGCGCCGCGGCAGCGACGGCGGCGAGCAGGAGGGCATGACGCGCCTCTACATCAGCATCGGCCGCCGCCACGGCGTGCGCACGTCGGAGCTGATCGACTACCTCAAGGCCGAAGGCGGCGTCGGCTCCGAGCAGCTCGGCAACGTCACGCTGCGCGACCGCCACACCTTCGTCAACGTCGACTCGGCGATCGTCGACGACGTGATCGCGCGCATCAGCGGCAAGGAGCTCAAAGACCGCTCGCTGCGCGTGGAGCCGGCCAAGGCCTGAGCGCCCGCGCGCCTCGACATCACGGGCGCGCCGGCGCTACTCGATCGCGACGATCTTCTGCGTCCACTGGGCGATGTGGTTGTTCGTCGCGATGTCTTGAAACGGCAACCAGAACGCCGCGTAGGTCGGGTCCTGGCCCGCCGCTGCCTTGGCTGGATCAAAGGCGGCCATCCACAGCTGCGGCCGCTGGCCGTCGCTGAGCTGCGTGCCGTACGCGCGCGTCGACGAGAACGTCAGCCATAGCAGCTGCCCCTGCTTGTACTTCTGCACGAACGGCGACCAGCGCGCCCACGAGTTGCGGAGGTTGGCGCCGAGGTTGGCCTGCGTCATGGCGATGGGCTGTCCACCGCTCGCCGCCACCACCCATAGCGCGGCGTCGTCGTCGCTGTAGCTGTCGCCCGTAGAGCGGTTGAAGACGATCCAGCCGCCGTCGGGCGAAAACGAAGGGTAGTAGTTGTTCTCGCCCTGCGACGCGACGATCACGTTGCCGGCGCCGATAGCGTTGTTGGCCAAGGGAGCGCTGACGATACTTCCGCCTTCGAACTGCCAGTCCAACGAGTGCTTGGCCGGACGCACGAACACCAGCGTGTTGCCGTCGGGCGAGATGTCGGGCTGCGTCGCCTTACCGCCCGTGTCGAGCGTCGCGACGACCGCCGCCATCTGCGCGTCGCGCAGCGTCAGCTCGCCAGCCGACGACGCCACCAGCTGCGATGCATCGGGCGTGAAGACCTGGAAGTTGGCCTTGTACGCGCGGTCTGCGCGCAGCGTTTGCTTGGCGACGTCGAGGATCCCCGACGGGCCATCGCCGCCGTCGTAGGTCAGCGCCATGCTCGTGCCGTCGCGCGACAGCGCGTGGCACGCCACGCAGGCGCCCGCTTTCGCCGCCGTGAAGAACTGCTCTGCCGGCTTGTCGGGGCTGCCGAAGTCGTAGCGGATGATGCCTCCGTCGCCGGCGGCCGCCCAGTAGTAGAGCCCGCCGCGGATGTCCTCGAGCGCGAAGTGCAGCGTCACCGCTGCGCTCTCGCCGGCGCTGCCCGGCTGCGCTTGCACCAGCCCGCGCACGACGATGCGTACGCTGGCTTCGCGGTTGGAGCCCGCCATCACCTGCCACGCCGACGACGCGATGCGAACGCTCGGCGTGTCGCTGTACAGCTTGACCGACGAGCGATCGCTCTCGATGGAGACCTCCCACAGGTCGTTGGCAGTGTCGGTCCACATCACCTCGATGACCGATAGGTTCGGCGGCAGCATCGCGCCGTCGGGCGGATAGACCAGCGTCGGGGCCGCACCGCCGGCTGCCGCCGAACCGAAGAGCGTCCCGCTGTTGCCGGGCGCTCCGCCCTGCAGCTCGTCGAGCGTCACGCGCAGCACCAGCGGCGCCTCGGCGTGCTGCTGAGCGGCGTCGACCGTCAGGCGCGCTTCGCCGCCGCGCTCGCCCGAGCACTGGAGCTGAGGCTGCCCGCTGTCGAGCGTGCACGGCGACGCGCCCTCGAGCGTCACCGTCACCAGCGTCGTGACGTCGCGCTCGCCATCGGCGAAGGTGCCGATGACCTTGTACGTCGCGCTCACGGCCTGCGCGTACTGCGTTTGTAGATCGAAGCGTGGCGGCTCGAAGCGAAGGCCGGTCAGCCCAGCCAACGGCGAGCTGTCACCGCCACCGCCATCGCCGTCGTTGTTGGAAAAGCCGACGCCGCCCTCGCACGCCGCCGCGAGCAGCGCCAAGGCGCACGTCAACGCGCACGATGGTAGTCGTAGTCCCGAGGCCATGTCGGCATCATGCAGCAGGACGTGTGCCACGTGCGCGCCGTAGTCATTTCAACGGCTACACGGCCACGCGCGCATGACGCCGGGGACAGTTGTGCCCGCGCGCGTAGCGGGCCTGTCACAACAGTCCCGCCGCACCGCTGGTGCGGGCAGCCGCGGCGCGCGCGCGCTACTTGTTTTTGCGGAACGGATCCATCAGCTCCGACGGCGTCGGATTGAGACCCGTGTTGACCTTGGTCTTGGCCTTGGTCTTGGTCTTTGTCTTCGTCTTCGTCACGACCTGGCGACGTCTGCGCAGCTCGCCTCCCACGCGGCGGCTGGTGCTGGGCGTGATGCTCTTGCGAAGATCGTAGTAGCCGCGCCGCTTGAGCACGACCGAGATCGGCGAGGAGCTCTTCTTGACGTGCACCACCGCGTTGGTGGTCTTGCCGATGTAGTCGCCGTCGATGTAGATGCGCGCGCCTTGCGGGTCCGAGATGATCGTCAAGCGGACCTTGGCGGCCTTGCGCACGCTGGTCGCCGCGCTGCCCGTGCCGGGGCTCGCGGCGGCGCTTCCGCTGCCGGTGCCGCTGCCTGCGGCCAGCGCGCTGCCACTGCCAGTCCCCGCGGCCGCGGCCGTGCCGCTGCCGCTCGCGACGCCCGTGCCACTCGCGATGCCCGCACCGGTGGCGCTGCCGCTGCCTGTGCCGCTGCTGCTGCCGATGCCAGCCGACGTCGCGCTGCCGCTGCCGGTGCCCTCTCCGCCGCCGCCGCCGCCACCTCGCATCATCGCCCACGTCACACCACCGGCGACGAGCAGCACACCAACGATGATGAACGGCAGCTTGCTGCGCGGTCGGATCGGCAGATCCCCGCGCAGATCGAGCTCCGACGGCGGCGGCACCATCGGCTCGGCTGACAGGTTCCTGCGGTCCGCCGTCGACGGCGCCGGCGTCATCTTGCGCGCGACGGCGGGCTGCGCTGCACCGGTGGGCCGCGTCATGCGCCCCGCGCACGTCGAGATCGCCGACGCCATCTCCGCCATGCTGCGGTAGCGATCGTCGCGATCCTTGGCCATCGCCTTGAGGATGATGGCCTCGACCTCACCGGGAACCGACGGCTCGACCTCCGATGGCGGCGTCGGCTGCTCGAAGATGTGCTTGGTCAGGATGCCCATGAAGGTGTCGGCCTTGAAGGGCACCCGGCCGGTGAGCAGCTCGTACATGATCACGCCGAGCGCGTAGATGTCGACGCGATGGTCAGGCTTGTGACCCTGCGCCTGCTCGGGCGACATGTACTCGGGCGTTCCGAAGATCATGCCCGTCTTGGTCAGACGGCGCTCGCCCGGCGAGTCGTCGGTGACCTTGGCGATACCAAAGTCGAGCACCTTGACGAAGTCCGGCTTACCTTCCCGCTCGATGAGGAAGATGTTCTCCGGCTTCATGTCGCGGTGAATGATGTGCTTGGAGTGCGCGGCGCCCATGGCGCGACAGATCTGCAGCAGGATCGGCTTGGCCTTCTGCCACGGATAGGCGCCGTTCTTCTTGACCGCCTGCGACAGCTCCTGGCCCTCGAGAAACTCCATCGCGAAGAACACGGATCCGTCGGGCGTGTCGCCGAAGTCCGTGATGTCGACGATGTTCTCGTGCCCGATGCGGGCGGCGGCCTTGGCCTCCTGCAGGAAGCGCTCTTTGAGATCGGCTTTGCGCGCGTACTCCTGCAGCAAGACCTTGAGCGCGACCTTCTTCTCGATGGCGATGTGCTCGGCGATGTAGACGACACCCATGCCGCCTTCGCCGAGCTTGGAGATGATCCGATAGCGACCCGCGAAGGTCGTGCCGACACGCGGGTCGGCCGGCTCCGCGTGCTGATGCGCCAGCTCGGGGTTGGTCAACAGGCTGTGCTCGCCTGCGGAGCCGACCTCCGCTGCGGGCGCGACGCTAGGCGAGAGCTCCACCGAGTCTTCGGCGGGCTCGATCGTTGTCGGGCGCTCGGAGCTCGCCTGGCTTTTGGAATCTTGAACCATTCTGGATATCTAGTCGCTCAGCCGATCCGCTAACCTAGAATAATCCCGCCAATCGTATCACGGGTCATCGCGGGAAGGGATCGCGCAGGTCCTTCTTACGCGGCGGGCGATCGATCCCGAGCCCCGACGAGCGACGGCGATGTCGCTTGCGACGCAGGTGCACGGTGATCTCTTCATCGCCATCCGGCGCCTTGATCTGACGTTTGACCGAAAAGAAGCCGCGCTTGTTGAACGTCAGCGTGGCGCGCCGCCCAGGCTGCAGCATCAACGCCACCGGCGACCGGCCGAGGGTGTTCCCGTCGGCCTTGACCAGCGCGCCAGGCGGGTCGGTCACCAACATCAGCTTCACCAGCGCCTTGTCGTCGCTCTTCTCCTTGACCGCAGGGGTCGGGTCCTTCTTTGCGGTGGTCTTGTCTTTGTCGCCGTCAGGCGTCTTGCTGCCGCTGCCGCTGCTCGTCGTCCCCGTGCCCTGCCCGGCGCCGAAGATCGTCTCGCGGTACTTGATCAGATAGATGGTACCGCCCGCCAGCGCCAGCCCGAACAGCGTGGCGACCCACGGCAGCGCCGAGCGGCGCCGAGCGGCGCGCAACAACTCGGTGGGCGGCGGGTTGCGCTCGCGCCGCCGTGTCGGCGGTGGCGAGAGGTCGAGGTCGCCGAGCTCGAGCTCGGTCATGTTGGCAGGCTTGCTCTTGGGCGACGCCTCGGCGGTGGGCGGAGGCGCCGTCTCGGCCGGCTCCGGCGCCACCGTCATCGCGCCCGACGACGACGCGGAGGGCGCGGGGCCGGCGGCCTCGTCGACGCGCTTTTCGAGCAGCACCGGCAGGCCCTGGCTCGACACCTCGAGGTCACGCTGCGAGAGCGCGACGTTGGTGTCGCCGGGCGGGAAGGTCTCCATCGGCGGCGCCGCGCGCGGCTGGCGGCGGTAGCAGTTGTTGAGCGCCGTCGCCATCTCGTGCATGTGCTGGTAGCGCTCGCCCGGATCCTTCTGCATGGCGCGCAGGATCACGGTCTCGATCTCTTCGGGGATGCCGATCTCGGGCCGCAGCTGGCGCGGCGGCATCGGCTTTTCGAACATGTGCTTGGTCAGCGTCCCCATGAAGGTGTCGGCGAGGAACGGCACCTCGCCGGTCACCATCTCGTAGACCATACAGCCCAGCGAGTAGATGTCGCCGCGATAGTCGGCGTCCTGACCGGCGGCCTGCTCGGGGGACATGTACTGCGGCGTGCCGAAGATGCTGCCGACCTTGGTCAGGCGCGTGCCCTGGGCCCAGCTGAACTTGGCGATGCCGAAGTCGAGCAGCTTGACGAAGTCCTTGCGCTGGCCGCCGAACTCCTCGAGCACGGCCTCGTTGCTGGGGTTGAGGATGAAGACGTTCTCGGGCTTGAGGTCGCGGTGGACGATGCCCTTGTTGTGCGCGGCCTGCAGCCCGTGACACATCTGGATCGACAGGTCGAGCACGCGCTCGATGGGCATGTATCCGAGGCTGCGGATCTCCGCCGAGAGCGTGACGCCGACGAGATACTCCATCACGAAGTAGATGTGGCCGTCAGGCAGCCGCCCGAAGTCCGTCACGTCGACGATGTTGGGGTGGCCGATACGCGAGGCGGCGCGCGCTTCGCGCATGAAGCGCTCGACGAGCCCCGGATCGCGACAGTACTCGTGGCGCAGGATCTTGATCGCCACGGGCTTGTCGATGACCACGTGACGTGCGGCGTAGACCACGCCCATGCCGCCGTGGCCGAGGCGCGACTCGATGTGATAGCGGTCATCGAGCACCGCGCCGACGAACTTGTCCTTCTGCATGTCGGTGAGCGACTGCAGCTCTTCGAGCGCCTGCCCGTCGTGCGGACAGAACCGTGCGCCCGAGGGAAACTCGTTTCCGCAGGCGCTGCAGACCATCTTGCTGGCTGCGTAACTTTCGGCGGTGCTTGAAGACATCGGATGGACTAGGTCAGGGTAATTCTAAGCTAGCCCTCGCCTGCCCGCTACTCGGTGGCGAATCCGCCCTTCGGGATGTAGGGAAGCGTGCGCACAAGCGCCGCGGCGGCGTGCTGCAGGAAGTCGATGCGGATCGCCGAGCGCGCAGCGGTGGTGGTCATGCCCCCGCTGGCGGCCTTGGGGTTGGGATAGAGGTAGTCCGACCCGGGGCGGATCTGGGCGTGCACAAGATAGCGCACGGCGCGCAGCACCGTGTCGAGCACCTCGGCGTCGGGCTGGCCGCGCTTCTTGGTCAGCGCGTAGGTGGCGACGTTTGCCTCGGTGCGGCTGCCCGAGGGCGTGTTGTGGGGCACGAAGAACGGCGTGATGTTGAAGGCGCCAGCGAGATCCGAGATCAGCCCGGCGTGCGGCGAGATCTGGGCGCGGCGGTTGAGGCGCGCGAAGGCGCGGCAGAAGTCGACGTACTGCTGCGACGAGACGCCGGCGTCGTGGGCGAAGTCGGCGGCGATGCAGGTCCAGTGGTCGTCGCCGATGAAGAACTTGCCGAGGAAGAAGTCGTAGCGAGCGCCGGTGAGAAAATCCATCGACTTGCGGATCTGCGGCAGCACCGATTTGTCGCCGCTGACCAGCGCGTGCTTGGCCAGCGCCAGCGTGGCCTCGCCCGTGTAGTAGAGCAGCTTGTTGCGGCAGCCTTTGCGGCGCTCGCGCGGCACGTACTCGTGGCAGAAGTCGCCCGTCTCGCCGCGCTTCATGAAGAGGATGAAATCCACCAGGCGCTTGGCGAGGCGCTCGAAGCGCTTGTCGCCGGTGACCTTGCGGTACTCGCTGATCGCCACCAGCGCGAGCGCCGTGGAGCCGAGGTCGGCGTAGGCGTCGGTGCCCACGCAAGCATAGGGTGTCTGCTGGCAGGCGCGCGGCACGGCGTGCGCGGCGAGGTAGTCGATGGCGCGCTGCACGCCCTGGCGGAAGGCCGGCGTCTCGAGGTGGCCGTAGGCGAGCGCGAGAAACCAGGTGGTGCCGGCGTGGCGCGGCAGGTTGTAGGGCCCGGCGTTGTCGTGCGTGTCGTGAAGCGGGTTGTAGATGTAGTTGAACTTGCCGCTGGGCAGCTGCTGGCGCAGCACGTAGCGCGCCGATCGCTCCACCGCGCGCTCGACGATGGTGCGGTCGATGCGCTTGATCGGCACGCGCAGGCGCACCACCGGACGCGCCTTGCCTTCCATCTCGAGGTAGCTCTGCACGCGAAAACGAAACCAGCGCTTGCTCGCGCTGCGGAACGCGTCGCGGTCGAGGTCGAGCTTCGAAGCGAGCAGGCTGACGACCTCGCGCAGCGAGATGCCCGTCTGAAACTCCTCGGCGAAGTAGAACGGCTGATAGCCGGCGAGCAGCTGGTCCTTGTAGAGATCGTCGGGCAACAGGTATGCGTGCTTGTTTCCGACGGCCAGCCCGACGCCGTCCACGCCGGGCACGATCGACTTGGCGAAGAAAAACGGCAGCCCGCTGACGATCGGCCCCTCGGCGAGCGAGAGGTCGAGCTTGATGGCGACCTCGGCGCGCGCGGCCGCGTCGAGCGCGCGCAGTGTTTTGCTCTCGCGCAGCACCTTGGCGGCGCGCTCGATGGCGGCGCCGAGCTTGGTGCCGCGCTCGACGCGCGTGCGCGCGAGCGCCTTGCCGTGATGAAAGGCCGTGACCCACAGCGGCCCCGGCAGCACGCGCGCGTCGGAGAGCGCGGCGGCGTCACGCCCCTCGAGGGCGGCGCGCAGGCGCACGACGGCGCGCGTGGCGACGGCGTCGCTGAGCCACGGCGAAGGCGCGAGGTGATAGCGCGCGTAGACCGCGACGTAGACGACGAGGGTCAGCAGCGGCACCGCGACGATGTAGGTCAGCGGGCTACGCAGCCTCGGGTGCATCGTCTGTCTCGGGCTCGGGCTTGGCGGGCACGGGCTTGGCGGCCGCGGGTTTGGCCGGCGCCGCGGACGACGCGCCGGCGCCAGCGAGGCGCAGTCGCCGTAGGTAGGCGAGCTGCAGCGCGGGCAGCAGCCCGACCAGCTCGATGGCCAGCGCCGCGCAGATCAGCGCGATGGCGCTGCCCGCCTGCCCGATGCCGTCGTAGATGCCGTGCAGGTAGGCAGCCGACGCCGCCAGCGCCACGATCAACGCCACGCAGCCGACGATCAATGTGATGCAGGCGGCGCGCGCGAGCTTTTCGCCCCACGGCTTGCCGCTGATCATGCCGGCGCCGCCCGCTGCCAGCAGCGCCGCCACCAGCAGGACCACGGCACGGATCAGACCCGAGCGCGTCGGCGCCAGGGCGAGGATCAGGTAGGCGTAGAGCGCGGCGAAGGCGAGATCAACGAGGCCGTAGATGAGGTGAGCGCGAGGTCGGGCGGGCATGTCGCAGCGGACGATAGTCGACCTGCCCAGGAATTAAAACGGCCGGCTCCCTTTCGAGAGCCGGCCCAAAATAACGTCGGACCCTTTTGTTCGGGTGGGTGGCGTACATCGCAGCCCAATCGACGTTCTTCTCAGTTGATGCAGCGGTATAAAGCACGCGCCATGCCACGGGTCAATACAGAAAAACACGTGAGATACCGCGACGCGCTTGGCGCTGCCGGCTACTCGGGAGGTCACTCGCACGGCAAGCGGACCTTCCACCAGCCACTTTAAGACTCTGTCTGATGGCGTGTATGGGCAACTTTTTGACGTGATGCGGGAGTGAAAGCGCTGGTCGCGCGGGCGCGCTAGAAGCAGCTCGGACGATCCTGCACGCTCGCCGCAGGCGATGACGACGGCAGGATGGCGCGCAGATACTGGTAGGCGTCGAAGCAGAAGACCGCTGGGCCCTCTCCATCGAGCTCCGCGCGCTCGCCGAAGGGGCGGTCGGCGCCGCCGTCCATCAAGCGTTTGGGCGCGTCTCCGAGGTTGTGGTAGGTCGTCTCGGAGCCGTAGGGATCGGCGAGCCCCAGCGAGTGGCCGAGCTCGTGTGCGGTGGTGTGGCCCACCAGGTTGCCCAGCACGTGGATCGCGCAGGCGACCTGCCCTGCCCGGTCCTTGGCCGGACAGCTGCTCGCGTCGGCAAGCTCGGGCACCGAGAGCACCTCGACCGAGGTGACCTCCGAGCCGAGATCGGGGCGCACCGCGTCGAAGATCGCGTCGAAGCGCTTCTCGGCGAGCGGCGACTTGGTGACGCCCGCCGGCGGGTGCATCGAGAAGCCGAGCATCGAGTCGACGAAGATGCCGCCGTAGCCCGGGTAGCCGTCTTCCTGCGTGAGCGCGTTGACGCCGCCGATGCGATCGTGCAGCCGCTCGTTGTCGATGTCTTTGCCCGGCGTGTTGTCGTAGCCGAGCAGGCCCATGCCGTTGGGGTCCTTGCCGTTGATGTCGACGCGCGCGTAGAGCTGGTAGTCGTCGGGCTGCGTCAGGCGGAAGTCGAGGTTGATGCCCTCGTAGTCGCGCCGCAGGATCGCGATCACGCGCCGGCGGATACGCTCGTCGGCCGCGCGCAGACCGAAGCGGCGCAGGCTGTCGACGAAGCTGGCGGTGAAGTTGACCCACACCACCTGCTTGATGCGCGCGATCTTGAGACCGATGACGATCGCGTCGGCCTCGATGGTCTCCTGACCGAAGCGCAGCGTGGGTGTCCACTTGCCGCGCAGCGTGCCCGTCTCGGAGCGCAGCTTGACCTGCGCGCCGACGCCGCTGCTGTCGTCGAGGGCGGTTTGGATCAGCTCGCCGCTCTGGAAGCCGCCGATGATCTCGAAGCTGACGGCGCGCTTTTCGCCCTTGTCGGACTCGAACTGCCCTTCGAAGTGCACGCTCGTCACGCCGTTGCCGCCGATGAAACCCTTGCCGCGGATCGACAGGATCTGTCCGTAGCTGACCTCGACTTGATCGAAGCCGGTCATCTTGCTGCGCAGCAGATCGAAAGTGACCATCTTCGGCTGGCTGCGCGTGATCACGCCATCGGCGTGCTCGTTGGCCAGCGTCAGCATGCCGCTGAAGTGCCCGGGGAGGATGCCGGCGATCTTGGGCGCGAACGGAAAGCGCCCGTAGCGCCGCGCGGCCAGGTCGGCCTTAGTCTGCTCGGGCGACACGTCGATGGTGGTCTGCACCTGGCGACCATTGGCCGCGCAGTCGCCGCTCTTGTCCTTGGGCATAAAGCAGCCAGACAGCTCGACGAAGCTGCGCCCCTCGCCCTCGGCGAGCAGCAGATCGCCGCCGTCGAGGGCGACCTGCGAGTTGAGGTAGACGATGCCGTCGCCAACCGCCGACAGCGTCGGCGTGAGGTAGTTGGCGAAGCGCAGCTTGACGGCGAGCGGCGCCCCCTGGTTGCGGCCGAAGTCGTTCTGCGAGACGACGTAGGCGGTGCCTTCGAACTCGCCTTCGCCGATGGCGGCGAAGACGTCGGCGTCGACGGTCAGCTCGGCGCGATTGGGCTGCGCGCTCGACGGCGTGAGCGGAAAGACCTTGTTGAGCTCGCCCTTGGCCGACTTGCCGCTCAGCACGAGCGAGTGCGTGACGTCGCTGGCGAAGGTGCCGCCCTCGACGAGCACCTTCGAGTTGGGCAACAGCACCGTCGGCGCCAGACGCTCGAGGGCCACTGCCGCCGGCGGGGCCGCGGCGTCGACCTTGGCGTCGCCGGCGCAGGCGCTGGCCAGCAGCAACAGCAAGGCGAGCTGTGCATATCGCGTCGAGCGCATCAGTTGCCTGCCACCACGGAGATGTCGTCGATGTACCAGCCGGAGTAGTTGACCACGCCGCTGGACATGAAGTGGAACGCGATGGTCACCGTCTTGCCGCTGTAGGCGCTCAGATCGACGTCGCGCTTCTCCCACCCGGTCGGCGCGGTGAAGTTGCCGCTGCACTGCTGCTCGACGACGTTGTTGCCGTCGACGCGGACCTCGGCCCAGTCGAAGGGCAAGAAGAAGTCGGCCCACTGGTAGTAGACCAGCTTGGGCTTGCTCAGCGACGCCGGGATCGTGACTTTGAAGGCGAGCACGCTGTCGTCGGTGATGTCGGCGTTCTTGCATGGATCAGCGTTGTTCGAGAGCGCCGAGTAGCACGTCGTGAGCTTGGTGCCCCAAACCTTGCTGCCCGAGTGCGCAGCGGTCGGCGGCGTGGCCGAGGTCGAGCAGTCGGTGCCGCCGCTCTGGTAGGCCGGCGTGCCCCACTCCCAGTCGCCCTTGGCGTTGAAGCCGCCGTTGTCCGACTCGAAGTCGATCGTCACCGGAGCCGTCAGGCCGACGGGACCGCTGTCAGGCGTGGGCGGCTGCGTGTCGGGCGTGGTGTCCATGTCGGGGCGGATGCCGCCATCGGGCGTGCGCCCCTTGGGCACCACGATGATCGAGAACAGCTTGGTGACGGGCGGGTTGTCCTTGTCGTCGGCGACGAGGTTGAGCGCCCAGGTGGCGACCTTGGCCTGCTCGTCGGTGGGACACCATTCGAAGATCGCCGCCAGGCCGCCCTGCGTACGCAGCTCCGAGCCAGGGATCGGCTGGCGCTGCGTGATCTCGACCTGCGTCGAGTCGGGATCGTCGATCAGCACATCGACGGTGATGCAGTCGCGCTCGTTGAGGTCGAGCTGCGCGCCGCCGCCGAGCGGCTGGATGAAGCGCGGTGCGGTGCCCGGGCCGGTGGATGACTTGACCACGATCACGCTCGACTCGCGGTCCGAATCGCTGCCGTCGCTGACGACGAAGTCGATGGCGTGCGAGCCGACGTCGGCGGCGACGGGGGTCCAGGTGAAGATCGCGCGGTCGACGAAGTTGCGCAGCTGGGCGCGGTCGCTGATGTCGATGCCAGGCACCGAGTAGCTGTAGGTCAGATCATCGCCGTCGGCGTCGAAGGCGCGCAGGTCGATCTGGCCTTCGTTGCCCACGAAGAAGGTCGTGTCGGCTACGGGCTGCAGGATCGGCCGCGTGTTGGTCGAGCAGCCGCAGCCGAGCGCGACCGCGAGGGCCACGACGACGCATGCATTGATACTGCTCGTGCTGCTTTTCACGACCATGGGATCGAGAGCAAGGGGCGTACCGGCGCTTGCGCCATATAAGTCACTGATATTAAAGGGCGCGACTGCCCGACGTGGTGGTCACCCCGGCGCGTGCACTTGCCAGTACTTACGAATACAAGCGGCCTGCGATCCTCGTCGCTAGCGGATCGCGAGCCCCATCGCCCGGCGCAGCTCGAAGTGGTCGTCGCTGACGGCGAAGCGCACCAGGGTCTCGATCTCGGGGTTGTCGGCGAGCGCGGCGGGGATGTCGGTGCCAAGGGGGCCGGTCTTGCCGCCTGCCTTGCGCAGCGCGAGCAGCGCACCGCGGACGCTGCCGCTGGCGAGCAGACCGGCGCGGTTGGCCGAGTGGATCACGGCCGCACCGAGCCCGCGCAGCTCGACGGCGCGGCCCGAGCACTCGAGCGCGAAGGGCATCAGCTCCTGCTTCATGCGACGCGGGATCACACGGCCGACCTGCTTGGTGATGTCGGCGAGCTGGTCGGTCTCGATGCCGGGGATCTCGAAATCCGACACATATTGGCGCACCACGCCGGCGACGAGCAGCGCGAGATCCTCGGGACGCAGGCGCGTGGGCAGCACCATCGACTTGCGCGCGATCCACAGGCAGCGCCCGAGCAGAAAGCGGATCTCCGGCTCCGTGGCGCCGCTGACGAGCGCCTCGCCGACGATCACCGAGGGTGGATCCGTGTTCTCCACCAGCAGCGCGGTGGGCTCGTGCTTGCTGATGTAGAGCGTGTGATCGCGCACGCCGAAGTCGCGCGCGAGCGCGTCGGCGATGCGGCGCACCGGGTGCGACGAGTCGGTGATGCGATCGCTGCGCCCCACGCCGTGGCTGCGCACATCGCCGCGCCGGATCTTGCCAAAGGCGTCGCCGAGCATCTCGAAGATGCGCCTGAAGCCGCCGGGCACGGCGCGGTCGAACATGCGGTCGTCGTGCGCCTCGACGCCCAGCTCGGCGCCGGGCCGTCCCACCTGCTTGCGCCGCTGCTCGATGAACTCGCGCTCCTCGTTGTCGGCTTCGCCGATCAGATCGAGCAGCTGCGACACCACCAAGCAAGCGTCGGGCGACTTGCGCCAGCCGAAGATGCGAAACAGTGCGTGATAGGCGAACGCCTCGAAGGGATCCTCTTCGAGCCGCGAGCGCATAGCGGCCACCGAGCGATCGAGGTGCACCATCATGCTGCGCTGGTCGCCCTGGCGCGCGAAGAAGCCGCACAGCGCGCCGATGGCTTTCAGATCGGCCGGCGCCATGTCGTTGGCGCGGCGGAAGGCCAGCGACGCCTGGTGCGCGTTGCGCAGCCCGTCTTCGTAGATCTTGGCGATACGCAGCAGCTGGTCGATCTTGCGATCGTTGTCGGTCTCGAGCTCGAAGAGCGCTTGGGTCGCAGCGAGCGCGTTTTCGAAGTCGAGGTCGGCGAGGTAGAGGTCGCTGAGGTGCTGCTGCCCATCGCGATCGCGCGCGTCGAGGCCCACCACGCGCTTGTAGGCGGCGATGGCGCGCTTGCGGTCGGGCAGCTTGTCCTCGTAGATGGCGCCCAGGCGGCGATAGAGCTTGGTCAGAAGGCGCGGGTTGACCTCGAGGCGGCACTGCTTCATCAGCGCGTCGGCGGCCTCGGTCCACTCGCCGTCGGCCTCGTAGAGGCGGCCGAGGGCCGCGAGCGCGCGGTTGTCCTCCGCGTCGAGCTCGAGCAACTGGCGCAGCTTGCTCTTGGCCTGCTCGCTGTCGTCGAGGTGCTTGGTGGCGAGGTCGGCTTGGTGACGCAGAAGCTCGATACGCCGCGGCGTGCTGAGCTCGACGGCGAGACGCTCCTCGAGCAACTGGCTCAGCTCGGCGTGACGCTCGCCTTCCTCGAGCAGACGGCGCAGCGAGTCGAAGGCCTCCTGGTTTTCGGGATCGAGCGTCAACGCGTGCCGGTAGTGGCCCGCGGCGCGGTCGGCGTCGCCGAGCTTGTCGTGGGCCAGCTCGCCAGCGAGCAGCGCCGCCCAGACCACGCGCCCGCGCACGTTGCTGGCCGCCAGCTCGGCCTCGGTGGCGAGCAACGCCGACTCCCAGTCGTTGCTGACCAGCGCCGCCTCGCGCAAGCGGTAGATCGCGCCGAGATATTCGGTGTCGCAAGACAGCGCCACGGCGAGGGTCGAGACGTCGTCGCCGGCGAGCTCGCCGGCGCGCGCCAGCAGCGCGGCGCGCGACGAGCCCTCGGTGGTGCGCTCGGCGAGCGTGCGCGTGACCGCCGCGCGAGATGCGCGGTCGTCGGCTGGCAGCGTGTCGAGCAAGCGTGTCAGGGCCAGCGCGTGCGACTCGTCGAGGGCTGACTGCTCGTAGGCTTGTCGTGGCTGCGCGGGCAGATCGAGGGTCTGCCCCTCCTCGGCGAGATCGAGCGCGCGCTCGACCTGACGGCCGACCTCGAGCCATAGAGACAGCGCGTCGCTGCCGCTCGAGGCGACCGCCTCGGCGTGCAGGCTAACGGCGAGCCGCTGCGCTGTCTCGGCGCTGCCGCCGAAGCTGATCGACTCGATGAGCCGTCGCCGCAACAACCCCAACGCCACCAGCGAGGCGGGCGCGGCGTCGAGCATGCGCTCGGCCTGCGCGTAGGCGGCGTCCTCTTCGCCGCGCAGCAGCTCGTGCTCGACCAAACGCTCGCCGAGAAGCAGCATCGCTTTGACGTCGCCGCCGAGGGCGGCCTCGCGCTCGCGCCACAGCTCGCACAGCTTGTCCCCCTCGCCGCGCGCCAGAAACAGGTGCTCGAGGGCGCGCGTGGCGAACGCGTCGCCGCTGCGCAGCGCCAGCGCGTCGCGCAGCGGGGCCTCCACCTGATCGACGCTGGCGCCGCTGCGCCGCGCCAGATCCGCCGACGCCAAGAGCAACGCGAAGCGCGCCGCGGGATCCTGCTCGCTCTCGAGCTCCGCCGCCACACCGTCGGCGAGCCGCGACAGCTCGCCGCTGCCGCGATAGGCGCGGCCGAGCAGCTCGCGTGCACCAGGCACGGCGAGGCCTGAAAGCGCGGCGGTAGCGGCCGTCAGATCGGGCGGATCCTCGGCGGCGTGCAGCGCGCCGATGCGCAAGCGCAGCGAGGCCTGCTCGCCACTGCCCTCGCCTGCCGCCTCGGCACGCGCCCGCAGCTGCTCGGCGACCTGCGCCCACTCGCCCTCCGCCGCCGCCAGCTGCGCCAAGATCTCGCGCGCGCCGATGTGCTGCTCGTCCTCGCCGAGGCACAGGCGCGCGCTGGCCTCAGCCTCGTCACGCTTTGACGAGAGCAATAGCCCCGCGTGGCGCGCCCACAGATCCGCGGCGCGCTGCCCGGAGGACATCTGCGCCTCGCTCGCGACCTGCTCGGCGAGCTCGTCGGTGGCGGCGTCGCTCGCCAACATCGCGCGCAGCAGCCCCCAGCGCGCCTCCGCGCGTTCGGCGTCGTGCTGCACCACGGCGCGGTAGCGATGCACCGCGAGCACGCCGTCGTCGAGCGCGCCTTGCCCCGCCGCGGCGGCGCCGCCCGCTGAAGGCTCGCTTGCTGCGCCACTGGCCAGCCACTCGTAGATCTTTCCGGCGCGCAGTCGCAGCTCGGCGGCGGCTTCCGCGCGCGCGTCGGCCTCGCTCGCCTCTGCCGCCGTGTCGAGCGCCGCGACCAACGAGCGCAGCTCGCCGCGCGCACGGCTGAGGCGCTCGAGCTGCGCGATGGCGTCGGCCGCGCCGGCGTCGTGCTCGAGCGCCAACGAAAGCTCGCCGAGCGCCCCCTCGACGTCGTCGAGATCGCG
>JAGQIK010000073.1 GCA_020431405.1 Myxococcales bacterium
CTGCTCGTGCTGCGCGACCACGACGACTTCTGCGTGGTGAGCGGCAGCATCCGCGTGCCGCTGCTGCAAGACGGCGAGCGCCCGTTCAAAGACGCAGGCGGCGCCATCGCGCTCGACGCCGCCGGCAAACCGATCACGCAGCGCAGCGAGTCGATCCGCTTCGCCGTCACCGTGCCCAAAAAGCCGATGCCGCGCGACGGCTACCCGCTGCTGTTCTACTCGGCGGGCCAGGGCGGCGCCTACACGCAGGTCGTCGATCGCGGCACCTTCGCCGAGCAAGATCAGAACAAGCTCGGCACCGGCCCGGCGCGCTACCTCGCCGCCTCGGGCGTGGCCGCCATCTCCATCGAGGCACCGCTGGTCGGACCGCGTCACCCTAGCGCCGACGTCACCGGCCTCGACTTCTTCAACGTCACCAACCCGGTGGCGCTGCGCGACAACGTGCGCCAGGCGGCGCTCGACTTCACGACCTTGATCACGGCGGCGCGCGCGCTGCGTATCCCGCCGGCGCTCTGCTCGGAGGCCTCGACCAGCGACGGCGGGCAGTTCAAGTTCGACGCCGAGCAGTTCTACTTTCACGGCCACTCCACCGGCGCCACCGTCGGCGCGCTGGTGCTCGGCCTCGAGCCCGATCTGCGCGCCGGCGTGCTGAGCGGCTTCGGCGGCAGCTGGCTCTACAACCTGACGATCAAAGAGCAGCCGCTCGACTTCAACAACCTCGTGCGCCTGCTGCTCGGCTACAAGAGCGGCGACAAGCCCGATCTCTTCGATCCGGCGCTCAACCTGGCGCAGACGCTGTGGGAGCCCGCCGAGCCGATCAACTGGGCGGCGCGCTGGGCCATCGATCCGCGCGCCGGCGGGCGGCCGCGACACCTGCTGATCATCGAGGGCGTCATCGATGGCTACTTTCCGCCGCCGGCGGTTAACGCCGCCGCCCTCGCCGCGCGCGCCGAGCCGCTGCTGCCGACGGTGGAGTCGACGATGCTCGACGACGTGGCGCTCGTCGGCGGGCGCGGGCTGTCGGCGCCGGCGGGCAACAACCTGCAGACCGAGACACGCAAGGTCAGCAGCGTGGTGGCGCAGCACGAGGCCCCTGCCGGCATCGACGGCCACTACGTGCCCTTCGAGGTCGTCGCGGCCAAGCACCAGTACCGCTGCTTCGTGCAGAGCGGCGGCGAGCGTGTGCCGGCAGGCGACGCCAACGACGCGCTCGCCGCCTGCCCGTGATCGCCTCGCCTGTCGTGCGCTACTTGGTGAAGCGGATCTTGAGCCGCACCAGATCGCGGTCGTAGCCCTTGCCGGGCGTCCTGTTGTTGCGCGTGAAGTAGAGGTACGCCTCGCGCCCGCTGTGATCGAAGTTGATGCGTTGGGTGTGGTGGTCGATCAGCGACGGGTACAGGTAGTGGAAGCGGGCGCTGTCGCCGCCCGCGTTGACGCGCGCGATCAGCCGGCGCGGCTCCCAGTGGATCAGATCGCGCGAGGTGGCGTAGTAGAAGCTGTCGCCTTGCACGCCGATCAGCACGTAGCGTTCGAGGTAGCTGTTGTAGGTCAGGCTGTTGGCGAGCTTGGCGAGCTTGTTCTTCTCGATCGGCGCGCAGACCTGCTTTTTGGGATCGGCGATGCTGTCGCGGTAGGGATCGTCGAAGCGCACCGTGAAGCCGCTTCCGTCCCAGGCGTGCCACACCGGCCGCTCGACGCTGAGGTCGGCGCTGCGCAGCAGGCAGGTGCCCCAGTCCTGCAGGCCCGGCGAGATCTCGGTGTGCACGAAGATGTAGTAGTAGCCGTCGTTGGCGTGAAGGATGTTGCTCGGCTCCATGTAGCCGAAGCGCGCGCCGGTCGGCGCGTAGGGCAACCCCCGCGTGGCGACGACCTGCGGCACCAGCGTGCGCGAGAACGTCTTGCCGCCGTCGCTCGAGCGCGCTGCGACGATGCTCGTCTCCTGACAGCGGTTGTGAAACGTCTGCGTGCAGGCGTTGCGCTGGGCGCTGCTCGTCGCGCTGTTGACGCAGTCCTGATAGGCCGTTTCGTACTCGGCGCAGCGGCCAGGGTAGTGGTGGCCTTCGTACTCGACGTGAAGCAGCGCGTAGACCGTGTTGGTCTCGGGCAGCCGAAACGTCGCTGCCAGCCACTCGTAGTTGGCGAAGTCGCGCGGCTCGCTGCTGAGGTGGCTGCGATAGGCGGGCGTCAGCTCGTTGCTGCCGTCGCCGTTGGTGCAGATGCGGTCGAGCGCGCCGAAGTCGCGCCCGGTCATGCGGTAGGTGACGTAGTGCGAGGCGTAGAGCTGGATGTTGCCGTCGCCGTCGCGCAGCGCGCGCGCGGGAAGGTCGGGGATGTCCCACGTCTCGCAGGCGCTGCGCGATTGGTCGAAGACCACTTCGAGCGCTCCGGAGAGCTCGACGCCGTCGCCGATGGAAAACGTCTGCGGCGCTCCGGATAGGCGCGCCAGGCGGCGGCCGTTGTCGTCTTCGACGAAGGCCTGGATGACGTGCAGCTTGCCATCGCGCAGCGCGGCGGGCAGCGCGAAGCGAAAGCCGTGCGCGCCGCCTACGTGATAGGTCTGGTTGACGTCGTCGCGCGCGACGTCGGTCTTGGCAACGCCGATGCGTTCGCTGCCGACCCAGAAGCCGACGCGCAGTGGGCTCACCGTGTCATCGGTGTCGAGCGCCCAGCCGATGAAGGTGCCGCCGTCGAGCTTACCGAGCACGCCGAAGGGGCGCGCGTCGCGCAGCCGAAAGCGCAGCGTGCCGATGTGCGGGTTGATGTTGCCGCTGGGGTTGATCGCGTAGACGTACGCGGTGTGCTCGGCGCCGTCGCGAAAGCGCGCGGGCACCACGAAGCGAAAGCCGTACTGGCCGTCGCTGCGCATCGCCTTGGCGGCCTCGGCGTGCGCGAGGTTGGCGCGCACGCGCCCGACGTAGTGATCGCGCTGGCTGGCGTCGCCGTCGATGTAGACGTGTACGTCGACGACGTGGCTGGGCTTGTCGGGTGCGCCCGCCCAGCCGCTGATGAAGCCGCGCGGGTCGAGGCTCGCGCCGACGGCGCCGCGCACCTGGCTCGGCACCTCGCTGACATAGAGCACGTCCTCGCGCCTCGGGTGCTCGCTGCACGCGCTCGACGTGAAAGTGATGATCACGAGGCCAAGCACCCAAACTCTTGTAGGCGATCGATGCATAAGCGGTGGTTCCTCCCGGCGGCCGCCGGAAGACAACTACAAGAGGTATACCATTCTAGATATCTCTGTAATCACTGGGAGAATCGCCACAAGGCCGGGGACGGCTGGCCCCGACCTTGTGCCATCGGCGTGTGCCAGCGGGGCTCGCGAGACCCACGCGGCAGAGCGGGTCGAGATGCAACGCGCGCGTCGGCGCCCGAGCGCGAGATCGTGTCGCTACGACTCGCCAGCGTGTCGAGAGACCCCGCTAACCCGAGTGAGATCACGCGCTGGCGGGCCAATGGGTGACGGCATGCACATTGCTCGACCGAGCCGCGTGCCCTCGCGCAACCTGACGGCGTCGAGGCGAAGCCGGGGGGTCTTCGTCGCGGCCGTGCTCTTGCTCTTTCTTCTGCTCCCCACGCGTGTCTCGGCGCAGCGCTCGCTGTCGCTGCAGACGCACACGGTGATCGACACGGCCGGCGGCGCGCCGACGCTGCAGACCGCCGACCGCCGCACGATGGTGCGGCTGATCCAGTTCATCGACGCGTCGAGCGAAGACGTTGGCGTCGAGGGGCTGTCCATCGAGCTGTCCGGCCGCCTCGTCGGTCAGCTCGCCAGCGCGCCGCTCAGCGACGGGCTCGAGGCGCGCGAGCGCTTCGACGGTGACGTGCTGGTCGGCCTGCTGCGCTGGCGCGATCGGCGACGGCGCATCTCGCTCGCGCTGGGCCGCCAGTACCTGTTCTTCGGCGCCGGCCGCGTCGAGCATCTCGACGGCCTCAGCGTGCTCTACCGCACGCCGTGGAACATCGACGTCTCCGTATTCGGCGGTCTGACCCGTCCCTGGCAGCTCGATGTCGATGTCGACGAGCCGGGCCCCGACGGCGATCCGTTCGTGTTCTACAACTGGGCGGTGGGCGGTCGGCTGCGCTGGCGCGTGCTCGATCACGGCTACGTCGCGGCGGGCTTTCTGCACGAGGGCCATAGCGACGAGACGGTGCGCCAGTTGCTGACCGCGCAGGCGGGCTACATCGGCTGGGGCGTCGTCGACGCGGCGGCGGGCGCCACCATCGATCTCATCGACAAGCTGCCGCAGGAGATCTGGGTCAACGTCGGCGCCGCGCTGCTGCCGCGGCTGCGCGTCAGCGGTGACTTCAGCTATCAAGTGCCGAGCGCGACGATCCCCAAGACATCGATCTTCAGCGTCTTCAGCAGCGACGCCTACCACAGCATCTCGGGGTCGGTGCTCTACGGCTTCGGCCGGCACGTGCGCGCCGGCGTCGACGGCGCGGCGCGCGTCTACGTCGGCGACGGCGAGGCCGAGGCGCGTGTGGGCTACGACGTCGGCGCGTCGGTGACGGTGATGCCGACGTCGCGCGCGTCGAACATGATCGCGCTGCGCGTGCAGCTGGTCGACGCCGGCGATCAGTGGTCGATCAACAACCGGCTCTACTCGCGTTGGCGCTTGCCCTTCGGCCTGCACGTGCACGCCGACGTGTGGCTGCTGGTGCTCGGCGGTCAGCGCGAGGGCGCTGAAGCCACCGACTTCGAGCGACGCGCCGCCGATCATCCGCTGTCGGTGGGCGGTCGCTTGCTCGCGAGCTACCGCTTCACGCGCTCGCTGTCGGCGCACGTCGGCGGCAGCCTCTTCGTCTCGCCGCTGGCCAAGCACGACCTGCGCGTGCTCAGCGGGCTGACCTACTCCAAGCGCTGGGGCTGGGGCATATGACGCGACCTCGCATCCTCGGCGCGCTGCTTTGCGTGATCGCAGCCAGCGGCTGCCAGCGCGGGCGGCCGACAGCTGCGGCGCCGCCGAGCGAGATCATCTTCTCGCACCAAAAGCACGCCGGCGAGGCGAGCTGCAGCGACTGTCATGGCGACGTCGCGTCGACGACCAAGCTGGCAGGCCGACACGGCCCGACCAAAAAGAAGTGCGCCGAGTGTCACGAGGACGAGGTCGCCGACAAGACCAAGTGCCGCATGTGTCACCGCACGCCGGCCACGCCCGGCAAGCTGCCGCGCCTGCCGCACACGCCGCACCTGCGCTTCTCGCACGAGGCGCACGTCGCGCGCGCGCAGGCGCTGCTCGCCAAGAAGCCCGCAGCCGCCACGGCCGACGGCGGCAACAAGAAGACGACGACGAAGAAGAACAAGAAGGCCGGCAAGGCGGGCAAGGCGGGCAAGGCTGACGGCGACAAGGCCTGCGCCGTGTGCCACGCCAAGGTCGTCGCGGCCAAGAGCCTCGACGCCGTGCGCCGGCCCAAAATGCGCGAGTGCTTTTCGGCCTGCCACCAGCATCGCGATGACTATCGCGCGCTGCGCTGCACGGGCTGTCACAGCAGCCTGCGCGACTATCCGATCAAGGCGGTCAGCGCGTTCAGCCACGCCGCCGGCTGGAAGAAGCGCCACGGGCGCTTCGCGCGCGGCAACCTCGACGCCTGCGCCTCGTGTCATCGCCAGTCCTACTGCGCTGGCTGTCACAGCCAGCGCGCGGGCGTACGTACGGGCGTGACGCTGCCCGAAGGCAGCGGGCGCCGCTTCATCCACGCCGCCGACTGGCAGGCGCGCCACGCCGTCGCCGCGCGCGCGACGCCGATGACCTGCCGGCGCTGTCACGCCGCCAAGAGCTGCAACCGCTGCCACAGCGCGCGTGGCGTGAGCGCGAGCTCGGCGCCGCTGCCCGGCCAGCGTTCGCCGCGCTCGCCACACGGTGCGGGCTGGATGCTGCCCGGCTCGCCCAACAGCCACGGCGTGGCCGCGCGCCGGCGCACGGCGCAGTGCGCGGGCTGTCACGATCGCGGCCCCAAGACCAACTGCATCACCTGCCACAAGACCAGCGCGCGTGGCGGGCTCGGCATCAACCCCCATCCACCGGGCTTTTCGCGCGGCGGCAAACAAAGCAACTCGATGTGTTTGTACTGCCACTAATACGGCGCAAATGGTGTCGGGGCGCCGCGCTGCTGTTCGGCGTCGCGACGCTGCTGTCGGCGTGCTACGCCGAGCGCGACGACGCGTTGACGCCGCGCGAGGTGGAGTGCGTTGGCTGCCACGGCCAGAACGGCTCGGCGGCGCCGCCGCTCGGCGTGTGGCTGGCGGGGTCGCAGAGCGCGACCAGCGCGCGCGGCGTGGGCGCGCATCGATCGCACCTGCGCGACGACGGCGCGATCACCAAAGCCGTCGCCTGCAGCGCCTGCCACGTGGTGCCGGAGCGCGTCGACGACGAAGGGCACATGGATTCGCCGCTGCCCGCGGAGCTGACCTTCAGCGGTCGCGCGCTGCTCGCCGACGCCAAGCCGAGCTGGGACGGCACGCGCTGCAGCAACGTCTACTGTCACGGCGCGACGCTGTCGGGCGGCAAGGCCAGCGCGCCGCAATGGACCATCGTCGACGGCACGCAGTCGCGCTGCGACAGCTGCCACGGCGCACCGCCGCCAGCGCCACACCCGCAGGTCGCCGCGTGCTGGGGCTGCCACGGTGCCGTCGTCGGCACCGACGGGCGCATCGCCGATCGCGCGCGCCACATCGACGGCGTGCTCGACGTCGACAAGAACCCCGCGTGCAACGCCTGCCACGGCAGCGAGCTGAACAACGCCCCGCCGCGCGATACGCACGGATCCACCGCGCGCACGAGCCGCGGCGTCGGCGCACACCAGGCGCACGTGGTGGCCAACGATCGCCACGGCGCGATCGCCTGCGTCGTGTGCCACGTGGTGCCGACCGCGCTCGACTCGGCCGGCCACATCGACGGCGACGGCGTGGCCGAGGTCGTCTTCGGTCCCATCGCGCTCGGCTCGCTGGCCACGCCGCCGGCAGCGCTCACGCCGACCTACAACGCCGCCAACGCGCTGCGCTGCGCCAACACTTGGTGTCACGGTCGAGACGGCGGCGGCGACCCCGCGCCCACGTGGACGTCGACGCGGCGCATGGTGTGCGGCAGCTGCCACGGCTTGCCACCGACAACAACCCACAGCGGTCAGCCGCATCCGCCGGCTGCGCTCTCCGAGTGCACCAACTGTCATAAGTCGGTCATCGACAGCTCGGGCACCATTGTCTCAGCGGATAAGCACGTCAACGGCGTGGTGGACTTCTAGATGTCTTCTGGATGTACGGGAGCAAGGCTTATGAAGTACGCGAGCGGGATGGCGCTGGTGTTGGCCCTGATGCTGACAGGCTGCGGCTCCGACGAGCCGGCGGCCGGCGACGGCGGTGACGCGCGTGTCACCGACGGGGTCGTCGCAGACGGCGGCGGCGACGGGCTGCCGCCGCGCGACGGGGCCGCCCCCGACGGCGACGCTGCGATAGGCGACGGCGGCGGCGACGCGGCGCCGATCCCGCCGTGCTCGCGCTGTCACGGCGGCGTAGCCAACGCCGCTCCGCCGCTGTCGCTCTCGGGGCTCACCGCGACCACCGAGCGCGGCGTGGGCGCGCACCAGTCGCACCTGCGCACGTCGACGTGGCACGCGCAGATCTTGTGCTCCGACTGTCACGTCGTGCCGAAGAACGTCACCGACCCGGGCCACATCGACAGCGCGCTGCCCGCCGAGCTGACGTTCTCGGCGCGCGCCAAGTCCGACGGCGCGCAGCCGACGTGGGATGGGCTGACGTGCGCGGGCGCCTACTGTCACGGCGCGACGCTCTCGGGCGGCACCTACAACGTGCCGATCTGGACGCTGGTCGACGGCTCGCAGGTCGTGTGCGGCACCTGCCACGGTCTGCCGCCCACCAAGAACCACCCCAACAACACGAACTGCTCGATGTGTCACGGCGCCGTCGTCGACGCCAACCGCAAGATCATCAACCCGGCGCTGCACATCGACGGCAAGGTCGACGCCACCGGCGGCGGCCACCCCACCGGCTGGGCCGCGGGCCTAGTGCACGGCTCGGCGTTCTATCAGGACCCCAACAGCTGCAAGCAGTGTCACGGTGCGACGCTCGACGGCGACAGCGCCAAAAGCTGCAACACCTGCCACCCGGGATGGCGCACCAACTGCGTCTTCTGCCACGGCGGAACGGACAACCAGACCGGCGCGCCGCCGGCCGCGGTCGACGGCAAGGTCGCCACCACCGTGCCGGCGGTCGGCCGCCACACCAGCCACGTCACGGCGGGCTCGCACCCCGCCTACGACTGCACGGTTTGCCACGTCAAGCCGACCGACGCGCTCAGCCCCGGCCACATCGATCCGTCACCCGGCGACGTGGTCTTTCACGGTCAGGCGGCCGGCGCGAGCTACAACACGAGCACCTACACCTGCAGCAACGTCTCGTGCCACGGCAACGGGCGCGGCAGCAACGGCAGCGCGCTGTGGGTGGGCTCGCTTTCGGGGGGCTGCTCGGCCTGTCACGACGCCGCCAGCGACGGCAGCTCGATGACGCTCTCGGGCCGTCACCGCAAGCACATCGTCGGCGAAGGCATCGGCTGCGCGACCTGTCACAACTGCGTCGTCAGCAACAACACGACCATCAGCAACGGCGCCAACCACGTCAACGGATCGATCCAAGTCTGCGGTCCAGCGATCAACTCCTACAACCCCGTGACGAGCAGCTGCTCGCCGGCGTGCCACGGATCGGAGCGCTGGTTCTAGCGCGTCGCGCTGCTACAGAAACGTCTGGCCGAGGCCGCGGTAGGTCGGCGCGCGGCCAACGATGCGCCCGCCCTGATAGAGCAGGTAGGCGCCGAAGTGCTCGGCGAGCTCGCCCGCTTTGGCGTGGCGCATGAACACCGGATCGCCGAGCGCGAGGAACACGCCGTCGGGCAGCCGCATCGGCGTCTGCACTTCGCCGGCGCCTTCGAGATCGAAGAGCGTGAGGCCGCGCGGCAGGTACGGCACGGGCAGGCGATCGCGACCGGCTTCGCCCGAGGCGACGTAGCCGCCGCCGTGACAGGTGACGACGTTGGGCGCCGGCCGGCGCACCACCTGCAGCGCGAACAGCGCCGCCGGTTCGAGCGCGAGGCCTTGGTGGTAGTAGTCGAACAGGTGGCTGCACAGAAAGCCCGAGCCGGCGGTGACCTCGGTGAGCGCCGACTCGCCGCTGCACCAGGCGAGGCTGCCGGTGCCGCCGCCGTTGTAGAGCGCGCAGTCGAGGCCAGCGCGCGCGAGGGCGTCTCTGACCGCGGTGCGGCGCGCTTCGACGTCGCGGCGCGAGAGCTGCTTGAGCAGCCGCTTGGGCCAGTCGAGCGCGCGCGCGAAGGGGTTGTCGTCGGTGAGGCCCGCGATCTGCGCCTCGTAGGCCATCACGCCGCCAAAGCGCAGGCCGGCGCCGTCGTCGGCGCGGCGCGCCAGCGCGACGACCTGCGCGGCGCTGCGCACGGGGCTGCGCCGCACGCCGATGTGCAGCGCGCGTCCCAGCGGCCGATAGGACATGTCGAGCTCGACGACGACGGGGATCTCGATGCCGTGCGCGACGCCCGCCTCGGCGAGCAGTGCGAGCTGCTCCTCGCTGTCGATGACCACCGCGCAGCGCCCGCGCTCGTTGGCGGCGACGACGTGTGCGATGTCGACCGGGTGCGCGCAAGGGTAGGCCAGCAGCAGATCATCGAAGCCCTGGGCGGCGAGAAAGGCCGCCTCGCGCGCGCTGTAGACCATCAGGCCGCGCACGGCCTCGCCGCCGCGCTCGGCGATGCGGCGCAACAGATCGGGGCAGCGCACCGACTTGCTCGCCACGCGTAGCGTCTTTTTCGCCGCGCGCACGGGCGCGAGCAGGCGCTCGATGTTGCGGTCGAAGGCGTCGAGGTCGACCAGCGCCGCCGGCAGCGCTTCGCCAGCGATCGCCGCGCACAGCGTGGCGTAGTGGTGAGTATCGGCCACGGCGCGAGAATAGCCGATCGTTGAACCGAGGCGAGCGGCGCATTAGCATCGGCGCCACGATGCAGCCCGACCAGAGCCGAGAGGGCGTCACCGGCGACAAGATCGTCCAGTTCTTCCGCCTGATGCTGCCGCGATATACCCGCACGCTAGCGCGCCTGCGCCGCTTTTCAGACCTCGATCTCGACGCCATCGCCGCGGCCACCGGCGTGACGTTGCGCGGGCTGATCCTCGATGTCGACGACACGCTCGGCGCACATCACGGACCGGTGCCCGAGGCGGCGTTTGAGCTGGTGCAGGCGCTGCTCGATCGCGGCGTGCGGCTGGCGATCTATTCCAACGCCGACGCCGGCGTCAACGCGCAGCGCCGCGCCGACATCGCGCGCCTACGCGACGCCGGCGTGATCGTGCTCGGCGGTGATATTCCGGCCAAGCCCGACGTGGCCGGCTTTCGCCGCGCCCTCGACGCGTTGGCGCCGCTCGGCGCGCGCGAGGTGGCGATGGTCGGCGACAACTACTTCACCGACGGCGGCGCCATCCGCGCCGGCGTGCACTTCATCAAGGTCGTGCCGGTGAGCGCCAACCTCGGCGACGGCCCGCTCGAAAACCTCTCGCGTGGCGCCAACATCGCGCTGCGCGTGGCCTTCGACGTGATCAGCCGCCTGCACGAGCACCTGCCGGCGGGCGGCAACCCCAAAGCGACGCGGCTATGAGGTTCTAGGGCAACGTCAGGCGCCACAGCATGCCGTCGGGCCCCGTGTTCTGCGAGCTCAGCGTCTTCGTGCCGAGCTCGAGCGTGCCCTTGAACTGGCCGCCGGCGACGACGCCCGCGCTGTCCCAGATGGCGTCGTTGACGCGCAGCGCGGCGCCGTAGGCGAAGACGCCGTCGAAGCCGCCGGTGGCGGGCGTCATGCGCAGCACGAGCTGGCCGTCGCTGTCGGCGACGTTCTGCTGCGCGATGGTGGTGCTGCCGCTGACGCGCGCGAAGACCACCGCGTGCGCGGCGGAGGCGACGCCGATGGCGCTGCAGCCCTGCTCGCCGGCGCCGTCGCCGCCGAAGC
>JAGQIK010000576.1 GCA_020431405.1 Myxococcales bacterium
AGCGTCGATGGCGGCGGCGTCGTAGCCCGGACCGAGGGCCGCCGGTAGCGGCGCCGCCGGACGCGCGCGCGCGAACCCAGCGCGCGCGGCGAGATCGAGCGCGGCGCCGAGGGCCGTACCGGCGTCGTTGGCTGGACCTGGGATGTAGATCGCCTCGAAGGGACCGTGCCGCTCGAGGCGCGCGTTGGCCACGCAGTTGAGCGCCACGCCGCCGGCGTAGACGAGGTTGCGCGCCGCCTGCGCCTCGCCGCGCCGCTCGAGCGCGCGGTAGAGCCTGGTCGCCGTGGCGAGCAGCGCCTCCTCGGTCGCGACCTGCACCGCCGCGGCGACGTCGGCGTGGCGGCCGTCCATGATCAGCTCTTCGTCGGGCGCGCGCGCCGGCCCGAAGAGCGACTCCCAGCCGCTGAGATCGCCGCGAAAGCGCGCCAGCGCGCCGTCGATGATAAACGGCGGCGCGCTCGAGCCCGGCTCGCCGCCCTCGGGATCGGGCACCAAGAAGAGCTTGTCGATGACGTGTCCGAAGCGCGTGGCGTCGCCGTAAGCGGCGAGGCCCATCGCCTTGCCCGCGTCGTACTCGGAAAAACCGACGTAGCGCGCGAGCTGCTCCCAGAGCATGCCGATCGAGTGCGGGTAGACGATGCCTTCGATGCGCTCGAGCTTGTCGCCGCGGCCGACGCCGAGCCACGCCGTCTCGTGCTCGCCGATGCCGTCGATGACGAGCGCCGCCGCCGAGTGAAACGGCCCGCCGTAGAAGGCACCCGCCGCGTGGCAGCGATGATGCGACAGCAGCTTGACCTGCTCGGCGAAGCTCTCGCCGTCGGCGGCGCGCTCGGCGAGCAGCCGCCGCACCGAGCGCACCTCGGCGTCGAAGCGCGCCTCGCCCGCTTCACTGCCGAAGCCTTCGGGATCGGTGAGCGGGTAGTCGTCGACGCCGATGGTGCGCTGCCTGAGCCCGGGTACGAGCGAATAGGCGACACCGTCGAGGTCATCGAGGGTCGCGCCAACGGCTTCCAGGCAGGCGTCGATGGCGCCCCACGGCAGCTCGGCGGCGTTATCGACGCGCGCAGGCTTTCCGTGCTTGACCCGCGTGAGGCGCTCCTCTTCGAGCGCGAAGCACACCTCGCGGCCGCGCACGATCACGGCGGCGCTCTCGTGGTAGGCGCTGTTGACTCCGAGAAAGAGCGGGTCGGCCATGGCTAGACGATAGCACCGCGTTCTGGACTGTATGCCTAGACCTTTTCGACGAAGCTTCGCGGCGCCGCGGTGACGAGCAGCGACAGCGGCAAGAGCTCGTCGCGCGCCGTGGTGAGCGCCTCGCGCTGGGCCTGCCGCCGGTAGGTGTCGACCACGTCCTGCAGCGCGCGCAGCATCGCTTCGCGGGTCTGGCGGCGCACGCGCACGAAGTGCAGCCGGAAGCAGCGCCCCTGCTCGGCGCCGTCGCCGCGCGTCGCCGACGCCGCCCCCTCGTCGGCGAGCTCGCGCGCCCAGCGTTGGTCGAGCTGCGCGAGCAGCGGTCCGCCCTCGGCCCAGCGCACCAGCGCGCCTGGCCGCGCTGGGTGTCTCGACTCGAGGCGCACTTCGCCGCCGCGGCGCGCGACGAGGCCGAGCGACTGCAGCGCGGTCAGGTAGCGCTCGCGGCGCTCCTCGCTGACGCCGAAGCGTGCGCCGATCTCGGCCGGGGTCATGCCTTCGACGGCGAGCTTCCAGTAGAAAGCGAAGCAGCGCGGCTGGGCGAGAAAGTAGCGCTGCGCGGCCTCGCTCAGCTCGACCGTCTCGTCGCCGCGCTGGCTGGCCTCGATCAGCTCGCCGAGAGGGACGCCGAGCACGGCCGCGATGTCCGAGAGGCGGCCGAAGCCGGCGTCGTCGGCGTTGAGCAGCTTCTTGACGCCCGATGCGCTCATGCCGATGCGCCCGGCGAGCTCGGCGTAGGTCAGGCCGTGCGCGCGCAGCGCGGACTTGATCACCTCCACCAGCCGGCGGTAGCCATCGGGCCCCGACGCCGTCGCGGCGGGACCAATATCCGGTATCTCTGTGCTCTCTTCTGGCATAGAAGTACCTTATTTCTATCCTCATCGGTGCACAAGGAGGCATCGATGAACAGCAGCGAAACACGGTCCACAGCAGCGCGCCGCGCGCGCCTCGCCGAACGCCACCCCGGCTGGACCTTCCTTCTTCCGGCAGCGCCGGTGACACGTCGCAACGCGTCGGTCGATCACGCCTACCGCGCCGACAGCGACGTCGGCTACCTGTGCGGCTTCGACGAGCCGGACGCGACGCTGCTCCTACGCTGCCCGCGCGAGGCTGGGCGGGCGCCACAGGCGACGCTCTTCGTGCGCCCGCGCGACGCGCGCCACGAGCTCTGGCTCGGCCCCATCGCAGGTCCCGAGCGCGCCGCTGCGCTCACCGGCATCGACGACGTACGCCCTTCGAGCGCACTGTGGCCAGCGCTCGGCGATCTGCTCGCGGACCTGATGGCCGCGCCCACCGACGAGCGAAGCACCCTAGCTTACCGTCTGGGCCTCGACGCGCGCCGCGACCTCGAGCTGCTCGCCACGCTCGAGACGTTGCGCGCGCGCCGCCAGCGCAGCGGCCGCGGCCTACCGCCCATCGTCGATCCCCACGTGGCCATCGGCGAGCTGCGGCTGCTCAAAGACGAAGGCGAGATCGCGCGCATCCGGCGCGCAGCGGCGGCCAGCGCTGCGGCGCACCATGCCGCGATGCGGACCACGCGCCCCGGAGACAGCGAGCTGGTCGTCGCCGCGCGACTGCGCGCGGAGCTCGCGCGCGCCGGCGCCGAGCGCGAGGCCTATCTCACCATCGTCGCCGGCGGCGAGCGCGCGCAGTGTCTGCACGCCTCGCCCACGGCGCGGCCGCTGGCGGCCGGCGAGCTGGTGCTCGTCGACGCGGCCTGCGAGCTCGACGGCTACGCCAGCGACATCACCCGCACCTGGCCGGTGGGCCCGCGCTTCGAAGGCGCCGCGCGCGAGCACTACGAGATCGTGCTCGCCGCCCAGCGGGCCGCCATCGACGCGGTGCGCCCGGGCACCACGCTCGACGCCGTCCACGACATCGCGCGCGCCCACATCGCCCGTGGCTTCGGCCTCGCCGAGGACGACAAGGACGCCATCGACGCGCTCTTTCCGCACCGCACGTCGCACCTCATCGGCCGCGACGTGCACGACGCCGGGCTCTACCGGCAGGCCGACGGCAGCGCGCGCCCACTCGAGCCGGGGATGGTCTTTTCCGTCGAGCCTGGCGCCTATCGCGACGGCATCGGCGTGCGCATCGAGGACATGGTGCTCGTCACCGACGGCGGCTGCGAGGTGCTCACCGCCAGCGTGCCCAAGGCCGTCACCGAGATCGAAGCGCTGCGCCGCGAGGCATTTCCCGACGGCTAGCGAACATTCGCACCCCCACGCTGTCTGACCATCGACAGCCGCCGCGGTCCGCCAAGTAGAGGTCTCAGTGATGGTCGCAACGGTCCGCTGTCTTCCGTCCGCCACCCTCGTGCTGCTGTTGCTCTCGCCCACCGCGCACGCATCGGGCAGCCACCCGCCTGGCCTACGGCCTCGAGCCGCTCCGCTGCCGCCCCGGCTCGCCGCGCTCTATCGCTGCATCGCCAACAAGAAGCTGGTGCTCGGACGCGGCACGCTTCACGCCGCGATCGGCGCGGTCACCAATCCCAAATCGCTCGCTTGGTCGCGACGCGTCATTCGAGGCCTGCAGTTCATCGACAGCATCTGCAAGGGCGTTAGAACGCCGCTGTGCCGTAGGCTCAACAGGTACCGCGTCACGGACCCGCTCTACCGCACGCTCGTGACCTGCAATCTGCTCGCACGACGCCTGCCTGCGCCTAACCCTCACGCGCCACCGCCCCCACTGCCCGCCGGCTTGCGCTCGAAAAAGCCGCCGCCGATCGTGATTCTTCACGACATCCCAGCGCACGCCGGCGCGCCCCGACCGACCACACCGCGCGCCGTCTCGCAGTACGCGCTCGTCTGGGGCATAAGCGCCATGCGGCGCGGCAAGCTGCACGAGGCGCTGAGCCTACTCAGAGTGGCCATCCGTCACATGCGCGGCTGGTCGGTCAATCGCTATCTCGCGACGGTGCTGCATCGGCTCGGCTACACGCGCGAGGCGCTGGCGGTGGTGATGCGCTTCCGTCGGACCGCAGACAAGATCGATCGCGCCGACGTCGACAAGCTCCTGGGCCAGTGGCGCGCCGATCTGGCCAAGCGGAAGCGCGCGCCGAGGCACCGCGGCTGGCGTGCGAGGCACAGCCGCTGATACAACGTCGCCGTGGACCTGCGACACCCCGAACGAGCGACCTTCGCCTTCGCGCGCCACGCGGCGCTTTGGCGCGCGGTGCTGCCGCGCATCGCCGGCGCCGACCTCGCCCACGACGCCGACCACGTGCTGCGCGTCTATCGCTGGGCGCTGCGACTGGCCCTCGAGGCCGAGGCGGACGCCGATCTCGCCGGCGCCGCCGCGCTGGTGCACGACCTGGTCAACGTGCCCAAGGAGAGCGCGGAGCGCAGCGCCGGCGGCCAGCGATCGGCCGACGCCTCGCGCGCCTTGCTCTCCGAGGCCGGCTACGGCGACGCCGACATCGACGTCATCACCGGCGCCGTGGCGCGCGGCAGCTGGTCGGCCGCGCGCGAGCCCGAGAGCGCCGTCGGCCTCGTGCTGCAGGACGCCGACCGCCTCGACGCCATCGGCGCGCTCGGCATCGCGCGCACGCTGAGCTACGCGCAGGCGATCCGCTCGCGCGGAAACACGCTGCGTCTGCTCGACCCTGGCGACCCGCTCGCCGCCGCGCGCGAGCACGACGAGCGCAGCTACGCCGTCGACCACTTCTTCGCCAAGCTGCTGCGCATCGCAGACGGGCTGCGGCTGCCCAGCGCGCGCGCCGAGGGCGAACGCCGACACGCCGAGATGCAGCGCTTTCTCGACGCGCTGGCGCGCGAGCTTTCGGCCGCCGATACCCCGCGGTAACAGCGTCCCGTCGCCCATCGTCGCGAGATCGCGTGCGCCGCGCGCAGGCACGGGGCCTGCACTGGCGTGGGTGCAACAAACACCTTCCGCCCGTGGAGAGAACAATGACCGAAGACATGCATGCCGCAGGGACGTTCTGCTGGATCGAGCTCGGCACCAACGACATCGACGCCGCGCTCGACTTCTATCGCCAGATCTATGGCTGGACCAAGCGCGAGGTGCCGATGCCCGGCAACGCGGGCGGCACGTACACGATGCTGCTCGTGGACGACCGAGAGATCGGCGGCGTGCACGTGCTCGGCCCGCACGAAAAAGCCGCCGGCGTACCGCCGCACTTCGGCACCTACGTCGCGGTCGACGATGTCGACGCCGGCGCCGCCGACATCCAGGCCGCGGGCGGCAAGGTGCTCGCCGAGCCGTTCGACATCCCCAACATCGGCCGCATGGCGGTGGCGCAGGATCCCACCGGCGCGACCTTCAGCATCTGGCTCAACTCGAGCGCGCACCGCGGCGCCGCCAAGCTCGAGCGCAACACCGTCGGCACCAACTGCTGGAACGAGCTCATCACCGACAACATCGATCGCGCCGGCTCCTTCTACAGCAAGGTGTTCGGCTGGCAGCCCAAGTTCTCCGAGATGAACGGCTTTCAGTACACGCAGCTGATGATCGAGGACCTGCCGGTGGCCGGCATGATGGCCAAGTCGCCAGAGATGGGCCCGATGCCCTCGACCTGGGTCAGCTACTTCGTCGTCGACAGCGCCGACGACAAGGTCGCGCTGGCCGAGAAGATCGGCGGCCGCGTGTACGTGCCAGCGATGGACATCGATGGCGTGGGCCGCTTCGCCTGGATCGCCGATCCGCAGGGCGCCGTGTCGGGGCTGCTACAGCCCGCAGACCGATAGCGAGAGCGCGAGGTCTTCACCGTCGCGCGACCAGCGCGTGCCGAGCCGCCGCGAGAGCTGCTGCACGCGGCGGCGCACGCGCTCGCCTATCGCGGCGCGCGCTGGCGCCGGCGCGCGCGGCTCGCGACGGATGTAGACCGGATGCAGCTTGGCGCGCGCGATACAGTGCGGCCGCTCGAAGCGCACGCGCAGCACGCCGCTCAACCGCGGCACAGCATGCACGTTCTCGAAGAGGAAGTTGCCCAGCGAGTAGGCGATCAGCGCGCCGCGACGCCGCTCGATGGCCTGCAGCACGTGCGGGTGGTGGCCGATGACGAGATCGGCGCCGGCGTCCACCAGGCGGTATGCCACGCTGCGGCGAAAGCCCGTCGGCGCGTCGGCGTACTCTTCGCCCCAGTGCACCGAGACCACCACCACGTCGGCGTCGCGTCGCGCGCGCGCCAGCAGCGGCGCCGCGCGGCGCGCCACGTGATCGAGCCGCACGTGCGCCACGCCGCGTCCGCCCGGCGGCCCGTGCGTGGTCAGCGCGACAAACGCGATGCGATAGCCGCGTCGCTCGAGCAACTGCACCGACAGCTCGCCGCTGCCGAGCGGCGTCACGCCGGCACGCCGCAAGATGCGCGGCGTCTCGACGAGCCCGCGCTCGCCGGCGTCCCAGGCGTGATTGTTGGCCACGCTGACCGCGCCAAAGCCGCCACCTACCAACGTGCGCGCCGCGCGAGCGCTGGCGGTGAAGCGCATGCTCAGCGCCTCGCGCCGCGCCGGCGCCAGACGCCACGTCAGCGGCGTCTCGAGGTTGGCGACTGCGAGGTCGCTCGCGAGCAACGAGGCCACCTCGGCAAACGGATTCACGCCGCGCGCGACGATCGGATCGTAGAAGCCCTGGCGCCGGTAGCGCCCGAAGATCACGTCGCCGACGAACGTCAGCTCGAGCGCGGGGCGCGACGAGGCACGCACGCGCGGCGAGACGAGTCGCGCGCGCGGCCGCGGAGCCACCGCGACCGCGACCGCGACCGCGCCCGGCGCTCGGCGCGGCGGCGAAAAGAACCCCGCGGCAACCGTCGCCGCCGACGCGAGCACCAACACACTGAGCGGAAGGACGGACGAGCGCACGAGTCGATTATCGCGCTCGCCAACGACGGAGCCAAAATTCAGACTTCGCGTTCTTCGATTCCGTCGTTCATGTATTCAAGCTCGTTACTCCCCCGCTCCCCTATTCCCCATTACCAGACGGAACAGGTCTTGTTGGGATTCATCGGCGTGCCGGGCGCGCACTTGAAGGCGTCGGCGAAGGCCGGCAGGTTGGACAGCGAGCCGTTGACGCGGAAACGCGGCGGCGAGTGCGGGTCGACGCGCACCGCCATGCGCGCGTAGGCCGGGCGGTACTTGGCGCACCAGATCTGGCCCACCGAGAGGAAGAACTGCTGCGCCTCGTCGTGGCCGTCGGCGATCTGCTCGGTCTTGTTGCGCCTCGTCATCGCCTGGAAGGCGCGGTAGGCCAGCTTGACGCCGCCCATGTCGGCGATGTTTTCGCCCTGGGTCAGCGAGCCGTTGAGGTGCAGCCCCTTTAGCGGCTCGTAGCGACTGTACTGATTGACGACGCACTTGGTGCGCGTCTTGAACTGCGAGCGCGCGGTCTTGCTCCACCACGTGCGCAGGTTGCCGAGCGCGTCGAACTGCGAGCCTTGATCGTCGAAGCCATGGGTCAGCTCGTGACCGACGACCATGCCCATGCCGCCCATGTTCACCGCCACGTTGGCCTTGGCGTTGTAAAACGGCGGCTGCAGGATGCCCGCTGGGAAGACCATGTGGTTCTTCAGCGGGTGGTAGTAGGCGTTGACCGTCGGTGGGCTCATCTCCCAGCGCTCGCGGTCCACCGGCTTGCCGATGCGCTTGAGCGCGCGCGCCAGGTGATGCGCTCGCGCGGCGCGCGAGTTGGCGAGGTAGCTCTTGCCGATCTTGAAGTTGTATTTGCGCCACTTGCCCGGATAGCCGATCAGATAGGCCATCTTCTGCATCTTCTCGCGCGCCAGCGCGCGCGTCTTGTCGTCCATCCAGCCGAGCTTGTTGATCTCGCGCGAAAACGCCGCGCCGATGGCCTTGACCATGCGTTGCACGCTGGCCTTGCTGTCGCCGGCGAAGCGCAACTTGATGAACGGCTGCGCCAAGAGCTCGCCGAGCGCGTGATCGGTCGCCGACACGCAGCGCTTCCAGCGCACGCGCTGCTTCTTCTGACCGGTGAGCACCTGCTTGAGCTTGAAGGCCTCGTCGACGAACTTCTGCGACAGCGCGTGCGCGCTCGAACGCACCACGTGCCAGACGAGGTAGGCGCCGAGATCGCGCGGCGTGCTGCTGGTCAGCACCTTCTGCAGGCCGGCGAAAAACTTCGGCGCCGTGACGCTCAGCTCGCTCAGCCCGGGCTTGTCGAGCGTCTTGAAGTAGCGCTTCCAGTCGACGACGGGCGTCAGCTTGGCCACGCCCGCGACGTCGATCTTGTTGTACATCTTCTGCGGATTGCGCCGCTGCACGCGCGTCTTGGAGACCTTGGCGAGCTCGGTCTCGATGCGCATCACGGCGTCGGCGGCGCGCTTGGCGCGGCCGGGGCGCTCGCCGGCGAGCACCAGCATGCGCGCGACGTGCTCGACGTAGGCCTCGCGCACCTGCTTCGATTTCTTGTCCTGCTTGGTGTAGTAGTCGCGGTCAGGCAGGCCCAGCCCCGACTGGTCGAGCACGGCGATGACGCGCGAAGCGTCCTTGAAATCCTGCTCGGCGCTGAGGTCGAAGAACGCCCACACGCCATTGCGATGCAGCCACGGCAGCAGCTTGACCAGCTGCTTGACGTTGCGCACGCGACGCACCGTGCGAAGCAGCGCCTTGAGCTCGCCTTTGGCGCGGCGCGCGATGCGCTTTTCGTCCATGCAGGCGCTGTAGTAGGCGCCGATCTTCTTCTGCGCCTTCGTCTTCTTGGTCTTGGGGTTGCGCGCGGTCTCGAGGATCTGGTGCAGGTCCTTCTCGTTGCGCTCGTGGATCTCGCTGAAGCTGCGCACCCAGCGCGTCTTGTCGCCGGGGATCTCGGTGCGCTTGATCCAACCGCCGCAGGCGTACTGATAGAAGTCCTTGCACGGGTCTGCGCTCTTATCGAGCGCGCTGCCGTCGAGGCCCACCGCGGCGAGCGTGGTTTGTTTCTTGTCGCGCGGCGGCATGCTGGGCTTCTTCGCCATCGGCTTGGCCGAGCTGCCAGCGGCAGTGCCCGTCGCCGTGCCGGCGGCCTTGGGCGTCTTGGCGGGCGGCGTCTGAGGTCCGCCGCAGCTTTGAGCGAGCATCGCAGCGGCGGCCAGGACGACCGCTAACACCGCGCGAACAGATGGTTTACCGAACATATGCAGAGGCTCCTTCGCGAATCGAGGGACCCTACCGTTATACTCAGGTCATGCGCAATCGATGGTTCCGCAGCGGCGCGCTCGCCTGCGCGCTGACCTTCCTGATGTTTGGCTGCAGCAGCGACGACGGCTCCACGCCCGACGGCAGCAGCACCGGCAAGGACGGCAGCAGCAACGACCGCCGCATCATCCAGCCCGACGGTCAGAACTGCGCCACGCCGAAGAACTGGTACCCGGACACCGACAACGACGGCTACGGCTCGGCGCTCGCCCAGCCGGTAACCGCTTGCACGGCGCCGGCCGGCCACGTCGACAACCCGCTCGACTGCGGCGACGAGGACCCCGACGCGCACCCGGGTCAGACCGCCTACTTCGATCGCGAGATCAATGGCGAGACGATCAACAAGTGGGACTTCAACTGCGACGGTCAGGTCGAGACCGAGGTCACCGCCGGCGCCAAGGTCTGCGTCGGTCGCGGCTACACGATCTGCGAGTCTGCGATCGAGCCCGGCACGTGGTGGGGCACCAAGCCGCCCGAGTGCGGCCAAGAGGGCGAGGTGCTGCTGTCGTGCAGCTCCAACAACGACCCGCTCAACCACATCTGCTCGCCCAACAAGGGGCAGAAGCGCACGCAGCGCTGTCGCTAGCCTCGTCGCGCTAGCGAGCGCGCGCTACTTCTTCTTGGCGACCTTCTTCTTGGTCGCCTTCTTCTTGGAAGCGCTGGCGGGGCTCGCCTTCTTGGTCGCCTTGGAGGCGCTGGCCGCGGCCTTCTTCTTGGCCGGCTCGCCAGCGCCAGCGGCCGCCGCGCCGGCCTCGCCTTCGGCCTTGCCGAACAGCGGCTTGATGCTCTTCGCCTTGTCGCCGTCGAGCTCGACCACCAGCGCGTGCACGCCGGCGCAGAGCTTCTTCTGTTTGACCGGCGTCGCCGACCAAGCCTGCAACACACGCAGCACGGGCTGGAAATTCTCGAGCAGGTGATCGTAGGTCTGCGGGACCTCGGGCTGCTCGGTGGCGATCACGATCTGGACGTTGCCCGCCTTGGCGTCGTCCATCAGGCGCTTCGCCACCTCGGGCACGTCGAGGTTCCCGCCCTTGAAACCCTTCACCTTTTCGAGCGCCTGGCGCAGCTCCAGCGACTTGCAGCGATGCAGGTGCGCGATGGAGCCGACCAGCTGTCCCACCAGGTGCTTGTAGGCGGCAAGGTGATCTGAGCGCTGCACGAACAGCAGCGTGAACCCGCTCTGCGGCTCGAGCACGACATCGACCGCGCCGACGCGTGGGATGCGCAAGCGAGGCAGACGGGAGGCGCCCTTGCCGGCGCTGGACATCAAATGATCCGCGACGGCGTCACGCAGATTGACGTCGAGGCTTTGTTGGCGACTCGGCTTCATGGGCCCCCTCGGCGCGCATAATAAGCACGCATTTGCGCCTTTGTCACTTTCGTGGCCGGCAGCCAGCCTGCTGCCCTTGTGCGCGGCGGCGGCGCGCCGCATTATCCCGCGCATGAATATCCGGGCCCGCGAGCTTCACGAGCACAGCACCTCCGACGACGGCGACGACAATCCCAAGAAGCGCAAGAGCGGCAAGCGTTCCAAGCCGAAGAAGACGCTCGCTCAGCGCGCCGACAAGTACCGCCTCTACCAGAAGTCGGTGCAGTGCCCCGACGCCGAGGTGCCGTTCTTCACGCGCGCCTACAAGCGCGCGTTCGGGCGCTCTCCCGTGATCCTGCGCGAGGACTTCTGCGGCACCGCCGCGGTGAGCTGCGAGTGGGTCGCGTCAAAACGCGGTCGCGTCGCCTACGGCGTTGACCTCGATCCCGAGCCGCTGACGTGGGGCTCCGACTACAACGCCGCCGGCCTCGACGACGAGGCGCGCAGCCGGCTGCACCTCATCGAAGGTGACGTTCGCAGCGCCGAGACGCCGCCGGCCGACGTCATCGCGGCGCAGAACTTCTCGTTCTACATCTTCAAGGAACGCCAGCTGCTGCTCGAGTACTTCAAGGCCGCCTACGGCAACATCGCCGAGCAAGGCGTGATGGTGCTCGACATGTTCGGCGGCGGCGAGGTCTGGCAAGACGACCACCAGGAAGAGCGGCAGTACAAGAAGTTCAACTACATCTGGGACCAGCACAGCGTCGATCCGATCAGCCACGACGCGACGTTCTACATCCACTTCTACTTCCCCAAGGACAAGAGCCGCATCCACCGCGCCTTCACCTACGAGTGGCGCCTGTGGACGATCCGCGAGGTGCGCGAGCTGCTCGAGGAGGCCGGCTTCGCGCGCAGCGTGGTCTACTGGGAAGGCAGCGACGGCGAAGGCGAGGGCAACGGCGTCTACAAGCCGAAGAAGCGTGCGCCCGCCGACCCGGCGTGGGTCTGCTACGTCGTCGCGATCAAAGACGAGCGCGCGGCTAGCGCGGAATAGGCGCGCGGGCCAGTAGCGCGGATCAGTAGCCGAAGCGGGCCAGCAGCGCGCGCTTGGCGCGCTGGGCCGATGCGGCGACTGCGCCCTTGGTGGCAGCAGCGCCTTCGTAGGCGCGGCGTGCGGCCTCGGCCAGACCGAGCTTGTCGGCGGCGTGGCCGAGCTCGAGCAGCATCGCCGCGCGCACGTCAGCCGCCTTGGCCCAGTCGAGCGCGTAGCGCAGCACGGCGTAAGCGCCGCGATGGTCTCCCTCGCGCGCGTGGGCGCGGGCGAGCGCGAGCGCCACGCGCGGGTCGTCGCGTCGCTTGGCGAGCTGCGCCACGAGCTGTTTGATCCGCGCCGAGCGCGGCGTGCCCGGCGAAGCGGCGGCGGCGGCGGCGGCGGCCTGTGCGGCGGGCGGCTCGAGCGGATCGGCCGCCAGCGAGCGCCCCGAG
>JAGQIK010000577.1 GCA_020431405.1 Myxococcales bacterium
ACTCGGCCCGCAGTCCAAGACGACAGTCCATTAGCGCCGCGCCCCCCACGTCCGCGCGCGCCCCACGTCGCGAGGCGTCTCGCCACGGCCCGCGAAAGGCACGCCCGCGCACCCTCCGCGCTCCGTCTACGCGCGCCAAACGCCTCGCAGGCCCGCAAACCTCCCATCCCGTCAATAGCCCAGCCGCGCCCGAACGCACCCGAACCACCAACGCAGGAGGCGTCCACACCACGCTCGCGCCGCGCCGGCAGCGCCGCGACGAGCGTTCAGTGCCGTAGAACAGCGGACGCGCCGCTACCCCACGACCTCTCCGTCGCGCACGACGAGGATCTCGCCCGCTTCGAGCGGGCGCCAGGCTTCGGCGGAGAGCGCGACGCTGGCGAACAGGGTCACGACCTGCTCTTCGTCGGAGGGCTTTTTGCGCGTGAGGTGCACGGGGGGCATGAGCAGGGCTTCTTGGTTGTGCGGACAGCGACGCGAGAGCGAGAACAAGCCCGGCGGCGCGAAGTTGCCGTCGGCTTGGGTGCGCTCGTGGGCGTGGACGAAGAGGGCGTCGCCGTCGGAGTAGAGGAAGTTGGCGGGGCCGAGCTCGCGCGTGCGGCGCGCGAGGGACTCGAAGACGGCGCGGCGCTCGGCGAGTGGCGGTGGCTCGTCGGGCGCGCGCCAGATGTCGGCCATGTCGTTCATCAGAGCGCAGAAGGCGTGCTCGGAGTCGGTCTCGCCGAGCGGGCGGTAGCGGCCGAGCGGCAGCGCCGCTTCGACACCCGGCAGCTTGCCGTTGTGGGCGAAGACGTGCATTCGCCCACACAGCTCGCGCGCGAACGGCTGCGTGTTGCACAGACTGCGCTCGCCCTGCGTGGCCTTGCGCAGGTGCACCAGCACGGTGTTGCTGCAGTAGTCGTGCTCGCGGATCAGCCGCACCAGCGCGCTGTCGCTGGCCGCCTCGGCCTCGCGGAAGCGGCGCACGTCGCGGCCTTCGTAGAAGACCATGCCCCAGCCGTCGCGGTGTGGCGCGGTGGCGCCGCCGTGCTGCGCCAGCTCGGAGAGCGAGATGCGTACGTTGGTCGGATGAAGCGCCGACATGGCGAACAGCTCACACATGGCCCCTCCCCTGCCCTGCTTGGGTCTACCATGCAGACACCTGCAAGGAGCGACCCATGAACCTCAAGCCGCGCCAAGAGCTGGCGGCGATCTACGAGCACATCGCCAGCGACAAGAGCCCCGTCGGCATGGATGCCATCTACGTGCACGCGCTGATCCTCGACAAGCTCGAGCAGATCGAAGCGCGCCTGGCGCGGCTCGAGGCGCAGGCCGAGCAGCGAGAACGCAAGTGAAACCACTGCGCCTGCTCGTCTACGACGAGACCTGCAGCGGCGCGCCGCTCAGCCCCGGCTTGAGCGACGTGTGGCTCGCCGGCTCGTGGCTCTATCGCGCGCTGGGCCGCATCGACCGCGTACGCGGCGTCAGCTCGTGGGGCGAGGCGCTCGGCTGGCTCAGCGAGATCGAGCCCGACCGACCCATCGGCGAGGTGCAGTACTGGGGGCACGGCAAGTGGGGGCAGCTGCTCGCCGACCGCGAGCTGCTCGACCGGCGCGCGCTGGCGCCCGACAGCATCTACGCCGGCCAGATCGCCGCCATCCGCGAGCGTCTCTCGGCCGACTCGCTGCTGTGGTTTCGCACCTGCGAGACCTTTGGCGCCGCCGCCGGCCACGACTTCGCGCGCGCCGTCACCGACACCTTCGGCTGCGACGCGGCCGGGCACACGTACATCATCCAGTATTGGCAGAGCGGGCTTCACCGCTTGCGCCCCGGCGCCACGCCACACTGGCCAGCCGACGAAGGCCTGCTGCGCGGCAGCGTCGACGCCCCCGAGCGCGCGCGACAATCGACGCCGATGGCGCCCAACACAGTCACCTGTCTGGCCGGGGAAATTCCAGCGGGCTACTAGGCGCCTCCCCAGCGGTTGCACCGCTCTACGCGGTTTGTCAGGCCGCCGCGAAAGCGTGCCAGAATGACCCTCCGTAGCCTAGGGCTGCTGGCAAAGCGTGTCGTTTGGGTCGCGTGACCCACCGCTGATGGCCGTCGATCTCGGCTCTAGCGAAGGATCGCCGCTTGCAGGGACAGGCGGCGGGATTGGCTCACACACCGGAGGGTGGCACCCAATGACCGACTCGGCCGATCGCATCATCGACGACCATCGATTCATCCGCCAGCAGCTGCAGAAGCTCGAAAGCGCAACGCGATCCGACGAGGCCGCAGAGCTGCTCGCCGAGCTCTCGCCCATCATGTCCGAGCACTTCAAGGCCGAGGAGGAGCCAGACACGGGCCTCTACGCCATCGTTGGCGAGGCAGGCCCGCAGCACAACCGCGCCATCGACGCGCTGTTTGCCGAGCACCGCGACCTCGAAAGCGCCGTCGCGGAGCTGCAGACCCTGCTCGGAGAGCGCGCCGACCATCCACTCGGGCCGCTCGGCAACAAGGTCAAAGACTTTGTCAGCCAGCTGCGCCAGCACGAAGCCAACGAGACGGAGCTGCTCAGCGTCGCCGCAAACGACGACATGGGCGCCGCCGACTAAGGCAAACTCCCACGCGAGACCTGAGAGAGCGCGGCGCGCGCGCCGCCTGGAGCATCCTATGACAACGAACAGTCGTCGTACGCGTATCGACGAACAGATCGTCGAGATCGTGAGCGACTCCGGCGAGGGTGCGCAGAAGGCAGGCCAGTCGTTTGGCGCCGTCAGCGCGAAGATGGGCAACGGCGTGTGGACGGTCGAGATCATCCCCGCCGAGATCAAGCCGCCAGCTCGCTCGCGCGCGGGCGCCAGCGGCATCCGCGTGCGCTTCGGCGCGCGCGAGATGACGAACATGGGCGACGAGGCAGACCTGGTGGTCGCCTTCAACGAGCAGGTGCTCTACGGGCGCATCGAGCAGGGTGCCTATCGCGAGGGCACCGTGATCCTGCTCGAGAACAAGTGGGCCGACGATCCGCAGGAGCCCGTGCGCGCGCAGTACGCCGAGGCGCTGGTGGAGTTCAAAAAGCGCGGCTACGTCGTGCACGAGCTCGCGCTGGAGAAGGCTTGCCTCGAGCACACGCCGACGCCGCGGCTGGGCAAGAACATGTTCGTGCTCGGCATGCTGTGTCAGATCTACGGCCGCGATCTGAAGCCGGCGCTCGACGAAGTGGCGATGATCTTCGCGCGCAAGGGCGAGGACGTGGTCAAGCGCAACCAGCGGCTGATCGAGGCTGGCGCCGCCTTCGCCGCCGAGCACATCGACCTGCACTACGAGGTGCCCGCCTGGCAGAGCGAGCGCGCGATGGTCGTGATGAACGGCAACCAAGCGGCGGGCCTCGGCATCATGGCTTCCGGCATGGAAGTGCTGTCGATGTATCCGATCACGCCCGCCACGTCGGTGTCGCACTACATGGCCGGCGTCTTCGCGCGCATGGGCGGCTGTCTGCACCAAGCCGAGGACGAGATCGCCGCCATCGGTTTCGCCATCGGCAGCTCCTACGCCGGCAAGACGGCCTGCACGGTGACGTCGGGCCCAGGCCTGGCGCTCAAGACCGAGTTTCTCGGCTTGGCCGTGATGGCGGAGATCCCGCTGGTGATCGTGCTCGTGCAGCGCGGCGGCCCGTCGACGGGTCTGCCCACCAAGGTCGAGCAAGGCGACCTGCTCGCTGCGCTGTACGGCGCGCCGGGCGACGCGCCCAAGGTGGTGCTCGCGCCGGCGACCATCGAGGACTGCTTTCACTTCGTCATCACCGCGCGGCGGCTCGCCGAGACGTTCCGCACGCCGGTGCTGGTGCTGACAGACGCCAACCTCGCCACCGGCGTCTCGCCGTTCCCGCGTCCCGAGCTCGACGCGCGCTGGCTCGCCCCGCCCTTCGATCAAGCGGACTGGGACGAGAAGGTGCCGCCGTACGATTGGGACGGCGAGACAGGCATCTCGCAGCGCCCGATCCCCGGCCAGAAGGGCGGCGAGTACGTGCTCACCGGACTGGCGCACACGCGCCAGAGCAAGGTCGCCTACGATCCGGAAGCGAACCAGCTCGGCTGCGACATGCGCAGCCGCAAGCTGGCAGCGCTGCAAAAGACGCTGCGCCCGCCGACGGTCAACGGCGATCCCGAGGGCGATCTGCTGGTCGTCGGTTGGGGCTCGACCCTGGGCGCCATCACCGAGGCGGTCGACCGCGCGCGCGGCGAAGGGCACCGCGTCTCCTCGCTGCACCTGCGCGTGCTCTCGCCGCTCGAGCCGGGCCTCACCGAGATCTTCAAGCGCTTCAAGCAGGTCATGACCGTCGAGATCAACTACAGCGACGATCCGATCACGGGCGCCGGCGCCGGCGAGCAGCGCCGCTACGCGCAGCTCGCGTGGGTGCTGCGCTCGGTGACGTTGGCGCCGGTGCAGTGCTGGTCGGTGGTCGAGGGCCAACCGCTGCAGCCGGCCAAGATCTACAACGCCATCTCGCGCTACCTGCCGCCGCTCGGCGACAGCGCGCGCGCCGCTGACAAGAAAAGCTCCGAGGAGGCCGCATGTTCGGCTTGAAAGATGACTGGGCCTTCGATGTCTCGCCGCGCTACTTCACGCTCGAGGACTTCGACGGCGGCGTCGCGCGTTGGTGTCCCGCGTGCGGCGATCACGCCGTGCTGCAGGCGGTCAAGCGCATCTGCCGCGACGAGCAGCTGCCGCCCGAGAAGGTGGTCGCCGTCTCGGGTATCGGCTGCTCGAGCCGCTTTCCTCACTACATGAGCACCTACGGCTTTCACGGGCTGCACGGGCGCGCACTGCCGGTGGCCTGCGGCGTCAAGGCGCGGCGTCCCGACCTGACGGTGTGGGTCGCCACCGGCGACGGCGACTGCTGCAGCATCGGCGCTGGCCACTGGATCCACGCCATCCGCTACAACATGAACCTCGTGGTGATGTTGTTCGACAACGCCGTCTACGGGCTGACCAAAAACCAGACCTCGCCGACGTCGCCGGTGGGGCTCAAGACCAACACGCACCCGCGCGGCGCGTGGCTGCCGCCGCTCAACCCGCTCTCGGCGACGCTCGGCTTCACCAACGTCTCGTTCGTGGCGCAGACGGTCGACTGGAACCCGATCCACCTGCACGCCACGCTGCTTCGCGCCTACCAGCACCGCGGGCTGTCGTTCGTGCGCATCATGCAGCGCTGCCCGACGTACACGGCCGGCCTCTTCGACGACATCCAGAAGAAGCCGGACGGCATGACGCTGCTTTCGCACGCCGACGGTGTGCCCATCGACGACGCGCTGCGCCGCATCATCAAGGGCGAGATCGAGCACGATCCGTCCGATCTCGCCAAGGCGCGAGCGCTCGCCGAGCAAGGCGACCCGCTGCCCATCGGCCTGCTCTACTGTGACCCGTCGCGGCCCTGCTACGAGGAGTACACCAACGCCGGGCTCGACATGAAACCGGAAGACAAGCTTGCTGTGCTCGAGCGCGAGCTGAACCGCTTCGCCGTCTAGACACGGGCTAGGCCTACGACATGCGCGCACTGCGGGACTTCTATTACGGTGGCGTCAGCGGGCCGCGCCCGCCCGAAGGGCAGTGGCTGCCGCTGTCGCTGGCGCGTTTTCGCGGCGCGGCGACGCTGCGCAGCGGCTATCCGCTGCTCTTGTGGTTCGACGAGCGCGAAACCGGCGACGCGCGCGCGCGCGTGGCGCGTGCTGCCGAAGCGCTCGGTGAGACGCTCGAGCGAGCGGAGCAGCGAGGCGGCGGCGAGATGCGGCTGCTGCGCGACAACCTGGTGCGGCTCGAGCAGCTGCTCGTCAAGCGCGGTAGCGCCGACGGCGCGCCCGCGCTGAGCGACGCGCGCGCCGAGATCGCGGCCGCCGGCGCGACGCTGCGCGAGCAGCTCGGCCTGCGCGAAGAGCACGACGAGAGCATCGGCACGCAGATCGCGGCGCTCTGCGACGCGTTGCCGGAGGGCGCCGCGCTGCTCGGCGAGTCGGCGCTGGCGCCGCTGGTGGCGCTGCAGTGGATCGGCCGCGCGGTGACACAGCGGCGCAGACAAGCGCTGCGGCTGCGCGTCGAGCAGACCATCGAGCAGCTGCGCCAGCTGATCTGGGTCGACGAGAGCAAAACCACCTCGCGCAGCGATCCCGAGACGCTGGCGGGCACGCTGGGCAAGACCGCCAGCGCGTTCGACCCGACAGCGCTGGCCTCGATGTTGGGGCGCGTGCGCGGCGCACCACCGATGGAGCGCGAGCGTCGCGAGCGCATCGAGCGCGTGGTCGAGACGCTGCGCGAGCTCGCCGTCGAGCCGACGTGCTGCCTTCTGGTGGTGCAGCGCGGATTCGCCGCGGCCAGCAAGTCCGATGTGCTGGCGACGCTCGACGGCGTGAGCCTCGTCGAAGCCGACGACGTGGCGTCGCAGGCGGGCACGGTGTTCGACGAAGCCGCGGCGCGGTTGGCGCCGGTGGTCGCGGCGCTGCGCGTGGCGCAGCTCGAGCTCGAAGGGCGCTACAGCGACACGCGCCATCGCTCGTGGCTGCAGAGCCTCGACTGGCGCGGCTTCTCCGACGGCGAGCTGGCGATGCTGCCGACGGTGATCGGCGTTTGTGACGAGCGCGCGCTCGAACAAGGCCACGGGCTCTCGGCGCTCTCGGCGCTGCTGCGCTCGCAGCGGCCCGTGCGGCTGATGGTGCGCTGTCAGACGATGCCCGAGCCGGACGACGAGCGCGCCAGCGGCGAGACGGCGCGCGCGCAGCTCGTCTCCTTCGGCGTGGCTCAGCGCGTGGGCCTGGTGCACCAGTGCGCGGTGGCGTTCCCCGAGCAGATGGTCGCCGGCCTCGAGCGCGCGGCGCGATCAGAGCGCGCTTCGCTGCATCTGATCGCCGACATGCCGACATCGGCAGGCGGCGCGGCGGAGGCGCTGCCGCTGACGGTGCTCAGCGGCGCGCAGGTCGCGTCGCGTGCGCACCCTCTGCTGGTCTACGATCCGCAGGGCGGCGCGAGCCTGGCGCGGCGTGTTGATTTTTCTGGCAACCCCGATCCCGTGCTGGCCTGGCCGCGCGAGATGGTGGGCGGCGACAACGGCTCGCCCGACGAAGAGATCGCCTTCACCTTTGCCGACCTTGCGCTGCTCTCGCCCGCGTGGCGGGCGCGCATGGCGGTGGTCGATGACACCGGCGGCGACGGCGAAGCGGGTAACGACGAGCGCGACCTGATGCCCTTCGACGCGTTCGTCGAGGCCTCGCTGATCGACCGCGCCGGTCGCGTACCGTTCATCTGGGGCGTCGACGAGCGTGGCCAGCGGGCGCGGCTAGTGATCCCGCGCGCGCTGGCGCTGCTCGCGGTGGATCACGCGGGCAGCTGGCGCTGGCTGCAAGAGCTCGCCGGCGTGCGCAGCGAATACGTCAACGTCGCCGTGGCGCAGGCTGTCGCCCAGGCCGACGCGCGCGCGGCTGCCGAGCGCGAGCGGCTGCTCGCCGAGCACGCCGCGGCGCTCGAGGCGGCGCAGCGCGAAGCGGCCG
>JAGQIK010000578.1 GCA_020431405.1 Myxococcales bacterium
ATGAAGCGGGCGCGGATCTTCTTTTCGCGCGTGCGCGCGCGCATGCGGCTGAGCCCGAGCTGTCGCGCCACCTCGAGCAGGGGCAGCTCGTCACCCCAGCGCAGCTCGAGGAAGCGCCGCTCGCTGTCGTCGAGCCGCGAGCGAAAGCGCTCGACCAGCTCGGCGAGCTCGCTCTGCAGGGCGAGACGCTCGGGCGTGGTGGGCTGCTCGCGCGGCGCCTCGGCGAAGGCGTCGCGCCGGCGGCGCTCGCGGCGCAGGCTGCGCATCTCGCTGATCACGCGGTTGCGCGCGATGCGCAGCAGATAGGGCGCGTAGGGCGAGATGCCGTCGTAGGCGGCGCGCGCGCTGGGTGCGAAGGCTTGCGCGAAGGTGTCCTGCACCGCGCACTCGAGGTCCCAGGCGTTGTCGTAGCCGCGAAACGTCATCGTGCCGCCGTCGCTCTGGAACGAAAAGCCTCTGCGCAATAGCGCGGTCACGCGTTCGACGTGCTCGCGATAGACCTGCTCGATCGCCGGCGCGTCACCGCGCCGAAAGGCCTCGAGCAGCTTCCTGTCCTCCGCGAGATCCAGCGCCATCGCTCCTGTGCCGACGGTGATTTCGCGCTGGCGCTCACAACCCCTTGGTACGCCACCACGTCGCGGCTTGGCTGCGCGACGCGCGAGGGGGCGCGGCGCGTGCTATATCACCGTGTAATCTTAACGTTCCGCGCCCGGTGGGCGAAGGGCTCGGCCAAGGTTCGTGGCGAAACTTCGATGGCGACACTTCGCGGCAAGACGATATCTCTAGCGCTCGCAGCGCTCGTGGTCGTCGGCTGCGATGCCATCGACCCGCGCAAGCTGGTGCCCGACGGCTCGCTGCGCAGCCGCTGCGTGCAGCTGGCGGCGCAGGGCTGCGTGACGCGCGAGGCGCTGGTGTGCGACGAGGTGGCAGGCGGTTTCTCGCTGGTGCTGCCAAGCGAGGCGCTCTACCAGCGCGTGGACATCCAGTCGCCACGCAGCGGCGAAGGCGCGGTGGCCGTCGACTGGGTCGACGGGCTGAGCGACGTGGCCGGGCTCGTCGTCTCGCGGCCGAGCGATCTGCCCGACGCCAGCAGCGAGGCGGTCGCCATCAGCGAGGCGCTGCAGGCGGCGCAGTCGGAGTTCCAGAGCGTGCGCGTGGTCAGCGAGGGCCGCCGCCTGCAGACGCCCGACGGCAACAGCCTGCGCATCGAGGTCGAGCTCGAGCTGACCGTGCGCAGCACCACCAGCCTCGCGCGCGCGCGCGATCTGCTCTATCCGATCCTGCTCGGCGGCAGCCTGGCGCGCTTCGAGTCGCTGCCGCAGCGCGATCAGGAGCGAGGCGACGTGTTCCGCATGCGCTTCGCCACGCTGCAGCGGCGTGACGATCACTCGGTGGTGATCGCCGCGGCGCTCGCCACCGCCAACAGCTTCGGCTCGCCGCGCAGCCTCAAGCGCACGCGCGCCGACCTGCTCGCCAGCGCCACCGTCGTCGGGCCGCTGGGCGCGCGACCCGAGCCGGTGTGCGAGACGCTGCGCTTCAACGACCTCGGCCAGCTCGACCTCTTGTGGCTCGTCGACGAGGCCACCCAGATGGCGGTGGCGCGCCAGCAGCTCGCGCGCGCGGGCGCCTCGGTGTGGGAACGCGCGCGCGCCGACGGCCTCGACTTCCGCATGGCGGTCATCGGCATGGGCCAGCAGTCCAAAGACGGGCTCTGCCGGCCCGACGTGTCGTCGGCGCAGGCCTTCTTCGGGCCGCGCCTCGCCGACCTGACGCCGTTTCAGTCGTGCCTGCGCATCCCCAGCGGCCGCGAGCCGCAGCACGAGGAGCCGCGCGGTATCGCGCGCCTCAAAAACACCCTCGACGAGCTGACGCCGGCGATGGCCAGCGGCGTGGGCAGCCTGCGCAGCGGCGCGGTCAAGGCGGTGATCGCCGTCTCCGACCGCGCGCCCGCAGGTGTGGTCGACCTCTTCCAAGGCACCCTGCCCGACCCGCTGAGCATCACCGATCGTCAGCAGCTTGCCTCGCACCTCGCGCCGCTGACGAACTCCATGCGCGAGGCGGGCCTCTTGGCGCACGCGGTGGTCTCGCAGCCCGACGGCACGCCCGAGCCAGGCGGCCCTGGCTGCGGCAGCGAGCGCGGCGTGGGCTACATCGAGATCAGCCAGCCCGACGACGGCGTCGTGACGTCGATCTGTCAGCCGGAGTCGGAGCTCGTCGCGGCGCTGACGCGCGCCCTCGACGATCTCGCCGCGCGCGCCTCGCCCATCGCGCTGCGCGCCAACACGCGGCTGGTGCGCGGCAGCCTCTCGGTGCGGCTCAACGACCGCGTGCTCGAGGTCGCGCCGATCGTCGGCGACGTGCAGCGGCGCGTGATCCACGACGCCAAGCACAACACGCTGGTGCTGCGCGGCGTCGCTGCGGAGCTGACGCCGCAGAAGAACGTCGTCGAGATCGCCTACCTCGGCTGGTAGACGATCTCGAGCTGCTCGCGCCTAGTCGTTGATGGTGACTTTGACCATCTGGATCGGCGTGCGCGGGCGATCGCCATGGCCGGTGGGCGCGCTGCCGATGCTGTTGACGACTTCCATGCCCTGAACGACGCGGCCGAACACCGGGTGCTTCGAGTTGCCGGGCGTGAACCAGTCCAGGTAGCTGTTGTGCTTGGTGTTGATGAAGAACTGGCAGCTGCCGCTGTTGGGGCGGCCGGTGTTGGCCATCGAGAGCGTGCCCGGCTCGTTGGAGATCTTGGCGTTGGGCGGGTGCTCGTCGGAGATCGGGCCATCGGGACCGTCGCCGGTGCCCGCACGCGGCGAGTTGGGGTCGCGGCTGTGCGGACAGCCGAACTGGATCATGAAGTTGTCGATCACGCGGTGAAAGTGCAGCCCATCGTAAAAGCCGCTCTTGGCGAGCTTGATGAAGTTGCCGGCGGTGATCGGCATCTGGTCGACAAACAGCTCGACCTCGATATTGCCCATGGATGTCTGAAGCGTCGCGGTTGGGTTTGCCATGGGCGGATTAGTACCAGATCGCCGCGCCGACGCGCTACCCCGACGTCGCAGCTCAGGGCGCGCGTTCAGCCAGCTCGGCCCAGCGCTCGACGAGGCGCTCGGCCTCGGCGCGCGTCTCGTCGAGCTCGCGGCCGACGGCTGCGAAGTCGGTGCCGGGCGCCGGGTTGGCGAGCATCGCCTCGAGCTCGGCCACGCGCGCCTCGGCGGTCTCGATCGCCGGCTCGAGCCCTTCGAGCTCGCGCTGCTCGTTGTAGCTGAGCTTCTTCGGCTTGGCCGCGCCGGCGTCGGGGTTGCCTTTGGGTGCTGCAGCGGGCGCGGCGCGCGGCGGCTGCGCCGGCTCGCCACGCAGCGCCGCCAGCTCGAGCAGCTCCTCGGCGCGGCGCCGCTCGGCCTCGGCGCGCAGCACGCGCATGGTCGAGTAGTTGCCGGCGTAGGCCACCACCGCGCCGTCGCCTTCGAACGACAAGATGTGCGTCGCCACGCGGTCGAGAAACCAGCGATCGTGCGTCACGATCAGCGCCGTGCCGCCGTAGTCGAGCAGCATCTGCTCGAGGGCGCTGATGGTCGGCACGTCGAGATCGTTAGTGGGCTCGTCGAGCACCACGAGGTTGCTGCGCCCCACCAGCAGACGCGCCAACGCCACGCGCGTACGCTCGCCGCCCGACAGCGCCCCTACGGGCTGGTCGATGCGGTCGGGCGCGAACAGAAAGCGCGCCAGGTAGCCATGCACGCCGATGGCGGCGTCGCCGACGATGACGTGGTCACGATCGTCGGCGACGTTGTCGCGCACGCTCTTGGCCTCGTCGAGCCCCTCGCGCGTCTGGCTGAGATAGGCCGGCGCGGTGTTCTTGCCGAGCCGTACGCTGCCGCCGTCGGGCGCGCGCTCGCCGAGGATCGTGCGCAGCAGCGTGCTCTTGCCGCAGCCGTTGGGGCCGATGATGCCGACGCGCTGGCCGCGCGTCATGCGCAGGGTCAGCTTGTTGACCAGACAGCGCCCCGGCACCTCGACGCGCAGGTCGGCGAGCTCGAGGATCGTCTTGCCTTGGCGTGTGACCTGCGCGCCGAGGGCCACCGCGCGTGTCGCCGGCCCCGGCGCGTTGGAGATCGCCGCCTCGGCGCGCTTGATGCGTGCCTTCTGCTTGCCCGTGCGCGCCTTGGGCTGGCGCCGCAGCCACTCGAGCTCGCGCGCGACGAAGCGCTGGCGGTTGGCCTCGGCGCGCGCCTCGTGCTCGAGCCGGCGCGCGCGCCCTTCGAGATAGCTCTCGTAGCCGCCGTCGTAGCTGTAGAGCTTGGCGCCTTCGATCTCGATGGTGCGGTGGGCGACGGCGTCGAGAAACGCGCGGTCGTGGGTCACGAGCAGCAGCGCGCCGTCGAAGCTCGAGACGATGTAGCGCTCGAGCCACTCGATGCTGTCGATGTCGAGGTGGTTGGTAGGCTCGTCGAGCACGAGCAGATCGGGGGCGCTGGCGAGGGCGCGGGCGAGCGCCACGCGCCGCTGCTCGCCGCCGCTCATGGTGCCGACGGCGCGGTCGGCGTCGCGGATGGCGAGGCCATCGAGCAGCGCCTCGGCGTGGTGGCCAACCTCCCAGCCGCCGAGGCGCTCGACGTCGGCGGAGGCGGCGCCCTGCTCGGCCAGCGCGCTGCCGGCGGCCTCGCTCTCGCTGCCGTGCGCGGCGATGGCGGCCTCGAGCGCGGCGCTCGCCGTGTCGAAGCGCTCGCGCGCGCTGGCCCACTGCTCGAGACCGGAGAGCACCACCTGGCGAGCGCTCGCGCTGTGCGGCAGGTCGGGGACCTGCTCGAGCACGGCGACGCGCGCGCCGCGCCGGCGCGTGACCGTGCCGTCGTCGGGCGTGTCGAGGCCGCACAGGATACGCGTCAGCGTGCTCTTTCCGGAGCCGTTGAGCCCGACGAGCGCCACCCGCTCGCCGCGTTTGATCGTCAGATCGACGCCGTCGAGCAGCGGGTCGCCGCCGAAGCTCTTGTGCAGGTCACGTGCGTCAACGATCGGCATCTGATGGCATAGTAGTCGGAATTCCCCGGAGGACTCGAACATGAAGCGACTGCTTAGCTTGACCCTCGTGGCACTGCTCGCGAGCGCCTGCAGCAATGACGACGGCCCGACGATGATCCAGCCAGGCCCCGACGCGCAGACGCGCGTGCAGCAGGCGCTGCTCGACGCGGTGTCCGGCGACGTGCTGGTCTTCGCCGAGGGCACGTTCGAGTTCGACGCGCAGCTGTCGCTCACCGTCGACGGCGTGACCCTGCGCGGCCAGGGCATGGACAAGACGATCTGGTCGTTCAAGAACCAGCCCGAGACGGGAAGCAGCGGCGGCGAAGGGGTCAAGGTAAAGGGCGTCAAGGGCTTCACCATCGAAGACCTCGCCATCGAGGACACCCGCGGCGACGGCATCAAGGTCGAAGGCAGCCAAGAGGTGATCTTCCGCCGTATCCGCGTGGAGTGGACCGGCGGCGCCAACACCAAGAATGGCGCCTACGGCATCTACCCCGTGCTCTGCGACAACGTGCTCGTCGAGGACTGCATCGCCAAGGGCGCCTCCGACGCCGGCATCTACCTCGGCCAGACCAACAACGCGATCATGCGCGGCAACACCGCCTCGCAGAACGTCGCCGGGCTCGAGGTCGAAAACTCGACCAACGTCGACGTCTACAACAACAAGGGCACCGACAACACCGGCTGCATCCTCGTCTTCACGCTGCCCGGGCTCGACCGCAAGAAGTGCGAGAACGTGCGCGTGTTCGACAACGACTGCACGGCGAACAACCGCGACAACTTCGCCGAGGCGGGCGCCATCGTGCGCCTGGTGCCGCGCGGCGTGGGCGTGGTGATCATGGCCGCCAAGAAGGTCGAGGTCTTTGGCAACACCTTCAAGGACAACAAGAGCGCCCACTTCACGGTCATCAGCTACGCGATCACCGGCGAGCCCAACAACGACTCGGGCTTCGACCCCTACTACGACACGATCTACGTGCACGACAACACGTTCATGGGTGGCGGCGACAACGCCGACCGCAACAACCTGCTCGGCATCGGCATCGCTGTCGCGCTGGGCGAGCCGATCCCCGAGATGCTGATCGACGGCTGGTTCGATCCCGCGAAGGTCGACGGCAACGGCAAGCTGCCCGCCGAGATCAACGTGTGCTTCGAGAACAACGGCAGCGCCAAGTTCGCCAACTTCGATGGCCAGGGCCTAGTCGCCGAGCCGCCGGCGCCCAACGTCTCGCGCGACATCGCCGACCACACCTGCAGCCACCCCAAGCTGCCCGAGGTCAAGCTCGACTTCCTCGCCAGCAGCACGTCGGGCCAGTGATGCGCAGCACCGCAGCACGCGCCACGCTGCTCGCCGCAGCCGCCGCCACGATGATCGCCTGCGGCGGCGACGGCGACGGCGCGTACTGCCGCGAGCTCGCGATCACCGACGCCAAGGCCTGCGATCGCCTCACGACCTTCGGCTTGTTCACGGGCGACCCGCGCGAGCAGAAGCCCGCGTCCGACGTCGTTCCCTACGCACCCGCGGCGACGCTCTTTTCCGACTACGCGCTCAAGTATCGCTTCGTCTACCTGCCGCCCGGCGAGCGCGCGAAGTACAGCGAAGGCCCGCTCGATTTTCCCGTCGGCACCATCGTCGCCAAGACCTTCGCCTTCGCCAAAGACCACCGCGAGCCCGACAAGGACCGCAAGCTGATCGAGACGCGCCTGCTGATCAAGCAGGCCAGCGGCTGGATCTTGCGGCCCTACGTCTGGAACGACGAGCAGACCGAGGCGCTGCTCGCGCGCGTCGGCGCGCGCACCAACGTCAGCTTCATCGGCCCCGACGGCCAGCCGCGCGATACGCCATACGTCGTGCCCAACGAGAACCAGTGCAAAGAGTGTCACGAGGACGCCAATACCGACATCGTGCTGATCGGCCTCGCCGGGCGCCACATCAACAGCGACTACGCGTACGCCGGCGGCGCCAAGAACCAGCTCGCCTACTGGATCGAGCACGATCTCATCGATGGCGCGCCCGAGCCGGCCAAGGCCGCGGCGCTGCCGGGCTGGGAGGACACCACGCAGTCGCTCGAGACGCGCGCGCGCGCCTGGCTTGATGTCAACTGCGCGCACTGCCACGGCCCCAGCGGCAGCGCGCGCAACACCGGGCTCGACCTGCGCGCCAGCCAACAGGACACGTTCAAGTTCGGCGTGTGCAAGACGCCCGTGGCCGCGGGCGGCGGATCGGGCGGACGCAAATACAACATCGTGCCGGGCAAGCCCGACGAGTCGATCCTCGTCTTCCGCATCGAGTCGCTCACCGCCGACGAGATGATGCCCGAGGTGGGCCGCCAGCTGCGCCACGAGGAAGGCATCAAGCTGGTGCGCGACTGGATCAGCGGCCTCGCAGGCAGCTGCGCCAACTAACAGGAATGCGACCATGAGCGACAAGATCGAAGGCGGCTGTCTCTGCGGCGCGGTGCGCTTCGAAGCCAAGGCGGCGCCGCTGTGGGTGGCCAACTGTCACTGCTCGATGTGCCGCCGCGCGCACGGCGCGGCCTACGTGACGTGGGTCAGCGTGCCCGCGCAGTCGTTCATGATCACGCGCGGGCTGCACAACGTGAAGGACTTCGAGTCCTCGCCCAGCGCGCTGCGCTCGTTCTGCCAGCGCTGCGGCTCGACGATGTTCTTCCGGGCCAAACGCTGGAAGGACGAGGTGCACATCGCGCGGGCCAACATCGACCCACCGTTCGACGCCAAGCCGCAGGTGCACGCCTTCTTCAGCGACCGCGCTGATTGGCTCGACCTGCACGACGAGCTGCCCAAGCGCGGCGGGCCGACGGGCATCGAGCCCCTCGAGGAGTAGCGCTGCGCCGCTCGCGCGCGGCAAGGCCACAGGCCACAGGCCACAGGCCACAGGCCACAACCGCAGGGCCGCCCGCGATCGCTTGGAACGCTTCGGGCGGCAGGAGCGGCACTGTCAAGCGCCACTCGATGCATACGCGTCGAAGAGCGCACGACGTCCGCCTGCTATCCCTGTGGCCCGTGGCCCGAGGCCTGTGGCCTTCTCGCTTGACGCACGTCCGCGCTGAAAGAGCGGTCGCTGCGTCCACCGGCTAGCTCACTGCTTACCGCAGGGGCCGCTGCCGCAGGTGTGCTCGACCTTGCCGTCGGGCTTGAAGAAGCGCTCCAGCTGCAACAAGCAGCTCTCCAGCTCGCGCACGGCGTAGTGCGCCGAGTCGGGGCGTTCGAGCGGATCGGCCGGCTTGTTGGTCTTGGGCGGGATCGTGGGGGGCATGGTGTCCCATTGCACGTAGGCCGAGTCGAGCGGGCCGGCCTTCTCTTCGACGCCGTAGACGGATTCGTTGCGGGGCGTGAGCAGCGGCAGCCCGAGCTCGCGCACGATGATGCGCGTGGCGTGGTTGGGCACCTGGTCGTCGTGGCGTGCCTCTTGGTAGAGCACCTGCTTGGTGGGGTGTCCGCTCGGCGGCGCGCGCAGCACGCGGGCGGCGAAGTTGACGGGGTCGGTGTAGTCCCACTGCGACTGCGTCAACGCGTAGATCAGCAGGCGGTCGATGGCGCGCGGGTAGACGGTCTTGAGCAGCGCGGCGAAGGTCTTGAAGTCGGAGCTGCGCTCGAGCATCTGCGACCACACACCACCGCCGACGTTGAAGGCGAAGTGCGTGATGTCCTTGTTGAGCGAGGCCAACGTCGGGCCGTGCACGCCGCCCTGCGAGATGCCGAGATAGTAGACCTCGCTGGCGTCGCTGACCGGCTGGCCCCCCACCTCGAGCGCCTTGTCTGCGAGCAGCGCGCTGCTCTTGATCAGCTGCACCAGCACCTGCTGGTTGACGTGCGCCTGGCGCAGGCGATCGGTGACGCGCGGTATGTTGCTCAGGTCGGGCACGACCTGGCCCGCCACGGGGCCAACGTCGAGCCCGCTCAGACCGTGCCAGTGCGTGGCGATCTCGATCATGCAGAGGCGGTTGGCGAGCTGCTTGTGGTAGGCGCTCTCGAAGTAGTCTTTCGGCGACATCAACAGGCCGTGGCCGAACAGCAGCACCGGCAGCGGGCCCGTGCGCGTCTCGGCGCAGCGCGGGATGTTGATGCGAAACTCGAAACGCTGCATGCCGCGGTGCTGCGGCTCGCCCTTGCTGTCGAGCCGAAGCCACGAGTCGGGGTCGTCGCTCTCGAGAAACGAGGGCACCTCGTAGCTGCCGACGATGGCGCGCAGCAGCTTGGGCTCCTGCGCAGCCGTGTAGTCGGTGCTCTCGCTGATGGTGTAGCTCGGGCCAGCGGCCGGCAGCTTGGAGAGCGCCGTGGCGACCATGCGCGTGAGCGGTCCGATGACGGCGTCCTCGCTGGCGGTGCGAAAGTCCCAGGCCAAAAGCACGTCGTTCTTGTCGATGTTGTGCTTGGCGAGAAAGTCGAAGACCTCCTTCATCGGCGCGCGCATCTTCTCGAGCGTCGGCGAGAGATCGCTGGCCCCATCACGCAGCTTGGCGAACGGCGCCGGCGGCTCGAGCGCGACACCGCTCTTGTCTTTGATGCCCTTGCGCAGCACCACCACGTAGCGCTTGTTGAAGCCGAGGTGGCGCTGCGGGCGGATGCCGAGACCGGCAGCCTCGTTGGCCGACGCGTTGGCGTCCGCTTCGGCGAACAGCGGCACGCGCTCGCCGCTCTCGTAGTCCATCAGCCACACCAGGCTCTGGTCGCTGACCGAGCTCTCGATGTCATCGATGGGCGGCAAGCCGTCGGACGAGACGCCCTTGTCGAAGGCGGCGATGATGCCGGTGGCTGGGCTGAAGCCGTCGAGCAGGTTGTAGCGCGCCGGATCGATCGGCTTGCCGTTCTTGTTGGCGGGCATCGCGGCGCTTGGATAGGCCACGCGGTAGCCGGTCTTGGTGCTGCTGTCGGCGGTCAGATAGAAGCTCGACGGCCACGGGAGCAAACACTCGACCGTCGAGAGCGGGTTGCAGTGCGGTGGGCTCGGCGCGGCCGCATCGCCGTCGCCGCCGCTGGCGCCGTCGCTGTCGGCGGGGCCGCTGTCGGCGGGCGAGCCGCCGCTGTCGCTGCAACCGGTGGGCAGGGCCAGGGTCAGCACCAGCGCGACGAGCAGCGCCAGCGAGCGGAGCTTGTAAGCGTTCATGGCGATCAAGGCTAGCGCGCTTCGAAGCGCATGTCGTCGAAGGCGACGCGGGCCGGGCCGTCGAAGTGGCGGCGCACGTCGCGCAGCGGGTCGGCCGCGGTGATGCGCTCGTAGAGGTGCGTCAGCACGACCTGCTTGCAGCCGGCGCGCGCCGCGGCGGCGCCCACGTCCTGCGCGGTCATGTGCGCGATGCGCTCGCCGGCGAGCGCGCCGCACTCGCAGACGAACAGGTCGGCGTCGCGCGCGGCCTCCACCAACGCGTCGCAGGGCGCGCTGTCGCCGGAGAAGGTGACGACCTTGCCGTCGGCCTCCACGCGATAGGCGAACGACTGCGCCGTGTGCTCGACGCGAAAGGGCGTCACGCGCAGCGGTCCGACGGCGAAGAGCTCGCGGTCGCGCACGGCGTGTACGTGCAGCGCGAAGCCGCGCGCGGTGACCCAGCTGCCGTAGACGCCTTCGAGCTTGTCGAGCAGCTCGGCCGTGCCCGGCGGCCCAAAGATCGGCAGATCGGCGTGCCGCGCGGCGTGCGCGGGGTTGCGCAGCGCGAACAGCAGCGCCGACAGCTCGGCGGTGTGATCGAGATGAAAGTGCGTCAGCGCCAGCGCCGAGAGGCGATCGAGCCCAACGCCGGCGCGCGCCAGCCCCGTGGTGGAGCCCGCGCCGCAGTCGATCATCAGCGAGCAGTCTCCGCGGGTCACGACGAAGGCGGGTGGTCGCCGCTCCGGATGGGGGATCGACGTGCCCGAGCCGAGGATCGTGACTGCGAGTCCCATCCGCGGACTATACACGCATCTATCTGAATTCAGGGATGAAGGCGGGCTCCGGCCTCGATACGGTGCTGGCCCGTCGACCGCACCGAGGCCGGTCCCATATCGCTGCCTTTGCGTCGACGGGTGACGCGAGGCACGATCCCTCCGTTTCGCCGCTCGAGCGCCACGAAACGAACAGGATCGGGGTGGCAGCTCGTAGGTGTCTCGCAGGCCGGTGGATGTTCATCGCGCGGCGCGCTCTTTTTTCCGCGCCATCGCGATGAACGAGCTGTCGGGTGCGGGCAACTGAGCGAGGTATATGCAATTGGCTAGAGCGACTACGACTACGAGCGGCGAGCTGGTCCTGCGTTGCCAGCAGCAAGAGCGGACGGCGCAGGCGGAGTTCTATAAGAAATACCGCCAAGATGTCGCGCGCACCCTCTACAAGGTGCTCGGTCCCGACTCCGACCTCGAAGACGCCCTGCAGGACGTGTTCGTCGAGGTCTTCCGCTCCATCGACAAGTTCAAGGGCCAGTCGAAGATCACGACCTGGCTCTATCGCGTGTCGGTAAATGTCGCACTTCAGAAGCTCAGACGCCGCAAGCGTCGCCCCGAGGGCTACGCCAGCGCGCCCAAGGAAGAGCTGCCCGATCACGAGACGCCGATGCGCGCCCTGCAACGCAAGGAGAGCGCGCGGCTGGTCTACGGTATACTGGATACCATTGCTCCCAAGAAGCGCACCGTCTTCATCCTCAGCGAGATCTTCGGCATGAGCGCCAAGGAGATCAGCGAGGTGGTCGAGACCAACCCCCTGACGGTGCGTACGCGCCTGCACTACGCGCGCAAAGAGTTCTTCAAGAAGGCTCTGGCCAGCGACATCCCGATCGCGCTGGGTGCGTTCGACGGTGATCTCGCGGAGCCCGAGGCGTAGCGCATGAGCGACTGTCGACACGATATCGACAAGCTGCGCGCCCTCGCCGAGGGACGGCTGAGCGAGCGCGCCGCGAGCAAGGTGCGCCAGCGCATCGACAGCTGCGAGAGCTGCGCGAGCAAGCTCAAGCGCCTGGAGGCGATCCGCGCCTCGCTGCGTGACATCGCCGACCTCGAGCCGCCCGACGACATCAACTACCGGCTCGTCGAAGCGCAGGTCAACTGGCAGCTCTCGCAAGACGAGCGCGGCGAAACCAAGCGCGCCAGCGATCGACGCGGCGGGCTGGCCCTGCGCCCGGCGCTGGTCTTCGGCACGCTGGTGCTCCTCGCCGGCATCGCCATCGGCGCGCTGATGCAATACCGCGGCGGCGCGGGCCTCGCGCTCACGGGCGTCGCCTACGTCGACAAGGCCGCCAAGCCGAGCAAGGCGCCCGCCGCTGCGACGGCCAGCAAGGCGGCCGCGCAGCCGTTCGACGGCGCGCTGGCCGCGCTGCCCACGGTGCTCGGCGGCGACGTGCGCGTCATCGACTACCACGGCAAGTCGCACGTGCTGCAGCTGACGCGTCCGGTGCTGCCCGGCGAGACGCTCGTCACCGGCAAGGACGGCCGCGTCTCGCTGCAGTGGGGCGGCGGCAGCGGCGTGCGCGTCGAGCCATCGTCGCGCGTGACCTTCGCCGAGCTGACCTACAACATCCAGGCGCTGCGGCTGGGCTATGGCGGCGTCGAGCTCGAGATCGCCAAGCGCCGCGCCGACCAGCACGTGGCGGTGGTGGCCGGTCCGCTGCGCTCCGAGGTGCACGGCACGCGCTTTCTCGTGCGGCGCGACGAGGCGCGCGCGGAGCTTCACGTGGTGCGCGGCGTGGTTCGCGCGTCGCCGACCGGCCGCGCCTGGACGTCGCTCGAGCAGGGCAGTGTCGCCAACAAGGGTGATGTCACCAACAGGGGCGGGCACAAGCATCAGCTGACGAACAACGCCGTCGACGTGACGGCGGGCTACGTGCTCAAGGTCGACGGCGACGGACCGCCGACGCTGTCGCGGCGCGTGGACAAGAACGACAAGCAGCTCTCGCTCAACCTGCTCGACTGGCAGAGCCTCGCGGCAGCGCTCGCCTCCAGCGGCACGCTGGCCGTGCTCACGCGCCCCATCGGCGCCGACCTGACGCTCGACTCCGTGCATGTCGGCCCCTCGAATCTGCGCCTGAGGCTGCGCATCGGCCGTCATCTGGTCGGCGTGTGGCGTGATGGCAAGCTGCTGCACAAGCGCTGGGTCGAGATCGGCAGCGGCCCGTCCAAGCTCGAGCTGGCGCTGCGCGCGCAGGAGAAACCGCTGCCGCCGCCGATCGTCAGCATGCTGCGCCGCCGCGCGCCGCAGCTGCGCGGCTGCTACGAGCGCCGCCTCAAGGTCGCGCAGTCGCTCAAGGGCAAGCTGCGCATCAAGCTCTCCGTCGACGACAGTGGCGCCGTCGAGGACGCCTCGGTCCTTCGCGACACGCTCGACGACAAGCGCGTCGGCATGTGCGTCGTCAACGTCATCAAGCGCTGGCACTTCGCCAACAAGAAGGCGCTTACCGTCGTCTTTCCGCTCGTCTTCCGCCCGATGTAGCCGTTGCGGCTGCGGCCCGTCCGGTGCCGCGATCTCTCCGCCCGCGTACCTGGCCTCGTTCTTGAACTGAATCCGAGCGTCTCGCCGGACGCACGAGAGGAGCGACGCGATGTTGGTACTGGCTCGGGCCATCGTAACCCCGCAGCGACACGCACGAATCACCAATGGTGGTGGCATCCGCATCGTATCGGCGGCCCCGGGGGTCGAAACCCCAGCGTCGACTGATGCCCCCGCCCTGCCCGTTGGCGCCAACGCCAGCGAAGGCGAGTTCGCTTCGCTCTGCCGCTACGTAGAAGCCCACACACGCTAGAAGCCCACACGCGTTACACGCGAGCTCCTAGCCCGGCACTACTCCAAGCCCAGCACTACTTCACGCCCACCATCCGGCGAAGAAACGCGCGCACGGCGCTCGGCGTGAGGTCGTGCGCCCCGACGCGTCGCACGCCGTAGACGCGCGGCCGCTTGTCGGCGTCGAGAAACGCGGCGTCGATGATGGCGCCCGCCCCATCGCGTTTGCGCAGCACACAGGCGATGCCCCAGCGGGCCGGCCAGCGCGCCGCGCTCGCGCGTAGGCGACGGCGTACGAATCGCTTGGCGGGTGGACGCCGCACCGACATGCCGTGCGCGCCGTCGACGGTGGTGTGCAGCTCGATGCGATCGGGGCCGGCGGGCCCGGTGTAGCCGAAGCGCGCGGGCAAGCGCCAGTAGCCCGCGCGCTTGAGAAAGAAGGTGCGGCGGCGCGTGGTGCCGAGGTCCACCTGCAGCTCGCGACGCAGCTCGCCGCCAGCGACGGGCGTGTCGATGATGTGCAGCTGACAGCCGACGGGATCATCGCCGACGCCGCTAAAGGACAGCTCCAGCACGCCGAGCGCGCGCGGCGGCGCGACGGCGCTGCCTGGCTTGGCTGAGCCCGAGCCCGCGCCGCGCGAGCCGCCATCGTCGACACAGCGACAGCCGCACAGCGCCGCGGCGGCGCACGACGTGATCGCGATCAACGTCACGTTTCGCGCGCACAGTCGCACACCTTGCAGGGGCCGCGACGGGCGGTCACTCTTTGAAAAGAAGCCCTTCACGAGGTGTGAGCTTAGACGTGTATCGCGACGATCGCCACGCAGCCGAAGTTCATCGCCAGACGCTGCCGCTTCAGCGATTCCGCAGCATCCCAGACGTCCTCGTTCACATGTACGGCTACCGCCAGGCGCGCATCTGGGGCGCCATCGGCGGCATCGCCGGCTTCACCGCGATGCTCGTCGACGCGGCGTTCGGCAGCCACCATCTGACGCAGCTGCTCGTCATCAGCTGGGCGCTGCTCGGCGCGGGCTTCACCCTCGGTGCGCTGCTATCGGGCGTGATTTTGCGCGGTGGCGCGCGACGACACGCCGAGCCGATGAGTGATCCGTTCCAGGCCATCGCGCAGTACCAGCGCGGCGGCGCGCTGCGTTACGCGGCGGCGCGCGTCTCGCGCCTCGAGCGCGCCAGCTTCACGATGCCGCTGGTGTGCCTCTCTCTGCTGGCGCCGCTGACGCTGCATCTGATGGTCGCGTCGCTGCTCGGCTCGAGCATGCGCGATTTCAACGGCTGGATTCTGCTCAGCCTGGTGCTGGTCGGACACGCGCACGCCACGCTGGTGATCCTCTCGGTGCGCCACGTCGCGCAGATCCAGCACGAGCTCGACGCGGGGCGCGAGGCCATCGGCGGCCAACGCGGTGCCGCGGCGCTGGTCTGGACGGCGGCGGCCGCCGCGGTACCCGGTGCCGTCGCGCTCTTTATCCCGCCCGTGCTCGTCGCGCTCACCGGCGCGACGTTCGTGCCGTGGATGTTTCACTGGGCCGCGCGCCGCGCCGTGCTGGAGCGCCGCGCCCTAGACCAGGCGCTGACGCCCCCCGAACCGCTCGAATAGCATCACAGCACGGCCCAACGCCCCCCACCCTCGCGCACGCGCGCGTCGAGCCGCTGCACGGCGCGCGGCAGGGCCAGCGGCTCCTCCATCGGAAACACGTGCCCCGTGCGCGGCACCACGGTGAGCTCGGCGTCTGGGATCAGGCGCGCCAGCAGCTGCGAGTTGGCCGCCGGCACGATCTCGTCCGTGTCGCCGGTGAGCACCTCGGTGGGACAGGCGATGCGCCGCAAGCGAAAGCCCGTGTTGTGCCCCAGCGCCGCCGTCATCTGGCCGATGAAGGCGCGCGGCGGCGTCGGCGCGCTGGCCAGCTCCTTGCTCCAACGGGCAAAGAGCGACGGCTGGGCGCGCAGCGTGTCGGGGTGCGCCAGCCGGCGCTGGATCATCGCGCGCGCCGCCGCCGAGCTGTCGAAGCCCGAGCGCACGAGCTGCCACAGCACCTCGAAGCGCGGCAGCTTGCCGCGCGGAAGACCGCAGGTGGTCGAGGCCAGGATCAGCCCGCAGACCAGCTCGGGGTGACGCAGCGCGACGTGCTGCGCGATCATGCCCCCCAGCGAGATGCCCACCACGAGCGCCGCGCCGCGGCCGCCGGTCACGTCCGCGATCACGGCGGCGATGTCGTCACCCAGCGCGGCCATGCGATAGGGCGGACCTGGCTTGTCGGACCCGCCGGTGCCGCGGTTGTCGGGCGTGACCACCGAGTAGCCCATACCGAGTAGCCCCTCGGGCAAGCCCATCCACATGCGCCCCGGCAGCCCCAGCCCCTGGATCAAGACCACCAGCGGACCGCTGCCGCGCCGCTCGTAGGCGATGCGGATCGGTGCGCGCAGCGGCTGTGCGCGCTCGATGACGAAGCGGCTCATGTGCCGCCGTCTTTGCCAGCGCCGGCGCCCCCGTCGGGCGCGCCGCTCGGCTGCGACGCGGGCGACGGCACCCCCGGTGGGCTGAGGCGCAGCGCGGCCACGCCGGATCGCGGCCACTGGATCTTCTTCGAGGCGCGCGCGGCGTGGACGACGCAGTCGGCGAAGCTGGTGCCCGCCTTGTCGACCTCCCAGCCGCGGAAGGTGTCGCGCTCGACGCTGACGCGCAGCAGGTCGCCGCTGCGGTCGGCCCACCAGCGCATCACCAGCACCCCGCCTTTGCGGAACACGCTGGCGTTGTGGTCGAGGCCGCGCTGAAAGCAGGCCAGCGCCCAACCGGCCAGCGCCTTCTTGCCGGGCTTTTCGGAGTACTTGGGCCACGGGCGCTCGCGTCGCCGCACGGGCTTTTCGCGATCGGGGTAGAGCGCGCCCTGCTCCGCTCGCCGTTGCGCGGGTGTGGTGCAGCTGGCACCCGCGGCGAGCAGAGCCGCCAGCGGCGCGAGCGACGAAAGCAGCGATCTCATCGTCTATCGTTTCGCTTCCCAGAGGTCGAGACACCAAGCGTGCTGCACCGAGCTTTGCACCACGTGCGCTAGCAGATTAGACCAACGGCGGCAGCTGTCGAGCACCCAAGCGTCACTGCTGGCCACGATCGCCTCTCCGCCGGCGAGGCGCCGATCGGGGTTGTCGTCGAGCTCGATGTTCCAGCGCCAGCCACGCCGCTCGGCGATCTCGGCGAGCAGCACCTTGAGCCGGCCGCTGTTGCTCACCGGGCGGTCGAGCAGCCAGTGCGTCTCGCGCGGCTCGAGCGCGGCGAGGTGCTCGCCGAGAAGCTCGATGGCGCGCGGCGTCTCGCTCACGGCGCGGTAGGTGCCATGGATGCTCGACAGGTCACGCAGACAGCCGTCGCGTCCAACCAGCACGAGCCCGCCGGAGAGCGCCGCCTCGAGCGTGATGACGCAGTTGAAGCCGTCGAGCGCGAGCGCTTCGCCGCGCAGTGCGCCGACCTCGAGACGCCGGCTCTCGCGCGTGTGTGCCGCCTCGTCGGGCGCCGCGCAACGCAGCACCGCCTTGCGCTGCCGCTCGCGCAGCGCGTAGCGGTTGCCCACCAGCGCCAGCGCCGACGTGTCGTTGTAGCCGCGCGACAGCAGCCACGACAAATCGCGCGTCGCCTCGCGCAGCGCCGCTTGCTGGCGCGCCTCGCCGAAGAGGGCGTCGTCGCGTGGGTGTTTACCGCGGTGTTTGCGCTTGTCGGGCATGTTTGTCCACGATAGAGACTAGCAGTCTGGGTCGACCGCGGACGGGATCGAGTTGCGCTGGCCGCGGCGGCGAACTGAGGTGCTCACATGTCTACGCACAGCAAGATGGTCAAAGACGTCGACACGGCACAGTTCGAAAGCGCCGTCATCGAGCGCTCGCGCCAGGTGCCGGTGCTCGTCGACTTCTGGGCCGCCTGGTGCGGCCCGTGTCGCACGCTGGGGCCAGTGCTCGAGGCGGCGGTCGCCGAGCGCGGCGGCGAGGTCGAGCTGGTCAAGGTCGATGTCGACGCCAACCAAGAGCTCGCCGGTCGCTACCAGGTGCGCGGCATCCCCGCGGTGAAGGCCTTCGTCGACGGCAAGGTCGTCGACGAGTTTGTCGGCGCACAAGACCGTCGCGCGGTCGACATCTTCATCTCGCGCGTGGTGCCGCCGCCGGAAGCCAAGGCGCTGGCCAAGGCCACCGCGGCGATCGATGGCCAGCGCTACGACGAGGCCGAGGCGCTGCTCGCGCCGCTCCTCGAAAACGCGTTCTTCCACGACCAGGCGCAGCTGTTGCGAGCACGCGCGCTCGCCGAGCGCGGCGACGTCGCCGGCGCGCGCGCGTGTCTGGCGAGCATCGACAGCGGCAGCTCGCACGCCACGGAGGCGACCGCGATGGGGGCGCGCATCGAGCTCACCGCCGCCGCCGCCGCCGTCGAAGACGACCTCGAAGCGGCGCTGGCGCGCCTCGAAGGAACGCCCGACGACCACGCGCTGCGCCACGGTGTGGCCGGCATGCTGCTCGCCGCTGGCCGCATCGAGGACGCCCTCGAGCACCTGCTCGAGCTGGTGCAGCGCGATCGCAAGTACGGCGACGACGCGGGGCGCCGCGGCATGCTCGCGATCTTCGACGCCGAGGGGCCACAGAGCGACCTGGCGCGCGACTATCGGCGCCGCCTTCAGATCTATCTCTAACGTCTCTAGCGCGTCGATCGTGAGCCCGCGCGCGCGCGAAAAAACGAGCGCCTCGACATTGTCAAGGTTGACGCTGGGTCACCGGCGATAGGACCCTTACGGTCATGCACAGACTGCTAGGGCTGCTTCCGCTGCTGTGGGCTGCGTCCGCCCTCGCCACGCCCACGCGGGCGCCGCGGGCGTGCGAGGCGCGCAGCGACGCCAGGCCGCCCTACCTCTCGCAAGCCGCCGTCGACAAGGAGCCGCCGCCGACCCACGAGCCCGGCAAGTGCCGCCCGCAGTGTCGCAAGGGCTTCTTCTGCAAGCAGGGCAAGTGCCTCAGCCTCTGCAACCCGCCCTGCCGCGCCAACGAGCGCTGCACCGAGGGCGGCGACTGCGAGCCGGTGGTGCTGCGCGGGCGTCCGAGCCGCTTCAACTACTTCGGTGTGTTCGCCGGCGGGCGCGTGGGCTTCAACAAGAGCGCCGTGACCAGCGGCGGCGTGCGGCTCGAGTTCGGCGGCAAGTACATCGCGTTTCAGATCGGCCCGGGCTTCTCCAAAGACGTGACTATGTTGCGCACCCTGATGCTCGGTCACGTGCCGTTTCAACCCATCGCCGGGCTGCCGTTCTATCTCGTACCCACCATCGGCCTGGGCTACATCTACAACTGGGTCGACGACTCGGTGAGCACGCGCAATCAGGACCTCATCATCACGGCCGGCATGCGCGTGCGCTACGATCCGATCCCGCGCGTGGCGCTGTTTGCCAACGTGCTGCAGCTCGAGGTCACCTACCTGCGCCTGTCGAGCAACGACATGTCGAGCGTCGGACGCGCGGACGCGGTGCCCGTCAATTGGAACTTCACCGCCGGCGCTGCGTTCCTTTACTGACGTTCCAATAGTGGCATCGGCGCGCTATAGACAGGTCCATGACCTGGCAACAGCGCTACGCGAACAAACGAACGACGGCCGCTGACGCGATCACGCTGATCCCGCGCGGCCATGACATCTTCATCAGCAGCGGCGCCGCCGAGCCCGAGCCGCTCGTCGAGCAGCTCGTCGCGCAGGCCGACCGCTTCGAGCGCAGCGTGATCGTGCACCTGCTGACGCTCGGCTCGGCGCCCTACGTCGAAGCCAAGTACGGCGCCAACTTTCGCCACAAGGCGTTCTTCATCGGCCCCAACGTGCGCAAGGCCGTGCACGAGGGCCGCGCCGACTACACGCCGGTGTTCCTCTCGCAGATCCCGCAGCTGATCCGCTCGCGCCGCATGCCGGTGGACGTAGCGCTGATCCAGTGCACGCCGCCCGACCGCAGCGGCTACGTCAACCTCGGCGTGTCGGTGGACATCGTGCTCGCCGCCGTGCAGTCGGCGCGCCTGGTCATCGCGCAGGTCAACCCCGACATGCCGGTGATCCACGGCTCGGGCTTCATCCCGATGGACGTCATCGACGCCTGGTTCGTCGAGGCACGCGCGCTGCCCGAGGTGGCGCCCGCGCCGCTCGACGACACCGCGCGCCAGATCGGACGCAACGTGGCGCGGCTGGTCGAAGACGGCGCCACGCTGCAGATGGGCATCGGCCAGATCCCCGACGCCGTGCTCGAGCAGCTTCACAACCACCGCGAGCTCGGCGTGTGGACCGAGATGTTCTCCGACGGCGTCATCGACCTTATCGAAAACGGCAACATCACCAATCGCTACTGCCGCACCAACCCCGACCGCGTCTCGTCGTCGTTCACCTTCGGCACCAAGCGGCTCTACGACTACGTCGACAACAACCCGCTCTTCACGTTTCACCCTTCGGACCGCATCAATGACCCGCTGATGATCTCGCGCCAAGAGCGAATGGTCGCGATCAACAGCGCGCTGCAGATCGACCTCACCGGTCAGGTCTGCGCCGACTCCATCGGCGGGCGCTTCTACTCGGGCATCGGCGGCCAGGTCGACTTCGTTCGCGGCGCGTCGATGTGTCCCGGCGGCAAGCCGATCATCGCCATCCGCGCCACGGCCAAGAACGACACCATCAGCCGCATCGTGCCGCTGCTCGATCACGGCGCGGGCGTCGTGACCTCGCGCGGCGACGTGCACTACGTCGTCACCGAGTTCGGCGTAGCCGACCTCAAGGGCCGCAGCGTGCGCGCGCGCGCGCTGGCGCTGGCCGGCATCGCCCACCCCGACTTTCGCGGAGAGCTGCTCGCGGCGGCGCGCCAGCGGCGCTACATCCCGGTGCGCGCGAGCGGCGAGGCCGGCGGCGACAGCCATGACGACGCAGTCATCGAGGCCTCGCGCTTCGAAAACGACCCGGGCGCGCTCGAGCAGCAGTTCGACTGCTTCGACGGGCGCAAGGTGCTGATCCGCCCGCTCGGAGACGACGACATCGAGGCCGCGCGCGCGTTCGTCGACTCGCTGGTGCGCGACGAGAACTTCCGCCGCTGGATGAGCATCTCCAGCGAGGAGCTGCCCGAGCGCGTGCGCCTGTTTCGCGAGGCGCCGCGTGACGCGGTGACCGTCGTCGCCGAAAACACCACCGAGGGCAGCACCGAGCTGGTCGCCCTCGGCTACTACATGCTCGACAAAGCCACCGAGCACGCCGAGCTGGGGCTGCTCGTCTCGCCGGCGTGGCGCGGTCAGCTGATCGGGAGCCACCTGCTCGGCATGTTGGCGCGTGTCGCCCGCCAGCACGGCGTGCTCGGCCTGTCGACGTGGGCCGCCCCCGAGGACGGCGCGTACCTGCGCCTGCTGCACAACCTCGGGCTGCCGCTGACCAGCGTGCTGCGCGAGGGCCGCTATCGCGTGCGTATCACGCTGCCGCGCCGCGACCGCCTCACGCACAAGGGGCTGCCGGCGGTGCTGCGGCCGAGCTAGCGCTCGGGCTGCTAGGGTTGGCAGGCGGTGTAGCGCACGCGACGTGGGCTGGGGCTGTCCTCCGACAGCATGAAGTGCACCCAGCCGTTGCCGGTGGCGATCACGAGCCGTCCCGTCGCGGACGCGCCGGTGATCACGTCGACGGGCTTTGACCAGGTCGTGCCGTCGAATCGACGCCACACGACGGTGCCGTTGTTGCCGCTCAGGTGGGCCACGTGCAGCGCGTTGCCGCTGGCGCTGGCGGCGACAAAGTCGCGCTGGCCCACGCCGCTGGCAACCTGCGTGAAGTTGAGCTGCGCGCTGCTCGACAGCGACACGCTGTCGATCTGCAGCGCGCCTTGGTGAATGCGCAACACGTCGAGCGTGGTGCCGCGGATCGCGACCGCCAGCGGGTCGTTGCTGTCCGTCGACGCGGACCAGTCGGTGAGGTTGACGAACTGACCCGCTGGACAGACGAAGACCCACCCGTTGGCGGTGGTGCTGCCCGCGTAGACCACCGTGCCGCTGTTCGAGGCCGTCTCGATACGATTCCAGGTCTCGTTGAGCCGTGGATGTTTCTTCACCAGCCCAGTGCCACCGGCGGTGGAGAAGCGCACGACATCCGTGTCGGCGATATTGGCGGCCGCGTGGGCAACAACCGTGTTGGCGACGGAGCCGAGCATCGTCAGGCCGACGCCGCGTACTACCGTCGAGGCGAGCGTGATCGACTGCTCCCAGCCACTGAAACCGAGGGTCTCCAGCCGCGCCTCGAGGTCGGAGTGGGCCAGCACGAACAGCTTGCCGCTGTCGGCGACGCCCACTCGCATCACCTTGTCGCCGCCGAACGACTTCGACGGCGACGCCGGCTGCTGCGCCAGAGGCGAGCCCGCCGCCGCGGTGTGCTCCACGAGGGCGTTGGCCGTGTTGACGTGAAACAGGTGTGGGGTGCCGTTGGAGCTGAGGGTCAGATCCACGAGCTGACCGCTCTTGAGGGTCGTGATCTCTTGCGTGGGCAAGCAGCTGGGCGACGCCGCGTCGACCGCCGCGTCGAGGTCCAGGGCGCCGCGCTCTGACGCGTCGCTTGGCCCGCCCTCGAGGGGGTCCTGGCGCCCGTCGCGTACCATCGCGTCGCCCGCCACATCTGCGGCGACATCGACGACGCCAGCGTCGGTGGCCTCACCGGCGACGAACGCTGCGATCTGCTGGCAGCCCGAAAGCAGCGACAGCGCGCACGCGAGCGCTGCGAATCCGCTGTGGCCAGCGAATCCGCCGCGGACGACCGCTCCGCGGCCAGCAAAACCGAGCCACACGGCTAGCTGTTCGGCTTGCGCTTTTTCTCGCGCTTGAAGCGCACGTGGAAGTGCGTGGCGTGGCCGGGCTCGTGGCGGATCATGCCGACGTTGTTGCGGCTGCCGCGCGGGAACTGGAAGACCTTCTGCAGGTACTTCTTGCTGGCGCCGCGCTGCTTGGCATAGCGGTAGAGCGGCCGCTGCAGCCAGTAGTGGATGAAGACCATCTTCACGTCGCCGCTGTCGACGAAGCGCTTGATCAAAAACCAGCTGCGGCGCAGGTCGATGTTGCGCGCGTTGGCGGCGCGAAACGTCTTGTACTTGGCTTTGAGCACGTAGGGGATGTCGACGTCGCGTCCGCGGCGGTGCGAGACGTGCGGCGAAAGGTAGCCGCCGCCGCGCTTGCTGAGGTCCCAGACCTTGACCGGCTTGGCCTTGGGGAAGTAGCGCGAGTAGTCGGCGAACACCGAGGCGATGCGCATCACCGCGGTGAAGGTGCCCCAGCTGCGCTGCGGGTTGCGCACGATGAAGCCGGGCCCGGTCTCGAGCTGGTAGAGCCCCTTGACCGAGCCCGTCGGCTTGGGTCCCCAGGCGAGCACCCACAGCTTGCGTCCAACGCTGAGCACCTTGCGGCGGCGCAGCACACCCCGGTTGAGGCGCTTGAGCAGCCACAGCTTCATGCGGTGGCGCTCGGCGATCTTGCTCAGGGTGTCCTTCTTGCGAATGATGTAGCGCACGCGACGGCGCACGCGCACGGGGACCGAGGTGACGATGCGCAGCTTGCGGAAGGCGCGCAGCGTCTTGCGCTTGCCCCACAGCCGGTTGAGCTTGCGCAGCTTGCGCACGGTGATGTGGTAGCGCTTGGCGATCTGCCGCAGCGTCTCGCCAGGCATCACCTCGTGCTTGTAGCGGTAGGCCGAGCTGTTGGTGCCGACGAGCAGCAGCACCAGCGCCAACGCGATCGATAAAGCCCGAGAGGTACAGCGCATCGCGCTGGCGATGCTACCGGCGGCGCGCCGCGCGAGCAAGGGCCGTATTCTTGGTCGCGGCCTGGCGTGGCGAGGTTGCTACTGGCGGCTACAGCGCTCAGTAGCGGCTGAACGCCTGGCCGGCGCCGCGGCGCGAAAGCCTTCGATATCACTAGTGCCATTCGCGGCAAGACCCGGCACGACCGTTGCTGTACGTGGATGTATGCAGCTTCGGCCCGTCCACACCGCCATCACCCTCCTCGCGCTCCTCGCTGTACCCGCGCCCGCGCGCGCCAACTGCGGACCCACGCAGGCGCAGGTGATGATCGTCCTCGACCGCTCGTCGAGCATGACGGAGTCGGCGGGCAGCGGGACCAAGTGGTCGACGGCGCGCACCGCCGTGGCCAACCTGGTGGGCTACTTCCAGGGCACGCTCGAGCTCGGCATCATGCTCTACCCGGCCTACCCCGATCAGGGCACCGCCTCGTGCGCCGCCGGCACGGTCAACGTGGCGCCGTCGTTCGGCACCGCCAGCGCGATCAACGGCCTGCTCTCGAGCAGCTACCCCAAGGGGCTCACGCCGAGCACCGCCACGCTCGATGCGGCGCGCGGCTACCTGTCGACGATCCGCTCGCCGGGCAAGGCCCAGTACGTCATCTTCATCACCGACGGCAAGGAGACCTGCGCCAGCCAGGAGCCCAAGACGGCCACCGCGGCGCTGCTCGCGTCGGGCATCAAGACCTTCGTGGTCGGCTTCGGCAGCGGCGTCAGCACCACGGCGCTGACGGCGGCCGCCCAGTCCGGAGGCACCGGCAACTACTACCAGGCCAACGATCCCAACGCGCTGATGACGGCGCTGTCCAACATCGGCCAGGCGATCTCCTGCTGCGGCAACGGCCGGCTGGATCCAGGCGAGCGCTGCGATACCGCGATCCCTGTCGGCGCGCCGGGCGGCTGCCCCACGCACCCCGTGCACTGCGACGACAAGAACCCGCTCACGCAGGACACCATCTCGGGCAGCGGCTGTCAGGCCGCCTGCACCAACAACCAGACCAGCCAGCCCCAGCCGCCGCCGCCTCCGCCGCCGCCGCCGCCGCCCGCGGCTGTCTGTGGTGACGGCAAGCTCGACCTCGGCGAGGCCTGCGACATCGCGATCCCGCTCGGCGCGCCCGGCTCGTGCCCCACCAGCTGCGACGACGGCGATTTCTGCACCGTCGACACCATCGGCGGCGGCGGCTGCGCCTCGCAGTGCATGCACACGCCGCGGCCGCCCAACGCGGTCAAAGACGGCTGCTGCGCGCCCGGCATGACGCAGAAGGATGATCCCGACTGTCTGCCCGCGTGCGGGCCCGATCGCCAGACCAACTGCGTGGATCCCTGCCACGCGATCCAGTGCGGCGCCGCCGAGTACTGCAACCTCGGCGTCTGCCTGCCGTTCCCCACGGGATCCGCCGCTGGCCCGAGCGCGCCGCAGTATCAGAACGGCGTCGACCGCATCTCGGGCGCCGGCTGCAGCACGGCCGCCGGCGAGCCCGCGGGGCTTTTGCTGCCGCTGCTGCTGGTGATCGGCCTCGCGCTGAGGCGACGACGGGACTGACCACCCACAGAAGCCCCACTAGCCGTCAGTTGTCCCCAGCAAATCGCATAAGGCGCTGAAATCCCATAAGCGGGCCCTGGTACACCAGTTGCTCCTAAGCAACGCATCGCGTTCTGCCGGGAGACTCTGATGCGCCACACTCGCCGTGTTGCCCTCGCCGCCGTATCCGCTCTGGTCGCCGTCGCCGCCGCCCCGGGGCGCGCGGAGGCCGCCTGCGGAGGGCCCGCCCCGCAAGTGCTGATCGTGCTCGACCGCTCGGGCAGCATGAAGGAGTCGGCAGGATCGGCGAGCAAGTGGACCGAGGCGCAGCAGGCGATCAACCAGGTCACCAGCGCCTTCGCCGGCCAGCTCGACCTCGGCCTGATGCTGTTTCCCAAGTGGCCGCACGTCTCCAACTGCACCACCGGCCAGGTCAACATCGGCGTCGGCCCCAACACCGCCGGCAGCATCAGCTCGCTGCTCGCCGGCAGCTACCCGTCCGGTGACACGCCGTCGGCCAACTCGCTCAACGCGGCGCGCACTTACCTGTCGGGCGTCAAGCAGCTCGGCAAAGACCAGTACGTCATCTTCATCACCGACGGCAAAGAGACCTGCTCGCCGAGCTGGCCCAACACGGCCACCTCGCAGCTGCTCGCCGCCGGCGTCAAGACGTTCGTCGTCGGCTTCGGCAGCGGCGTGCACACGCAGAGCCTCAACGACGCCGCGCGCGACGGCGGCACCGGCACGCCGTTCATGGCCAACAACACCGCCTCGCTGCAGCAGGCGCTCTCGTCCATCGGCCAGCAGATCTCGTGCTGCGGCGACGGCAAGCTCGACGCCGGCGAGCTGTGCGACTCGGCGATCCCCGCCGGCGCCCCCGGCGCGTGTCCGACCTTCTGCAACGACAACAACCCCTGCACTAACGACTCGCTGACCGGCGCCGGCTGCAACCGGCGCTGCACGTTCGCGCCCGTGACGGCCAAGATCAACGGCGACGGCTGCTGCCCGGTGGGCGCCAACAGCACCACCGACAGCGACTGCTCGCAGTCGTGCGGCAACGGCGTGCTCGAGGCCGGCGAGCAGTGCGACACCGGCATCCCCTTCGGCGCCGGCGCCTGCCCCACCAGCTGCGACGACAACAACGCCTGCACCGCCGACCAGCTGCACGGCAGCGGCTGCACGGCCTACTGCACGCACACCAACATCTGCCCGCAGAACAACTGCGGCAACGGCCGCATCGACGCCGGCGAGCGCTGCGACACCGGCATCCCGTTCGGTCAGCCCGGCGGCTGCCCAACGCACCCCAGCCACTGCAACGACAACAACCCCAACACCCAGGACATCATCGTCAACACCGGCTGCCAGGCGCTCTGCTCGCACATCAACAACACGCCGACGGCGAGCTGCGGTGACGGCAAGGTGGATCCCGGCGAGTACTGCGATACCGCGATCCCCGCCGGTCAGCCCGGCAGCTGCCCGCTGACCTGCCACGACGGCAACGCCTGCACCGAGGACCGCATGGTCGGCAGCGCGTGCACGACGCGCTGCGAGAATCCGCCCATCACGCAGGCCAAGAGCGGCGACGGCTGCTGCGCGCCCGGCGCGACCTACGCCACCGACACCGACTGCCCCAACAGCCAGACCTGCGGCAACGGCAAGCTAGATCCGGGCGAGACCTGCGATCCCGCGCTGCCGCAGGGCGCGCAGGGCGCCTGTCCGACCAGCTGCAACGACAACGACAAGTGCACCATCGACTCGGTGGGCGGCAGCGGCTGCCAGGTCAAGTGCGTCAGCCGCCCGGTGGCGCCCAACGCCGTGCCCGACGGCTGCTGCCCGGCCGGCCTCACGCAGCAGCAGGATCCGGACTGTCTGCCGCCGTGCGGCCCCGACCGCCACGAGAACTGCACCGACCCGTGCCAGGGCGTCAAATGCCAGGACGGCCAGTACTGCAAGCAGGGCCAGTGCGTGCCGTGGCCGCAGGGTGGCAACGAGCCGCCGCCCACGGGCGATCCCAACGACCCCAACGCCAACAACCCCGGCGCCAACGGCACCTACGGCGTCGGCGGCGGCTGCGACTGCAACGCCAGCGGCGACGCGAGCGCCAACGGCACGCTGCTGGTGCTCGGCCTCGTGCTGCTCGGCTGGCTGCGCCGCCGGCGCCGCCGCCTCACTTAGGGAAGCTGCGGATCTGGCGACCGTAGAGGTTGGCCACGTAGACGCAGCGATCGTCGACGGCCAGGTCGACGTAGGCGCCATCGCCCGAGGCGACCAGCGAGCGCTCGCCGCCCGACTTGGGCGCCTTGTAGACCTTGTAGCCGCCGCCACCCGCGAAGCCGTCGGTCCAGTAGACGTGCGCGTCATCGACGGCGATGCGCCAACTCGGTCCAGCCGCGACGGCCACGGCGTCGCCGCCGCTGCGCGCCACGCGGGCGATACCGCCCGACGCGCCGAAGTAGACCGCGTCGGCGTCGATGGCCAGCGCGTTGCCAACCCCGGTTGGCGACGCGAGCTTGGTGGGCGCGGCATCGCCGGGGCGGTAGGCGAGCACGCCGTAGAAGGACGATGCGCCCCTGCCTGGCCCCATCCAGACGGCGCCGCGCGCGTCGGCGGCCACCGCGTAGACGTAGTAGTTGGGCTCGACGGCGACTTGCGCGCCGCTGCCGTCTTTGGCGATGCGCAGCAGGCCGTAGTCGCTGAAGTAGATGTCGTCGCTGCCGACGGCGAGCGCGCGCCCCGAGTCCTCGACTTTGATCGGGTACGTTCGAAGCGGGCCGCCGCTCTTGGCGACGCTGCGTAGGATGCCGCTACCGCAGCCGTTGTAGAAGTAGACGCGCGCGGCATCGAGCGCGATAGCGTTGGGCGAGGGCTGGCCCTTGGCGATCACTTCGACGGCGCCGCCGCACTTGCGAACGCGCCGGATCTCGCCGCTGCTGCAGTCCGAGCCGCGGCTCGCCCAGTAGACGTGCGTATCGTCGACAGCGATGGCCGATGGCGCGCCCTCGTCTTCTGACAGCAGCGCGGCGCCACGGCAGCTGCAGGCCGGCAGGCGGGTGTCGAACCCAACGTCCGTGGTGATGTCGCGCCGCGAGAGGTCGGCGATGGCGCCGTCGTCGGGCGGCGTGGCGCCGAGCCGTTTGAGCCCCGTGCGTGAGCCGCAGGCGCAAAGAAGAAGCGCCGCGAGCGCCAGCGTCGTGCGATGCGACTGCCCGAGACGCGGCACAGCCCGGGTGATCGGCTGCATGGCAAGATCGTAGCCCCAAACCCGCAACGCCGCGAACCCTCGGAAGATTGCCGCCCTGATCTCGGCCTGATACCTTTCGGCAGTCATGGCGCTGCCCGAGCTGTTCGGCTCGTATCTCCTGCACCACCAGCTGGCGCGAGGAGGTACGTCTGAGGTCTTCCTCGCCCAAACCACCGGCGAGTTCCCGCGCCTTTGCACCATCAAGCGCATCCGTCGCGAGCTGGCGAGCCTGCCCGAGTTCAACGAGCGCTTCCGGCGTGACGCCGAGCTGCTGGTCCGCCTGCAGCACGGCAACGTGGTGCAGGTGCTCGAGGTCGGCGCGGTCGAGCAGCAGCCGTTCATCGCCATGGAGCACATCGACGGCGTCGAGGTCTCCGAGCTCGTCGAAAAAACCGCCGAGCAGGGCGCGTTGCCGCCCGAGCTGTGCTTGCACGTGGCGATCGAGATGTGCGAGGCGGCCGCTCACCTGCGGATGCGGCGACGCGAGCGCGAGGGCTCGGCGGCGTCGGCACACGACGCGCCGTGGCCGCTGGAGCTGATGATCTCGTTCGACGGCGCGGTGAAGATCGTCGACCTCGGATCGTTTGGCGCGCTGCGGCTCGGCTCGCAGCCGGTGCGCCGGCTGATGCGAAGCCCTGGCTACGCGCTGCCCGAGGTGGTGCTCAAGCGCGAGCTCGGCGCGAGCGCCGACGTCTTCGCCGTCGGGCTTGTGCTCTGGGAGATGCTCGCCGGGCGCCGTCTCGTCGCCGACGACCCCGAGGGCTACGTGCGCGCCGTGCTCGACGGTCGTTTCGAGGCGCCGCCCATCGAGCGGCGTGACGTTCCAGGCGACGTGATCCGTCTGTGCGCCGAGGCGCTCCAGCTCGACCCCGCGGCGCGCCTCGCAGGTCTCGAGCCGCTGCGCAAACGCCTGGTGGAGTCGCTGCGCCGCGTGGCGCCCGCCTACGGCTCGGGCGCCGTGTCGCGCTTGCTGTGGCAGCGCTTCCCGCAGCTGATCGGACGCGCCGAGGCGCTCGTCGCGCGTGTCGCCGCCGACGCGCCCGCCATGTCCGTCTCGCCCAGCGAGCGCGCCGGCCGCACCGACACCTACGGCCTCTACGACGGCGACTCGGCGCCCAAGCCGCGCGCGCTCAAGGTGGGCGAGCGCATCCCCGGCACGCGCTACCGGCTGGTGCGCATGCTCGGCCGCGGCGGCAGCGCCTCGGTCTTCGCCGGCCAGCACATCGATCTCGAGCGACAGGTCGCGATCAAGATCCTCTCGCCGCAGCTGCAGAACAACAGCGAGGCGATCAGTCAGTTTCGCCTCGAGGCGCGCGCCTGCAGCCGCATCAGCCACCCCAACATCGTCGACGTGATCGACTTCGGCGAGCTCGCCGACGGGCGCTTCTTCTTCGCCATGGAGCTCGTCGACGGCGTCTCGCTCGCCGACGTGCTCGCCAAGCGCCCCGCGCTCAGCATCGAGCGCGTGATCCCCATCGTGCGCCAGGTCTGCAAGGCGATCCACGCCGCGCACGGCCAGGGCATCATCCATCGCGACATCAAGCCCGAGAACGTGATGCTCGTGCGGCGCGACGACCGCGAGAGCTTCGTCAAGGTGCTCGACTTCGGCGTGATGGCGCACGCCAGCGATCGCCAACGCGTGCGCGTGGGCACGCCCGGCTACATGGCGCCCGAGCAGGTCGCCGGCGAGCGCCCCACGCCCGCGATGGACATCTACGGCCTCGGCTGCATGTTCTACGAGCTGCTGGCGAGCAAGACGCCCTACCCGCACGAGCCCCTCGAGAAGTTCATCCACCTGCAGGCGACGAAGCCGCCGCCGGCGCTGCGCAGCCACGCGCACGCCGCCAACGTACACGAGGCCATCGAGCGCGTGATCCTCCGCTGTCTCGAGCGCGACCCCGAGGCGCGCTACGCGTCGATGGAGGAGCTCGAGTCGGCCGTCGTCGCAGCGCAGCGCGAGGCCGAGATCGAGACCGAGTGGGACGATCTGGCGGTGCCTGGCCAGTCGGCGGCGACGACGCGCCGCGTGGCCGAGCCGCCAAAACGCAGGCGCTCGCAGCGCGCGACGCCGATGATGATGTTCGGCGTGGTGCTCGCGCTCGGCGCCATCGCGGCCGGGGCGGCGTTGGTGATCGACACCATGCGCCGCGATCGCGGGCGCGCCGGCTCGGGCTCCGCGCTGGCGCACACGCGCACCGGCAGCGCCACGGGAAGCGGCGTGACGCAGACCTCGGCGGGCAGCGGCAGCGCGCGCGTGCGGCCGCTGCCG
>JAGQIK010000579.1 GCA_020431405.1 Myxococcales bacterium
CCCAAGCGTCAGCTCATCGGCGACGACGAGCACTGCTGGAGCGACGACGGCATCTTCAACATCGAGGGCGGCTGCTACGCCAAGGCGATCAACATCACCGAAGAGGCGGAGCCCGACATCTACCGCGCGATCCGCTTCGGCTCGGTGCTCGAGAACGTGGTGCTCGACGATCAGCGCCACGTCGACTACACCGACATCTCGATCACCGAGAACACGCGCTGCAGCTATCCCATCGAGTACATCGACAACGCCAAGATCCCATGCATGGGCGGCCACCCGAGCAACGTGATCTTTCTGACCTGCGACGCCTTTGGCGTGCTGCCGCCGGTTGCCAAGCTGACGCCGTCTCAGGCGATGTATCACTTCATCAGCGGCTACACCGCCAAGGTCGCCGGCACCGAGGTCGGCGTCACCGAGCCGCAGGCGACGTTCTCGCCGTGCTTCGGCGGGCCGTTCCTGGTCTGGCACCCCGGCAAATACGCCGAGCAGCTCGCCGCGAAGCTGCAGAAGCACGACGCGCAAGCGTGGCTGATCAACACCGGTTGGTCGGGCGGCGCCTACGGCGTGGGCAAGCGCATGAAGCTGAGCTACACGCGCGCCATCGTCGACGCGATCCACTCCGGCGAGCTGAAGAGCGCGCCCACCGAGACCGATCCCGTCTTCGGCCTCGAGGTGCCCAAGAGCTGCCCCGGCGTGCCGGCGGAGATCCTGATCCCGCGCAACACGTGGACCGACAAGGCCAAGTACGAAGAGACGGCCAAGAAGCTGGCTGCTCTGTTCGGCAAGAACTTCAAGGCCTACGAGGGCGGCGTGAGCGACGAGGTCAAGGCCGCCGGCCCGAAGCTGTAGCACGTCGCCGTTCGTGCGCGCACTGCGCGTTGCAGTGGGCGAAGCAGTGCGCAGCACGGACTGGTCGAAGCTGTCGCCAACCACCGTGTGCAGATCGGGCCACCCCTCCAAGGCCCGATAGCCCCTCACATTTCTGGCTTCCCCGCAGCGGCATGCGAGCTGCAATCGCGCAGCGCACATGCCGCAAGGGAGTGAAGCCATGGCATCTCGTTGGGTCTGTGTCGTGTCGTTGTGGTGCGCGCTCGCTGTCGCGCTGTTGGGCTGCGCGAGCGATGGCGCAGGAGGCGATTCGCCGGGGCCCGCCAACGGCGAGGTCGCGTTTGAAGGCAAGATCGAGCCGCTCGGCGCGCTCGCTTACGACAGCGGCTACCTGCCGGCGCTGTCGCCCATCCAGGTGCGTTTCGCCGCCTCGGGCGCCGGCGCGCTGATCGTCGCCGCGCGCGGTCGCGCCGCCGGCGCAGGCCTCGAGCCCGTGGCGGCGAGCGGCAAGCTGAGCGTGGACTTGTCGGTGCGCGCGAAGGCGTCGCTCAAGATCGCGCTGCCGGGTCTTTCCTTCGAAGGACCGATCGAAGGCGCGCCCGACATCGACATCGCGATCAAGAACGCCGTCTCCTTCGACCCGTTCCTCGTCGGCGCATCGCCGGCGGCCGTCGACGCGAAGATGGCGCCGACGGAGGTCGCGCGTATCCCGCTCGCGGGCGGGCTGTCGGCGATTCCTGGCGCCAAGGGCGATCTCGTCGTCACGGCGAGCGCCGACCTCAAGGCGAGCTACGTCGGCGTGTGCGCGGAGCTCGCCGACGGCATCGCGCAGAGCACCGGGCGTGTCTCGCTTGGCGGCACGGTCACGCTCGAGCCGCGCGTCGAGATCTCGCTGCCGTTTGTCGGCGACAAGACGCTCGAGGCGTTTCCGATCACGATCGCGCTGCCGCGAGTCGATGCGCCGCTCGATCTCGGCAGCCGCGACGTCGCCTCGGGCAAAGCCGTGGCGAGCGGCCCCTGCACGGGCGGCGTGACGTCAGGCGACGGCGGGAGCGGCGACGACGGCGCGACGGCGCGTCAGGACGGCGGCGCGCCGAGCGGCGACACGACGGCGACGCGCCCCGACCAGCGCGTTTTGCCTTCGTTCGATGTTACCTCCGACTACAACCACGACGTGACCAGCCCTGCATCCGATGCGACGGTCGATCAGCCGCAGCCGCCGTGCGCGCTCGGCACGCCCGACCATTGCGGCGGATGCAACGACAAGTGCCCCGGCATCGACAACGTCGCGTCCGCGCGCACCTGCAGCGGCGGCGTATGCGGCTTGACGTGCCGCGGCGACAGCTACGACGTCAACGGCAGCGCCGCCGACGGCTGCGAGACGCTCGACATCGACGCGCGCTACGACAGCGCGCAGAACGCGCGCGACCTCGGCAACACCGACGACTGCTCGGGGCCCAAGAACGTGGCGATGCTGTTGGCCAGCGATGACCGCCCCCACGACAGCACTCCCGCCCAGCGCACGACCGCGGCGAAGTGGCTCAAGCTGCACATCACCGACAGCCCATACCTCTCGTGCATCTTGCACCCCAAGATCACCGTCGACTTGAGCAGCGCCCCGAGCAGCGCCACGTTCAAAGTCACAGCCACCTATCGCTGTGATCACGGCACCAACCAATACAGCGACAGCGCCACCGGCAACGGCGGAAGCTCGCTGGTCGTGCGGCCCGGAACGTACTGCGGCGGCGTGCTCGGAAGCGGCGACGACAGCGGCACGCTGACGCTGGAGATCCGCAAGACGTCGAGCGGCGGACACTCGGCCAAGCCGCTCTGGGTCAAGATCGAGCAGTAGACGCAACGCCGCGCGGGGGGGCGAACGTGGGAGGACGCCTCCTGCGTTGGTGCTTTGGGCGCGCTGGGGGCCGGCTGGGCTGATAGGGGAGAGGGAGGCTGGCGGGCTGCGGGCGTTTGGCGTGGGTTGGCGGGGCGTGGAGGATGCGCGGACGTGCCGATCGCGGGCCGTGGCGAGACGCCTCGGGGCCTTGTGCGTGCGCGGGCGTTGGCGGGCGCGGCGCTGATGGACTGTCGTCTTGGCGCTGCGGGCCGAGTTGCAGGGGTGTGGCGCTGGGGGACTTCGCAGCGTACTTAGGCGTCTCCGCATAGCTTTTTTGGTTGAATCAAGCAGCGTTTCGAAATAAGCTAGCGGATATCTAGATGGCCAATTCCACACCAAATCGCCGCAAGCCTCACCAACTCGAGCTAAGGCGAAGACCGCCAGCCACTTGGGGCGGATGGCGACCTGGTGCGGGGCGGCCGCGCAAGGCTGGGGCCGAGCAGAAGGTGGCGCGCGAGCGGTTTTCGCGGCCCGCGGCCGTGCATGTCACGGCGAAGGTGCACGAGGACGTGCCCAATCTGCGCACGCGGGAGGTGGCGCGAAAGGTCGCCATCGCGCTGTGGCTTGGCGCCCGACGCGAGGACTTTCGCCTGGTGCACTTCAGCATCCAGAGCAATCACCTGCACCTCATCGTCGAGGCGAGTGATTGGCGGGCGCTTTCGCGCGGCGTGCACGCGCTGTCGGTGCGCGTCGCGCGTGCCATCAACCGCGCCACCGAGCGCAAGGGCAAGGTGTTCGCGCAGCGCTACCACGCGCACATCCTTCGCACGCCCACGCAGGTACGAAACGCGCTGCGCTACGTGCTCAATAACCGGCGCAGACATCAGGGCCAGCGCCAAGCTCACCTGGGCTGGGTCGACCCGCTCTCGACCGCCTGCTGGTTCGACGGCTATCGCGACCGCGAGCCCAACGAGGCCAACCCCTGGCCCACAGCACGCACCTTCCTGCTCACCACCGGCTGGCGCCGCGGCCGAGGCGGCCGCTTCAGCGTCAACGACATCCCAGGCAAACGGCGCTAGCGCAGTCCTCCAGCGCCACACGCCTGCAACTCGGCCCGCAGTCCAAGACGACAGTCCATTAGCGCCGCGCCCCCCACGTCCGCGCGCGCCCCACGTCGCGAGGCGTCTCGCCACGGCCCGCGAAAGGCACGCCCGCGCACCCTCCGCGCTCCGTC